>CAYZBC010000105.1:0-14878 GCA_964476535.1 uncultured Maribellus sp.
ATCCAGTTTCCAATATTACAAATGGGGCACTGGGTTATTTTTCTGCCTGGTCGTCCGATATAAAAACCATGATTATAAAAGAATAAATTTTTGTAATTTCGTTTAATCTTTGAACTAAACGAATAACGATGCAAAATAATAAACTCTGTTGTCGTATTTTTCCAATAATTATTATCCTGCTATCAACAATAATTGCAATTGCAATATGGTATTTCGATGAAGGTGTTCACGAATTTACTTTTCTTACAGACAAAAGTGAAATTTTCAATTTTATTGGAACGGTACTTTTTATCTCGATTATTCCAATCGGGATATTTTATTATTTAAATGATAAGGAAAGGTATCAACACAAAGCGAGGTTACTTTCCTTGCTGGGATTTTTACCGTCGATAATTTTATTACTATATAAAATATTTTAGTGTGTTTGCTGCTAATCAAAGCAACGTTTACCATTAACTAGCAACGATAAAAAGCAACTGCCATTTAATCAGGAAATGCAGGGAATTGCTGAAATTGTTACTAAAGATGAACGCTTAATAGAGCGATTGATTTAAGCTCTGATTTCCATTTTCAGCGAATGTATTTAGTTATCTGGCTAAATTGATTGATGTCCAATCTATTCGAATCTTAATTTTTTTAAAATAAAGTAAAAAAGCTATTGAACTTTGCATAAAAATTGTACTTTTGCGAGCCGTTTTAAGGGGTGGTCTGTATTTTTCCCCGGAAACGTAGTGTTTTTAAGGATTTTTGCATAATTTTGCAGTCCAAATTTTGAGATGATTATTAACTATATAAAAAACAGGTAGTTATGCCAACTATTCAACAGTTAGTTAGGAAAGGAAGACAAAGCAAGGTAGAGAAAAGTAGTTCTCCTGCCTTAGATTCATGCCCACAACGTCGTGGAGTATGTGTTCGTGTTTATACCACTACGCCTAAAAAACCTAATTCTGCAATGCGTAAAGTTGCAAGGGTAAGGTTAACAAATGGTAAAGAGGTAAACGCTTATATCCCCGGTGAAGGTCACAACCTTCAAGAGCACTCGATTGTGCTTGTTCGTGGAGGTAGGGTAAAAGACCTTCCAGGTGTACGTTATCACTTAATTCGTGGTGCGCTGGATACGGCAGGTGTTGAAGGACGTACGCAACGTCGTTCGAAGTACGGTGCAAAAAGACCGAAAAAATAGAGATAAAAAAACGAGTAGTTAAAAAGTTATTGTAGTGGTTGGGTTGAGTAAGTAATTCTCTTGAATGTCTTCCGGAGAAAAGCTGAAGACCGCCTTAGGGCAGCCGATTTAGATAACACTAAAAGTATTAAAAATGAGAAAGTCGAAACCAAAGAAGAGATTGTTATTGCCGGATCCAAAATTTAACGATTTATTGGTAACCCGGTTTGTAAACGACCTTATGGTAGATGGGAAAAAGTCAACAGCCTACACGGTTTTTTATCAGTCTATTGATATGGTAGAAAAACGTGTGAAAGACACAGAATTGTCACCTCTGGATGTTTGGAAAAAAGCATTGGAAAACATTACTCCGGCAGTTGAAGTAAAAAGCCGCCGGGTAGGTGGAGCAACTTTTCAGGTGCCTATGGAAGTTAGACAAGAAAGAAAGCAATCAATTAGTATTAAAAATATGATTTTGTTTGCGCGTAAACGTTCTGGAAAATCAATGGCCGATAAATTGTCTGCAGAAATTGTTGCTGCTTTCAACGAAGAAGGTGGTGCTTTTAAAAAGAAAGAAGATACTCACAGAATGGCTGAGGCCAACCGTGCATTCGCACACTTCAGGTTTTAGTGGAGCATAATTTATAGAATAAGAAAATGGCTACACAAGATCTGAAATATACAAGGAATATTGGAATTATGGCGCACATTGATGCGGGTAAAACCACGGTTACGGAACGAGTTCTGTATTATACCGGGTTAACCCACCGTATCGGTGAAGTTCATGATGGTGCTGCTACAATGGATTGGATGGAGCAGGAACAGGAGAGAGGGATTACAATTACATCGGCAGCTACTACCACGTTTTGGAAATATAAAGATGTTGAACACAAAATTAACATTATTGATACCCCAGGGCACGTAGATTTTACAGTTGAAGTGGAACGTTCGCTGCGAATTTTAGACGGAACAGTTGCACTTTTTTGTGCAGTTGGTGGAGTTGAAGCACAGTCGGAAACTGTTTGGCGTCAGGCTGAAAAATATGGTGTTCCAAGAATTGCATTTGTAAATAAAATGGACCGTTCTGGTGCCGACTTTTTTAATGTATATAATGATATTAAAGAAAAATTAGGCGCGAATCCTGTACCAGTTCAACTTCCTATTGGAGCTGAAGAGAAATTCGAAGGAGTTATTGATCTTATCGAAATGAAAGCAGTTCGTTGGTATGAAGATGCTGATATGGGAACTACTTACACTTTGGAAGAAATTCCTTCTGAATTGTTGGAGCAAGCAGAAGAGTGGAGAGGTAAATTGGTTGAATCGGTTGCTGAAGTAGATGATGCTATATTGGAACGTTATTTCGAAGATCCTGATTCAATAACTAAAGACGAATTGCTTGCTGTTATTCGCCGTGCTACAATCGAAGGAATTATTATTCCAATGATGTGTGGTTCTGCATTTAAGAATAAGGGGGTACAACGTTTGCTCGATTCTGTTTGTGCATTCTTGCCAAGTCCATTGAATAGTGGCGATATTGTAGGAATGAATCCAGATACAAATAAAGAAGAAAGGCGTACTGCTAATGTGGAAGAACCAATGGCTGCATTGGCATTTAAAATTGCGACCGACCCATTTGTTGGTCGTTTGGCATTTATTCGCGTTTATTCAGGTAAGATTGATGCAGGTTCGCAGGTTCTTAATACTCGTACAGGAAAGAAAGAACGAATTTCCAGACTGTATCAGATGCATTCAAACAAACAAAATCCGAGAGAAGTAATTGAGGCAGGAGATATTTGTGCTGCTGTTGGATTTAAAGATATTCGTACCGGAGATACGCTTTGCGCGCTTAAGAGGCCTATTATTTTGGAAAGTATGGATTTTCCGGAACCGGTAATTGGAATTGCAATTGAACCGAAATCACAAAAGGACATTGATAAACTTTCGGTTGGTTTGCAAAAACTGGCAGAGGAAGACCCAACTTTCGTGGTTAATACCGACCCAGATTCAGGACAAACAGTTATTCGCGGAATGGGTGAACTTCACCTTGAAATTTTGGTGGATCGTTTGCGTCGTGAATTTAAAGTTGAATGTAATCAGGGCGCTCCTCAGGTGGCATATAAAGAAGCAATTAGCCGGAAGGTTGAACTTCGTGAAGTATTCAAGAAACAAACCGGTGGTCGTGGTAAATTTGCAGACATTATTGTTGAAGTTGAACCTGCAGACAAGGGTGTAACCGGATTACAATTTATTGATAAAGTGAAAGGTGGAAGAATTCCAAAAGAATTTATCGGCCCTGTAGAAAAGGGGTTCACCAATGCACTTGCTAACGGTCCGCTAGCTGGTTTTCCGGTTGATAGCTTGAAAGTAACTTTATTGGATGGTTCGTTCCATCCGGTAGATTCAGACCAATTGGCATTTGAAATATGCGCCAGACAAGCCTTCCGTAGTGCTGCTTCTAAAGCAGGTCCGAAATTATTAGAACCTATTATGAAAGTGGAGATTGTTACTCCGGAAGAATATATGGGCGATATAATTGGAGATTTAAACAGAAGACGAGGTGAAATTACAGGAATGGAGACCAAGGGAGGTGCTAAAGTGGTTAGTGCAAAAGTGCCACTTGCTGAGCAATTTGGATACGTAACTGTATTGCGTACTTTATCATCGGGCAGGGCAACTTCGTCAATGGAGTTTAGCCAATACCAGATAGTGCCAACAGCTTTGGCAGAGAAAGTGTTAGAAGATGTACAAGGAAGAACAGATTTATTATAAAAACTATTATATATTCTCATTATGAGTCAAAAGATCAGGATTAAGCTAAAATCGTACGATCACAACCTTGTTGACAAGAGTGCTGAGAAAATCGTAAAAACGGTAAAATCTACAGGTGCAATTGTAAGTGGTCCTATTCCACTTCCAACACACCGAAGAGTTTTTACAGTATTACGGTCAACCTTCGTAAATAAAAAATCGAGGGAGCAATTTCAGTTGTCTTCATACAAACGTTTGATCGACATTTACAGTTCAACCGCAAAAACAATCGACGCACTAATGAAGCTGGAATTACCCAGTGGCGTTGAAGTAGAAATTAAAGTTTGATAATTAAAAGTAGTCCAAAATGGCTGGTATTATTGGAAAAAAAATCGGAATGACATCCGTATTCAGTGTTGAGGGGAAGAACATCCCATGCACTGTGATTGAAGCCGGTCCTTGTGTAGTTACACAAGTTAAGACCGAAGAAACCGACGGCTACAATGCGCTCCAACTTGCTTATGGCGATAAGAAAGAAAAACACGCCACTAAAGCAGAGTTTGGTCATTTTAAAAAGGCCGGAGTAACACCAAAGCGTAAAGTAGTTGAGTTTAGAGACACCTACCAAGAAGTTTTCGAATTGGGACAAGAAATTGATGTTAGTGTATTTCATGAAAATGATTTCGTTGATGTTGTTGGAGTTTCAAAAGGAAAAGGTTTCCAGGGAGTTGTAAAAAGACACAATTTCAAGGGAGTAAATGATGCAACTCACGGGCAGCATAATAGATTAAGAGCACCGGGTTCTATTGGAGCTTCTTCTTGGCCATCGCGAGTTTTTAAAGGAATGCGCATGGCAGGTAGAGATGGTGGCAAAACGGTAACCATCGAAAACCTTCAGGTAATTAAAATTATTCCTGAAAAGAATTTAATTGTGGTGAAAGGTTCAGTACCTGGCGCCAAAAGTTCATACTTAATTATTAGGAAGCAATGGAACTAAGTGTACTGAATATTGAAGGAAAAGAAACCGGAAGAAAAGTCGCTTTAAACGACCAGATTTTCGGGATTGAACCTAGCGATCATGCCATTTACCTTGATGTAAAACAATACATGGCAAATCAACGCCAGGGAACTCACAAATCGAAAGAACGTGCAGACATTGCGGGAAGTACCCGTAAGATAAAAAAGCAAAAAGGTACAGGTACAGCACGGGCAGGTAGCATAAAATCGCCTATTTTTAGAGGTGGTGGTACTGTTTTTGGCCCACGTCCGCGTAACTATGGTTTTAAACTGAATAAAAAAGTAAAACAGTTGGCCAGAAAATCTGCTTTGACTTATAAGGCGAACGAACAAAGTATTTTGATACTTGAAGATTTTAGCTTCGAAGGATTTAAAACGAAGGAAATGGTGGCAATAAAAACTAATTTACAATTAGCTGATAAAAAGTCACTTTTCGTTTTACCAGTCGAAAATAATAGTATATATTTGTCCTCCAGAAATTTACGGGACGTATCAGTCGTAATAGCTTCAGAATTAAGTACTTACCATATTCTCAATGCAAAAACCATTGTTCTTTTGGAAGGTTCGGTAGCGAAAATTGAAGAAGCGTTTAAAATTTAAGGATATAAAAAGATGGATATTATATTTAAACCATTAGTGACCGAAAAAATGAGCGACCAGACGGAACGGTTTAACCGTTACGGATTCGTGGTAGACCGCAGGGCAACTAAACCTCAAATTAAAAAGGCTATTGAAAGTCTTTATGACGTTACAGTTGACCGCGTTAATACCATGGTTTATGGTGGCAAGATGAAATCTAGATTTACCAAAGGTGGTGTTATCACCGGAAAAACAGTTGCTTTCAAAAAGGCATTTGTTACTTTGGTTGATGGAGATAGTATTGACTTTTATAGTAATATTTAATATAAAATGGCAGTAAGAAAATTAAAACCAGTAACTCCGGGTCAAAGGCACAAAGTAATTGGCGCTTTTGATACCATTACTGCATCTACACCTGAAAAATCATTGTTGGAACCAATTCGTAGAACTGGGGGAAGAAACAACCAGGGACGAATGACAATGAGGTATATAGGTGGGGGACACAAACGCAAATACCGTATTATCGACTTTAAACGCGATAAAGACGGAGTTGCAGCTGTTGTTGATTCCATTCAGTACGATCCAAATCGTACCGCACGTATCGCACTTCTGAAATATGAAGACGGCGAAAAACGTTACATCGTTGCACCTAATGGGTTGCAAGTTGGTCAAACGGTGAAAAGCGGTAATGGTGCGGAACCTGAAGTTGGAAACACTCTTCCACTTGCTGATATACCTCTTGGTACTTTGGTACATAACATTGAACTCCATCCTGGGCAGGGTGGTGTAATGGCTCGTAGTGCAGGCGTTTACGCGCAACTGACCTCTCGTGATGGTAAATTCGCAATTCTGAAATTACCATCTGGCGAATCTCGTATGGTACTGACATCCTGTAAGGCTACAGTAGGTACGGTTGGAAATACTGAACACAACCTCGAAAAATCGGGTAAAGCCGGTCGATCAAGGTGGTTAGGAAGAAGACCACGAGTTCGTGGTGTCGTGATGAACCCAGTTGATCACCCAATGGGTGGTGGTGAAGGTAAATCATCGGGTGGACACCCACGCTCACGTAAAGGTGTTCTTGCGAAAGGGTTTAAAACCCGTTCGAAGAAAAAGGCTTCCAGCAAGTATATTGTAGAACGTAGGAAAAAATAAATAGAGGAAAATTATGAGTCGTTCATTAAAAAAAGGTCCTTATATCGATTATAAAGTTGAAAAGAAAGTGTTGGCTATGAATGATGCCAACAAAAAATCGGTATTAAAAACATGGGCCAGAGCATCTGTAATTTCTCCCGATTTTGTGGGCCATACTATTGCAGTGCATAACGGAAACAAATTCATCCCGGTTTATATTACCGAAAATATGGTAGGACACCGTTTAGGTGAATTTGCACCAACTCGTACGTACAGAGGGCATGGTGGTAGCAAAAAGAGGTAAGGCATAACTATTAATTTTAAAAGAAAAGAAAATGGGTGCCAGAAAAAGACTAGCAGCTGAGAAAAGAAAAGAAGAAAAAAAACATCAATATTTTGCTGTTTTAAAAAACTGCCTTACATCTCCGCGAAAAATGAGGCTTGTAGCCGATATGATTCGTGGTATGGAGGTAAATAAAGCTTTAGATAATTTGAAGTTCTCTTCAAAAGAAGCATCTCGCGGGGTAGAAAAACTTCTTCTTTCGGCCATTGCCAATTGGCAGGCTAAAAACGAAGGAGTTCGTTTAGAAGAAAGTGAGCTTTACGTGCAAAAAATCATGGTAGATTCAGGTCGTATGCTGAAAAGATTACGCCCGGCCCCACAAGGTCGTGCGCACCGAATCAGAAAACGTTCGAATCACGTGACTATATTCGTAGATAGAAAAGAAAGTGTTGTTGAAGAAAATCTTAATTCGTAATACATGGGACAAAAAGTAAATCCGATATCAAATCGCTTGGGATTCATCAAAGGATGGGACTCAAACTGGTATGGTGGTGATAATTACGGCGACAAGTTGGTTGAAGACCATAAAATCAGGGAATACCTGAATGCTCGTTTAGCAAAAGCCAGTATTTCAAGAATCGTTATTGAACGTACCTTGAAGCTCATTACCATCACAGTTCATACTTCACGCCCAGGTATTATTATTGGTAAAGGCGGTCAAGAAGTTGACAAATTGAAAGAAGAATTAAAGAAGATTACCAACAAAGAGGTCCAGATCAACATTTTCGAGATCAAACGTCCTGAACTCGATGCCAAAATTGTTGCAAATAATATTGCAAGGCAAATCGAAGGTAAAATTGCATACCGTAGGGCTACTAAAATGGCTATTGCTTCAACCATGAGAATGGGTGCCGAAGGAATCAAAGTATTAATTTCTGGAAGATTAAACGGAGCAGAAATGGCACGGTCTGAAATGTATAAAGATGGCCGTACTCCACTACATACTTTGCGTGCTGATATTGATTACGCATTGGCTGAGGCTTTAACTAAAACCGGACTTATCGGTGTCAAAGTTTGGATTTGTAAGGGTATGGTTTATGGTAAACGCGATCTGTCTCCAAATCTAGGGCAAAAGCCTGGTAGAGGTGGGAAAGGTGGTGGAAGAGAAGCCAATCGTCCAAACAGACGTAGGAAATAGTGGTTTAACACTTAGAATATAAAAAAGGATGTTACAGCCGAAAAAAGTAAAATTTAGAAGAGTACAGAAGGGTCGAATGAAAGGGAATGCCCAAAGAGGGAACCAACTTGCATTCGGGTCATTTGGAATAAAGTCGTTGGATGAAGCGTGGCTCACGGGTCGCCAGATTGAAGCTGCAAGGGTTGCGGTAACTCGTCACATGCAACGACAAGGTCAGATATGGATAAGGGTTTTCCCTGATAAACCTATTACCAAAAAACCAGCCGAAGTAAGGATGGGTAAAGGTAAAGGTGCTCCAGAAGCATTTGTTGCTCCGATTTCTCCTGGGCGTATTATTATTGAAGCAGACGGTGTGCCATTCGCATTGGCCAAAGAAGCTTTAAGATTAGCCGCTCAGAAATTACCGGTTAAAACAAAGTTTATGATTAGACGTGATTATGTTGAAGAATAAAAAGGTGAATAATGAAAACTACTGAAATCAAAGAATTGACGAGCAAAGAAATCGTCGAAAGATTGCAGGTTGAAAAGGAAAACCTTGTTCGCCTAAAATTAAATCATGCAGTATCTCCACTTGAAAATCCTATGATAATTAAGGAAAGCAAGCAAAGTATTGCAAGATTGAAAACTATTCTTCAAGAGAGAGAATTAAACGAAAATCAGAATTAATTCAACGATGGAAGAAAAAAAAGCAAGAAATCTCAGGAAAGAGAGAATCGGATTAGTTGTTAGCGATAAAATGGACAAATCTATTATAGTTGCTGTTGCACGTAAAGTAAAACATCCTATATACGGTAAGTTCGTTAACAAAACAACTAAATTCCATGCCCATGACGAGGACAATAATTGCAACGAAGGTGATACTGTAAAGATAATGGAAACACGTCCGCTCAGTAAAACCAAATGTTGGAGATTAGTTGAAATAATGGAAAGAGCTAAGTAATCATGATACAACAAGAATCAAGATGTGCGGTAGCTGACAACAGTGGAGCTAAAACAGTGTTGTGTATTCGTGTTCTGGGAGGAACAAGAAAACGTTACGCTTCTTTAGGTGACACAATTGTAGTTACTGTAAAAAGTGCAATGCCAGGTAGTGAAGTTAAAAAAGGAACAGTTTCTCGCGCTATAGTTGTGCGTACGAAAAAAGAAAATCGTCGTAAAGATGGTTCTTATATTCGTTTCGACGACAACGCGGTTGTTCTTTTAAATGCTACTGACGAAATGCGAGGAACACGTATTTTTGGACCTGTAGCACGTGAATTGCGAGAAAAGAATATGAAAATTATTTCACTCGCACCAGAAGTACTTTAATTAGTAAAAAGCTCAATATGCAGAAAAAGTTACACATAAAGAAAGGTGACACTGTGATAGTGAATACCGGAAATAACAAGGGCACAAAAGGCCGTGTGTTAGAAGTATTCGTTAAAACAGACAGAGCAATTGTAGAAGGTGTTAATTTGATGAAAAAACATACCAAACCTAATGCGGAATCGCCACAGGGAGGTATCATCGAAAAAGAAGCATCTGTACACATCTCAAACCTAATGTTGGTTGATCCAAAATCTGGAGAAGCAACACGTATTGGTAGGAGATTGGATGACAATGGTAAATTAGTTCGTTTTTCTAAAAAATCTGGAGAGGAGATAAAGTAATGGCTTACATACCAACTCTTAAAAAGAAATATCAAGAAGAAATAATTCTTTCATTAAAAAAAGGATTCGATTATTCTTCAGTGATGCAGGTTCCGAAATTGGAAAAAATCGTTCTTAATCAAGGTGTAGGAGCAGCAATTGCAGATAAAAAGCTAATTGATGTTGCAACAACCGAAATGACAATGATTGCCGGCCAAAAAGCTGTGCAAACCATGTCTAAAAAGGACATCTCTAATTTTAAACTAAGGAAAAAAATGCCAATTGGCGTGCGTGTAACATTACGTCGCGACCAAATGTATGAATTTCTCGATCGACTAGTTGCTGTGGCATTGCCACGTATCCGCGATTTCCGCGGAATTGAAAGCAAAATGGACGGTAGAGGCAACTATACGCTAGGTGTTCCAGAACAAATTGTTTTTCCTGAAATCGTGCTTGATAAAGTGAGCAAGATAAACGGGATGAACATTACCTTTGTTACTTCAGCGAAAACCGACGAAGAAGGTTTTGCTTTGTTGAAAGAATTAGGGTTACCATTTAAAAACGTTAAAAAGAACTAGTTATGGCAAAAGAATCAATGATCGCCCGCGAAGTGAAGCGTGCAAAATTAGTTGAGAAATATGCCGAAAAACGGGCCATGCTGAAAGCGGAAGGTGACTCGGAAGGTTTGCAAAAACTTCCTAAAAACTCTTCGAAGGTTCGTTTACACAACAGGTGTAAACTTACCGGACGACCAAAAGGGTACATGCGCCAATTCGGTATAAGCAGAATTAATTTTAGGGAAATGGCATCAAATGGCCTTATTCCTGGAGTTAAAAAGGCAAGTTGGTAATCGTTTAAAGAACTTGAAAAAATGAGTAAAGTAACAGATCCAATAGCAGATTATCTAACAAGGGTAAGAAATGGAATTCAGGCGAAACATCGCGTGGTTGACATACCTGCTTCGAATTTGAAAAAAGAAATGACCAAACTTTTAAAAGAAAAAGGGTACATTTTGAATTACAAATTTGAAGAAGAAGTAGGTTACCAGGGGAATATAAAAATTGCCTTGAAATATAACCCGGAGACAAAAATATCTGCGATTAAAAAGTTAGAACGTATAAGTAAACCTGGTTTACGTAAATATTGCGACTCTACAAACATTCCACGTGTACTAAATGGTTTAGGCATAGCAATTATCTCCTCATCGAAAGGTGTAATTTCCGACAAAGAAGCTCGAGTGCTTGGAGTTGGAGGAGAAGTATTGTGTCACGTCTATTAATAAAGGAACGGTCATGTCAAGAATAGGTAAATTACCCATTACAATTCCAGCCGGAGTAGAAATTAAAGTTAGCGACGAAAACGTCGTTACTGTTAAGGGACCTCTTGGAGAATTGTCACAGAAAGTTGACCCAGAAATTGAAGTGTCGTTGGAAGATGCCACTGTCAATTTCAAAAGGGAGGGCGAAACAAAACGCCATAAATCATTTCATGGACTCTACCGGTCTTTGGTTAACAACATGGTTATTGGTGTTTCCAAAGGTTATGAAATAAAGTTGGAATTAGTTGGTGTTGGTTATCGTGCAGAATTATTGCCCGGTAATGTGCTCGACCTTGTATTAGGTTTCGCTCACCATACATACTTGCAAATTCCTTCTGAAGTGAATGTTGAAGCAGTATCTGATAAACGAAAAAACCCAATTGTTACTTTGAAAAGTATTGATAAGCAATTAGTTGGGCAAGTCGCGGCAAAAATCAGATCATTCCGTAAACCTGAGCCTTACAAAGGAAAAGGTATTAAGTTTGTTGGCGAAGTATTAAGGCGCAAAGCTGGTAAAGCCGCTGCAAAATAATTTTTGAAAAATTAATTATTATGGCATTAACAAAATTACAACGGCGAACTAGAATTAAAGGTCGTGTTCGTACAATAGTTTCCGGCTCAGCCGAACGCCCTAGATTGTGTGTTTTTAGAAGCAATAAGCAAATTTATGCTCAAATTGTTGACGACATACAGGGAATAACTTTGACAGCTTCTTCTTCTTCAGATAAAATAATAGCTGGAAAAGAAGGAAGCAAATCGGAGAAAGCAGCAATGGTAGGTAACTTAGTAGCCGAAAAAGCTTTGGCTGCTGGTATCACAGAAGTTGTATTCGACAGAAGTGGTTATTTATACCACGGTAGAATTAAACAATTAGCTGACGCTGCCCGCAAAGGTGGCCTAAAATTCTAATACATTATGGCGAAAATTAGCAACAAAGTAAAAACAACCGACCTGGAATTAAAAGACAGGTTAGTAGCCATTAATCGAGTTACTAAGGTTACAAAAGGTGGACGAACATTTAGTTTTTCTGCTATAGTAATTGTGGGTAACGAAGATGGTATTGTAGGTTGGGGCCTTGGTAAAGCTAGCGAGGTAACAACCGCTATTTCGAAAGGTGTTGACGCAGCTAAAAAGAATCTAGTGAAAATTCCCGTTATTAACGGAACTATTCCTCACGAGCAAGTAGCTAAATTTGGTGGAGCGAACGTATTGTTAAAACCTGCATCATCGGGAACCGGTGTTAAAGCAGGTGGTGCGATGCGCGCTGTGCTGGAGAGTGTTGGAATCCACGATATCTTGGCAAAATCAAAAGGCTCATCAAATCCTCACAACCTGGTAAAAGCCACAATGGCTGCTTTGCTTGAGTTAAGGGATGCCTACACGGTTGCCCAGCATAGAGGTGTTTCGATGGGAAAAGTTTTTAAAGGATAACACAATTATGGCGAAACTTAGAATTACACAAATAAAAAGTAGCATCGGATCAACAAAACGTCAAAAGTTAACACTGGCAGCGTTAGGTTTAAAAAAATTAAACCGTCCAATTGTACATGAAGCTACACCTCAGATTGTTGGCATGGTTAACAAAATGAGGCATTTAATTAGTGTTGAAGAAGTTAAATAATATTTCAAATACTGAATTATGAATTTAAGTAACTTACAACCTGCTACAGGATCGACTAAAACCACAAAACGAATAGGAAGAGGCCAAGGCACAGGTCGAGGCGGTACTTCTACTCGTGGACATAATGGGCAACAGTCTAGATCTGGGTATTCAAGGAAAATAGGATTTGAAGGTGGGCAGATGCCTTTACAGCGAGTTGTTCCTAAGTCGGGATTTAAAAACATTAACAGGGTGGAATACAAAGCGATCAACCTTGATGTTTTACAAAACATAGCTGAAAAGAATAGTCTGACTGTCATCGATAAAGAATCTTTGATTAAAGCAGGTGTCGCTTCGAAAAACGATAGAATTAAAATTCTTGGTGGTGGTACTTTAAGTACAAAACTTGAAGTAAAAGCCAACGCATTTTCGAAAAGCGCAAAAGAAGCAATAGAAAAAATAGAAGGAACAACTGAAATACTTTAAACCGAATGAAAAGATTCATTGAGACCCTAAAGAATATTTATAAGATTGAAGATCTTAGATTTCGTATTGGAACAACTTTATTCCTACTCCTTATATACAGGTTAGGATCGTTTGTTTCGCTACCGGGAATCGATCCTGCTCAATTACAAAATCTGCAGTCGCAAACTTCAGATGGATTACTTGGGTTGATCAACATGTTTTCTGGTGGTGCGTTTGCTCAGGCTTCTATCTTTGCTTTAGGAATTATGCCGTATATTTCTGCCTCAATTGTAATTCAACTAATGGGAATTGCTGTCCCCTACTTTCAGAGGTTGCAGAAAGAGGGTGAGTCAGGAAGAAGGAAAATTAATCAGATTACTCGGTACTTAACCGTAATAATCTTAATTCCACAGGCATCGGCTTATTTGGCAAATCTAAATGCTCAGTTACCCGACACAGCATTTGCAATGACAGGAGTATGGTTTACCATCCCTTCAATTGTAATTTTAACAGCTGGGTCTATGTTTGTTCTTTGGTTGGGCGAACGTATTACCGATAAAGGAATTGGTAATGGTATTTCACTGATTATTATGATTGGTATTATTGCTCGTCTACCCTCGTCGATTTTACAGGAATTTGGTGCCCGTATTAATCAGCAAGGTGGTGGATTAGTAATGTTCCTTGTAGAATTTGTTATACTTTTCATTGTATTTATGGCCTCAATTATGTTGGTTCAGGGAACCCGCAAAATTCCGGTCCAATATGCAAAACGAATTGTTGGTAACAAACAATACGGAGGTGTACGTCAGTACATTCCTCTTAAAGTTAACGCTGCTGGTGTTATGCCTATCATCTTTGCCCAGGCAATTATGATGGTGCCTATTACCATTGTTGGCGTTGCTAACTCTGAAAATCTTCGTGGTGTTGCGGCAGCTTTATCTAACATCACAGGGGTTTGGTATAATTTAACACAATTTTTATTAGTGGTAGCATTTACGTATTTTTACACGGCAATTACCATTAATCCTACTCAAATGGCGGAAGACATGAAAAAGAACGGTGGATTTATACCGGGCGTAAAACCCGGAAAACGAACTGTCGAGTATTTAGATACTGTTATGTCGAGAATAACATTACCTGGTTCAATATTTCTTGGATTGATAACTATTCTTCCTGCGTTTGCAATGTTAATTGGAATACAACAGTCGTTCGCTTATTTTTACGGTGGAACATCGCTGCTTATTCTTGTTGGTGTTGTGTTAGATACATTGCAACAAATTGAAAGCCACTTGTTGATGCGCCATTACGACGGTTTGATGAAATCAGGCCGAATTAAAGGACGACCGGGTGGAGGAATGTAACTTTGGCGAATTGGGATTATCCTACATTATTGTAACAGAGAAATTATAAAATTATATTTTTTATGGCAAAACATCCTTCCATAGAGCAAGATGGTACTATAATAGAAGCATTGTCGAATGCGATGTTTCGTGTTGAGCTGGAAAATGGTCACGTTATTACAGGTCATATTTCCGGTAAAATGAGAATGCATTATATTAAAATTTTGCCCGGTGATAAGGTGAAAGTAGAGATGTCTCCGTACGATTTAACCAAAGGTAGAATTACATTTAGATATAAAAATTAAAGATTTATTATAATGAAAACTCGCGTTTCAGTGAAAAAACGTAGTGCCGACTGCAAAATTGTTCGCAGAAAGGGACGTTTATTTGTGATTAATAAAAAGAA
>CAYZBC010000106.1:0-14804 GCA_964476535.1 uncultured Maribellus sp.
AGAATAAAAAAATGAACAAATTACTTCAATTAATACTTCTATTCTTTCTGATTTCTCCTGTTGTTTTTGCGGGAGAAAAGTCAGATAATATTTCAGAAGTTCTTACTTCCGGGAAATGGGTAGACTATTCCGATGGTTATGTACCAATACCGACCTATAAAGCCGGAGAAGATAAAAAAAATGAAAATCCCAGAACTGTAAAACGTTTTAAAACATTTAGTTTCGAAGAAGATGGTACTTTTGTTTTAGATTCGGCTAAGCAACGTTATACAGGGCATTTTACCATTATTGGGAAACAAGTTAGCCTTAATTTTAATACGGCAACCAATACACACCTTCGTCCGAATACGGACCCAAACAAAACGACCGGATACAATTCAAATAAAGTAAAAGTTAAACTTCCAAAACGTATCTTATCCATTTCGGACGAAGATAAATTGGTTGGCGATGGCGCTGATTACAAACACTATAGCGGCGCTATGTCGGGTTTGTTTAATTTTTACGAATTTTCAGGCTTTCAAAATGTATCGTGGGGAAATATTATTATGATGCTGGTAGGATTTATATTCCTGTTTCTGGCCATTAAATACGACTTTGAACCCATGCTTTTGATTCCAATTGGCTTTGGAATTTTGATTGGTAACATTCCAATGTTCCAGGTAGCAGATTTTAACCTGAAATTAGGTGTTTACGAACCAGGTTCGGTAATGAACATACTATATCAGGGTGTTGTACAAGGCTGGTATCCTCCACTTATATTCCTTGGAATTGGTGCAATGACCGACTTTTCATCGTTAATTTCCAATCCGAAACTGATGCTTTTGGGAGCAGCTGCACAAATTGGTATATTCCTTACCTTTTTGGGAGCTATTTATCTTGGGTTTTCGCCACAGGAAGCAGGTGCTATTGGAATTATTGGTGGTGCCGATGGACCAACAGCAATTTTTATCTCTTCGAAATTAGCGAACGGTTTAAATGTAATGGCAAATGGTGAAACAGTGAAAAACCTAATTGGACCGATTGCTATTGCAGCGTACTCATATATGGCTTTGGTACCAGTAATTCAACCACCGGTAATTAGATTGTTAACCACGAAAAAAGAGCGCCGAATTAGAATGAAACCTCCACGTGCAGTTTCTAAACTGGAAAAAGTTCTTTTCCCGATTGTAGGCTTAATTCTTACTGCATATATTGCCCCGTCAGCTCTTCCTCTTATTGGAATGTTATTCTTTGGTAACTTGCTAAAAGAATCGGGTGTTACAAAACGTTTGGCAAATACTGCCGCTAATCCATTAATCGATGTTATTACCATTTTACTTGGAATTACTGTTGGTGCGTCAACTCAGGCCGATGTTTTCCTAACTCCATCGTCGATTAAAATTTTCGCCTTAGGTGCTGGTTCATTTGTAATTGCGACAGCAGGTGGTGTTTTAGGAGCAAAATTGATGAACGTTTTCATGAAAAAAGAAAATAAAATAAATCCAATGATTGGTGCATCTGGTGTTTCTGCTGTTCCCGATAGCGCGCGAGTTGTGCAAACTATGGGATTAAAGGAAGATCCTACGAATCACTTGCTAATGCATGCTATGGCACCAAACGTTTCAGGTGTAATTGGCTCCGCTGTTGCAGCTGGAATTCTGCTTAGTTTCCTGATGTAGAAATATTATTCGTTTACAAATATTTTAATCACGTGATGATTTGTTTCATCACGTGATTTTTTTTGAATTGACTTTGAAAAGTTAACCTGCTGAATTTCAGCTCAGAAGGTGAATTTTTCAAGCAGCAACTTTTATTGAGCGAGTGACGAAAACTCACCAGCTCAACAACAAGGCTATTTTATTATTTTCTGAATTTTTTGATCACTCACAAAACCTGTATAAACCAACAATGAATATTTTAAAACAAGTGGATCAGATGTTGAAAGAGGAATCAGATCTCTTCCCGGATAAGCTGCATTTTGCATGCTCTTTTGTTTGCGAAGAATCCAGGATTGCGGATAATCCGGATTCTCAGGATTATCAATAATTACAACACCACCTTTTTTATTTCCATCTAACAAACTACCTGAAACATTTACATAGCCAACCGATTCAACAACTGTATTTTGCGGTTCTATTTCTCCTGCCGGTCCGGCAAAAAATATGTCTTCGGGCAAAACCATTCGTATTGAAAAACCACTGTACCCTTTTACATCGTCCGAACCACCGATCGACAGGTTCTCTTCCATTGCCAACAGACTAATTTCAAAATCTAATTTCCGATAATTATCTTTTTTAGGATGTATCGAAATCGTTGTATTTTCTTTAATATAAGGAACTTTTTTACCCTGTCTTTTCCACAATTCCGATTTCCAATCTACTTCGGTTTTTAAAATACCAACACCACTTTTCTGAGCTATAAATTCAACTTCAGTAATTTCCTGCTCGAATTCTTTAATTTCCCACGGGTCGCCAATTTGCTGGTCGCCAATCCAAACCTGATGCCATGTCCAGAAAATGCCACGATGATGTAGATGATCGGCAGGAAAATCTTCGGTTAAAACCGTCCCATCAAATCCCCATAGCGGATGAATGTAATTGCATCGCGCATATTCACCTTCATGATTTTTTGGTTCAACCTGATAAAAAAGAACATTCTCATTATTCTCGGTAAAAAGTAAACCACCATCGGCTTTTTGCATCGTTATTTGGGCATTCGAAAAAAACACCTGAATCAGTAAAACAATTATTATAGCTATTTTATTCATCTCATAATATTTATAAATTGAATTGTAATCTTTTAACCTGCCCGTGTATAGTTTCGTTTAGTTTTATTGATTAATCCCTTTTTCATTCTACTTTTTCAATTTTTCAAAAAGCCAGGTGTTTTTTAATTCCTGCTGTTCAGGGAAAGTCCAGTGTTGTGTTTCCTGAAAAATATGCAACTCTTTTTCTGCGGGAATTACATTATATGCAGCATACGAAGCGGTTGGTGGACAAACATTATCGTTGTAACCCCAACTGTACCAACCCGGAACATTTACAAACCGGGCAAAATTTACAACATCGTAATATTTTGAAGTTTCAATTTTTTCGGTTTTGTTGGTAAAACCGTTGCGAAACATATGCGGCCAGCCACCAGCCCGTCCGTGTAAATAACCTGTTAAATCGGAAAGTGCAGGATAAAAAGCTGCCAGGTAATCAATACGATCGTCCAGGCCCGTTGTAATAATTGAGAGGGCTCCTCCTTGGCTGCCACCAGTAACACCAATATTTTCACCATCGAAACAATCCAGGCTCTCGATAAAATCCACAGAACGTACACAACCAAGGTAAACTCGTTTATAATAGTATTGGTCTTTGTCGTCCATGTTCATCGTGTTATAATTTCTTAATGCACCACTTGCCAAATCCCTATAAACAACCGGATCAAGATTGACCGGAATTCCGTGGATTCCAATGGTAAACGAAACAAAACCTGCTTCTGCTTCCCACACATCGCCGTAGTACGGACGAATGCCTGCGCCGGGAACATGCAAAATTGCGGGGTATTTTCCTTCTTTTTTGGGCGTACACAATATACCATAAATCTTACCTCTAATATTGTTTAGTTCCACATGGTAAACATCGGCTTTATCAGTGCACCGCTCAGGAATTAGTGTAAATGCCGGATTTATTGGAACCTTTGCCAAATCTTCTTTTCCTTTATTCCAGAAAGCTTCAAAATCGTCGGGAAGCGTGGTAGTTGGCTCTATTTTTTCCGGAGAAAATCCGGCAGTTGCATACGACGAATATTTTTTACCATCGACTTCAACCGTAGCATGGCAACGCAAAAAACCCGCATCTTTGAATTTTTTGGCTTTTACTTTTACTACTCCATCCTTCAAAGTGAGCGTTCCTTCATCCCATACGTCCAACTTTTCAGGCTGAATTCTGTAATTAATTTTAACACCTTCAATGGGAACATTATTTTTCAAAACGGTAATGGAAAACTCAGCCCTCTTCCCGCTTTCGTAGGTCCAGTCATTCTGGTCGGGCGATACAATTACTTTCACTAGTTCGCGCTTTGGCTGTGCGAATAATTGCACTGAAAGAAGTAAGGCTACAAAGAATAAAATTTTAGTTTGCATTGGTTTAATTTTTCTGATTGATAATTGATGTAGTAAAATTAAAAAACTCCCTGATAATTACTATCAGGGAGCTTTGTTATCTTTTAAAAAAAGTCAACTATAACTTATAAAATTGTTCCCAACCTTTGCGAGGCGGAGTTCCTTCTAACAAATCGTTAGCCCGTTTATTGTTTGTAATTTCTTTCTTTTTACTGTCGAATTTAATCTTTGTATTTAACCGTTGAGCAATTGTTCCCAGACAGAAAACCTGACTTAAGGGGCCAGAAACTTCGAATGGTGAGTTTGCCGTTTCAGTACCAAGTATTGCTCTTTGGAAATTCTCGAAGTGATTGGATGGAGCTTTGGGTACTTCGGGCAATTTACCCTCCATATCTTTTGCAGCTTCCGGTGGAATAATTGATAAGGTACTTCCGTGTGAGCCGCCTTTAAAAGTAAGGTCTTTGCCATAAATCTCTTTACCTGCACCCAATTTTGCCGGCTGCATTACACCGTTACTTGCCGGTGGAATATTTGGATCTGTTTCTAACTCCCCGTACCCTTTAGGCACTTGAGGAATATTATTCTGTCCATCGTACCAGGTAATTGTACAGGCTGGCATATTTTTTCTTTTTGGAAATTTGAAATCCAGCGTAGTTTCCATCGGGAAAAATAACTTGTTGTGACCTACAATTTTAATCGGATCTACTTCGTATGGCATTCCCAATTCAAGGAATTGATGTGCTGTATCCATAATATGTGCTCCCCAGTCGCCCAATGCGCCCATTCCGTGTTCGTACCAGCAACGCCATTGTCCGTTAACAAAATCTTCATGATAACCGTGTTCTTTAGCAGTCATTAACCAAATATCCCAATCCAGTGTTTCAGGAATAGCAGGATTAACTGGATAATTTTTCATATTTACATCCCAACCGTGCCAGCGGCGACGGCCATTCATATGAGCCGTAATTTTTTTCACATCCTTAATAATTCCGTTTTCAACCCACGACTTAAACTGATAATAATTTCCGTCTGAGTGTCCCTGGTTTCCCATTTGGGTAACAACTCCGTATTTCTTTTCGGCTTTAATTAATATTTCAGATTCGTGGAATGTACGGGTTAATGGTTTTTCAACATAAACGTGTTTGCCTTGAGACATGGCCAAAATTGCAATTGGAAAGTGCGAAAAATCTGGTGTTCCTACACAAACCGCATCAAACTCTTTCACCGATTTGTCAAACATTTCCCTGAAATCCTGGTATCGTTTTGCCTTTGGATGGGCCTCCATATTTTGTAACGTTTGCTTGGCTCCCATATCAACATCACACAAAACAGTTGTATTTACCATTCCTGTTTTGTTATGACTCCGGAGTATTCCACCACCCTGGTTTCCGATTCCACAAAATGCCATGTTTATCTTGTCGCTAGGTGCAACAATTCTTGGTTGAATTAATTGGCCAGCAGCATTTCTAATTTCATCTTTTGCAAATAAAACATGGCTTGGAACAATTGTAAATGCTCCCAAAGTTGCTGCTGTTCTTTTTATAAATTTTCTTCTTGAAGTCATTTGTTAGTAGTAAATAGTAAGTAAAAAGTATTGAATAAAAAAATGAGAAAGGATTTTAATGAAAAATCCTTTCTCAATACTCAGATCTTTAAATCTTTTGTCGAATTATAATTTTGGTTCCCAACCCGCTTCGTATTCACGTCCCCAATATTTCATAGCTTCACGATCGTACATAATTCCTGATTTATCATCAATATCAAAACCATGTCCAATACGATAAGCAACATTAGAAAAATGCACCATTGCCTGGCTAATCGCTCCTTCTGCAATATGAGCCTGCAGTTTCGCATTTCCACGGATTCCATCAAACCAGTTCACAACGTGCGTTGTTGTCATATCGCCACCTCCACCAAGTGCAGTTCCGGCTTCGTTAGATGACGACTTACTGTCTTTAATCATCTTCCCGTTACGATCGTAAAGAATATATTTTCCACGATCAACAAAAACAGTTCCTTCGCTACCATAAATAATGGTTCCGCGTCCACCTCTGGCATACGTATCGTACTTCGAACGGCTACGGCCATCCCAATTAATTACTTTATCACCGGCAAATTTAAAGGTTGCATCCATGGTGTCGTACATTTCCCATCCATCCTCGAAGAAATGTCTTTTTCCTGCTTCAACAGAAACACTGTTAGGATAGGCAACCTGCAGTGCCCAGCGAGCTACATCTAATTCGTGAGTTGCGTTATTACCTGCCTCAGCTGTTCCGTAATTCCATCCATACCAGTGCCAGTTGTAGTCCCAGGTTTCCTCTGTATATTGACGATGAACTGCCGGTCCCTGCCATAATTCCCAATCCAAACCTGTTGGTACCGCAGTTTTTTTCTGAACCGGAACTTCTCCCCTGCCATTTACATAAAATGCAACAGCACGGTAAGGAACACCAATTATACCGTTATGTATTTCTTTTATAATTTCCTGCGTATGATCAGAAGAACGTTGCTGATTACCCATTTGAACCACCTTACCATATTTTTTAGCGGCAGCCACAACCATCTCATTTTCTTTCATGTCGTGACTACAAGGCTTCTCAACATATACGTGTTTCCCACCCTGCATGGCCATAATTGCTCCCGGAGTATGCCAGTGGTCAGGAGTTGCATTAATAATCGCATCAACCTTAGGGTCAGCAATAATTTTACGAAAATCGTTTTCAAGTTTTGGTTTATAATCCAATACCTTTTCAAAACGTTTTGCAGCTTTTTCGCGTTGAGACTGCATTACATCGCATAAATAAAGTAATTCAACATTACTTTCTTTACGGGCAATTGGAGCCGGATAGGCACCCAAACGACGCCCCAGTCCCATAATTGCAATGTTAATTCTATCGTTGGCCCCAATTATTTTGCCATAACTTTTTGCCGACATACCCATTGCCGAACTACCAACAGCAACACCAGCTGCACCAGCCGTTACTTTTCTTAAAAAATCTCTTCTGTTTGAACTCATATCTTTTTTTTAATTTACATTGTAGCTAAAATACCCTTTACATAACCAAATGATTCCATCATTCCCGGAAGTGGATCATTTGCATCTGCTTCGTATTCGAGAGAAAGCGCACCTTTGTAATCCAATCCTATTACCGATTTTAAAAACGAAGGAAAATCGATTACTCCACGACCAATAATACAAGTTTGACCATCATGTTCAGCTTTTGTAACGTCTTTAATATGCATGTCGAAAACTCTATCAAAGTAATCTTTTAAATCTTGCTCCGGGTCTCGACCAATTCGTTTTGTATGACCAATATCAATACAAAGTCCCATCCTTTTATCCATGTCTTTAATTCTTACATAAGCACTTTCCGCACTTGGATATAACAAATCGCCCGGTCCGTGGTTATGAATTGCAAGTTTGATATCAGATTCTTTAACTTTTCCTTCAACATATTCCAACAATTCGTGATTTGGAACACCAACAATCATTTTCATTCCTGCCGCTTTTGCATATTCGAAAGCTTCGTCAATTTGCTCTTTCGATTTCATATATATAACACCGCCACCATATAAATCAACACCTTTTTCTTTACACAAAGCTAAGGTTTTGTCAATGGTTGCTTTATCCGAATCCAACGGCAAGTGCATGCTTTTAAAACATACTCGGTTCACTCCACAACGTAAAGTCATGTCAAGCGCTTCTTCCTGCGAGAATTTACGAAGTGAATAAGAAGCAACTCCAAGCGTAAAATCGAAGTTACCCTTTTTCCCAACGGCTTGCGAAACCGATGCTTTTGTGAAACCGGGAACTGATATAGCAGCCATTCCAAGCCCGGCAGCTTTTAAAAAATTTCTTCTATTTGCCATCGTTATAATTCTCTTATTTTAATACTTCTGTAAAATATCTGATCGTGGTGATCAGTAAGTAGGATGGGACCTGGCGATGCCATTCCAAAATCTTTGTAATCGGCGTATTTACTCCGGGCAACCAGTGCTTTGTATATATTGCTTCCCCTTTTGTATTCCACCACTTTTCTTCCATTTAGCCAGTGCTGAACAGTATTGTCAGGAAAAACAACAATTCTTCCCTGGTTCCATTCACCGATTTTATTGATAAACCGTGCTTCTTTTTCAGCCGGAATTAAATCGTAAAGTGAAGCAAGTGTACGGTTACCAACGACGCCCTGTTTTGCATCAGGATGCTTTTCGTCATCAAGAATTTGGTATTCAAGCCCAATATGTGAACCATTGTTTCCAATTCCATATTTTATCCCGTTGTTTGCACCTTCGGTGAGTTTAAAATCGAATTTCAGCTCAAAAGGCCCATATTCTTTTTTTGAAAGAATGTCGCCATCGCCTTTTACGGTTTTATCAGCATTTAGAGTAAGTTCATTGTTAATAACTTCCCAGCCCTTTTTAACAGGTTCTCCCGTTTCCTCAATTTTCCAATTATCAAGGTTTTTACCATTAAATAACAATTTAAAACCTTGTTCTTTTTCAGCGTCAGATAAATTATTAGCGATAAGATTTACCACATAAACTCCTTCCGATGGTGAAGGTTTTAGATTTTCCGTTTTAATTCGAACATTTTTCCACTTAATCTGATGTCCTTCTTTTTCTTTGGATTTTCCAATTCCGTGAACCTGCAAAGCAATAAAACCCTCTGGAGTCATGTCATCAATTACGTGCGAACAAGCCACCCCGTTTAACCAAGTTTTAATTGAATTTCCAATACATTCAATTCGGTATTTATTCCATTCTCCCATCTTCAATGCCGGCTGTGCATCCGGATTTAAAGTCAGTGGGTACAACCAACCGCGCCTTGCTTCATCGTAAATACCGGCACTCCACGCACGTTCCGATGGATCTACTTCGCACTGGTAACCATGCACCCGATAATTATTGTAATCGGCTTTACTTTCGCTACGAAACTGTATTCCGGAATTCATGTTTTCTGCAACCAAAAGTTCCACTTCAAAAATAAAGTCGGAATATACTTTTTCGGTTCGGATAAATGAGTTAGGTGTATTCATAACCGTAGTTCCCACAATCATTCCATCAACTACGTCATATTTAGCTTCCCCGTTAAGTTGTTCCCAACCGGTAAGATCTTTACCATTAAATAGATTTGTCCAACCGTCTTGAGCAACGGCTACTCCGCTCATAATGAATACAAACAGAACTAAAAAAGAAAGATTTTTTTTCATTTTTATTTTGAATTTAAGTTATTGAATATTGGTTTAAATTGTTTTCCGTGTACGAACACGACGAAACAAAATTAATTAATTTTAAATGTATTGAATGATGTTGCACAACATACTCTAACTGTATTTGAAATTTTATACCAGCCAAATATTAAACTGCCTGAAGTATGCGGCTAATTTTTTAATCCTTTTAATATTATTATTCAATCCCCAATTGATCGAAAATAAAAGCATATTCCAGAGCAGTATCTTTTATCCATTGAAAACGGCCAGACGCACCGCCGTGTCCGAAATCCATGTTAATATGAAAAATCAATGGATTGTCATCGGTTTTAAGCTCTCGTAATTTCGCTACCCATTTTGCCGGTTCCCAGTATTGTACCTGCGAATCGTGCAATCCTGTTGTTACCAACAACGCAGGATAATCTTTTGCTACAACATTATCAATTGGAGAATATGACTTCATGTAGTAATAATATTTTTCTTCTTTTGGATTTCCCCACTCGTCAAATTCGCCCGTGGTTAACGGAATTGTTTCATCCAACATGGTTGTTACTACATCAACAAAAGGTACTGCAGCAACAACTCCTTTATACAAATCGGGTTTTAGGTTAATACAAGCTCCCATTAAAAGTCCGCCAGCACTACCGCCTTTAGCAAATAATTTTTCAGAGCTGGTATATCCTTCTTCAATTAAGAATTGGGCACAATCATTAAAATCGGTAAATGTGTTCATTTTTTTTAACAGTTTTCCATCTTCGTACCAGGCACGGCCATTTATTTGTCCGCCGCGAATATGCGCAATAGCATATACAAAACCACGATCGAGCAAAGGTAATAACTGAAGCCGGAATCCTGGATCCATCGTATATCCATACGAACCATATCCGTAAATCAAGGCCGGATTGTTCCCGTTTTTTTCCATTCCTTTTCGATAAACCAGTGACATCGGAATTTTTGTTCCATCCATTGCTGTGGCATAAATTCGTTTGGTTTCGTAGTCATTCTTCTCAAAATCTCCGAGCACTTCTGTTTGTTTTAACAAATCGCGTTCTTTCGTTTTTAAATTGAAATCGTAAATTGAATTTGGTGTGGTGAGTGAAGTGTAACTAAATCGAAAAACGTCAGAATTAAAATCGAGATTTACATTCGATCGAACGGTATAAACTTCCTCTTCAAAACCAATATAAAATTCTTCTCCTTCCCATGGCATAACACGCAATTGTGTAATTCCTTCTTTGCGCTCCGACACAACTAAATAATCCTTTAAAATATCAAAATCAGAAAAATATACTTCATCGCGATGTGGAATTACTTCCTGCCAATTTTCTTTTTCAGTGTTGGTAACCGGAGTTTTCATTAACCTGAAATTTTTTGCTTCTAAATTTGTCCTGATATAGAAAAAGTCGCCAAACTGATCGACAGAATATTCTAAATCTCTGGCACGAGGCTGTAATATTTTAAACTCTCCATTCGGATTATTGGCATCCAAAAATTGGTATTCCGAGCTTAATGTACTTTCGCTCCCAATAATTAAATAATCCTCCGATTTTGTTTTATAAATGAAAGTCGAAAAGGTTTCATCTTCTTCATAAAAAACTTCAACATCGTCTTCAACAGGAGTTCCCAAAACATGTTTCATAATTTTTTTCGAACGAAGCGTAACATCGTCTTTCAACACATAAAAAACAGTTTTATTGTCGTTTGCCCAAGTTGCGCCGCCTGTAGTTAGCGGAATTTCATCTGTCAAAACCTCTCCGGTTTCAAGGTTTTTAAAATGAATGGAATATTTTCTTCGACTGACCGTGTCTATTCCAAAAGCAAGCAATTTATTATCGGGACTCACTACAGAACCACCCAGCGCAAAATACTCATGTCCTTCAGCCATTTTATTTACATCGAGCATAATTTCTTCCCGGGCTTCCATGGTTTCCTTTTTTCGGCAAACTATATTGTATTCCTTTTCAGGAATTGTTCGTGTATAATAAAAGTACCCCTTCTTTTTATGTGGAACCGACTCATCTTCCTGCTTTATTTTCGATTTAATTTCTTCATACAATTTTTCCTGTAAAGGTTCGGTATGTTGCATCACTTCATCTTTATAGGCATTTTCAGCTTCCAGATGGGCAATTACTTCAGGATTTTCACGATCGTTCATCCAATAATAATTATCGATGCGGGTATCACCGTGAATAGCTAATTCTTTCGTAATCTTTTTTGCAACTGGTGGCATAACTTTCTTTTTTGTTGTACAAGCCGCCAAAAATAGAATTAAAGCGACTAAGGAAAAAACAAATCTATTCATTTTCATAGTTTTTTTTGAAAAACGAAAATACGATATTGAAGTTTAATTTCCGATATTTACAACTTTTATTTATGCAAACGGAAATAATCATACTCATTTACTTTATTTTTATTATCGGAATTGGAATTTACTCCGCTTTCAAAATAAAAACACCAACCGACTTTTATGTCGCTGGTAAAAAAGCAGGACTTATCCCAGTGTCAGGAAGTTTGCTGGCGACTATTCTCGGTGGTTCGGCTATTTTAGGAACCATTGAATTAAGCCAAACAATTGGTTGGGCAGCACTTTGGTTTTTATTTTGTGCGGCGCTGGGATTATTTGTTTTAATTCCAATTTCTAAATATGTAAAACGATTTGGCAATTACACACTACCCGAGCTTCTTGGAACATTTTATGGTAAAAAAGCTGAAATAATTTCGTCAGTAATAATACCGATTGCCTGGTTAGGTATTGTAGCAGCCCAAATAATTGCTGCGGCAAAAATATTAGGGGGTTTAGGTTTTATCGATTATTCCAATGCCGTGATAATTTCGGGAGCAATTTTTATCGTTTACACTTTACTCGGTGGCCAGTTAAGTATTTTAAAAACAGATGCGCTTCAAGCTGTTTTAATAGTAGCAGGTCTGGTTGCTTTGCTATTTTTTTCAACTCAAAATAGGATCGCGGTAAAAATTGAACCACTGCAAATTAATTCAATGTTTAACCAGTCGTTTTCTGCCATCGATTTGCTAATATTAATCTTAACTTATTCAGTAACTTTTGTGGTTGGGCCAGATATTTACTCGCGTGTGTTTTGTGCTAAAGACGAAAAAACGGCATCGCGGAGTATATTAATCGTTGCACTTATTTTAATTCCAATTTCGTTCGTTTTAACATGGTTGGGAATTTATTCTCAACAATTTCAAAATACCGGAATTGTTTCATTTGCTCAAAACTTATTACCGGGCTGGGCTTACGGACTTTTTATCGCCGCGCTTCTTTCTGCGGTTATGTCATCGGCCGACACGACTCTTTTAACCTCGTCGATGATATTAAACGAATTAATTACCGGAAATCTCAATAAAAAACAGACGCTGAAAACAACACGCGTAATTATTGTTTTTATGGGTGTTTTCAGCATTTTAATTTCGCTTTTTGTAACCTCAATTATTCAGGCTTTGCTTTTTGCGCTCACCTTTTTTTCGGGTGCTTTTGTTATACCAACACTGGCTGGATTATTAAAACTTAATATTCAAAAAGAAAAAGTTGTACCTGCCATTATTATTGGAGGTTTGGTTGCATTGTTTGGTAAAACAATTAATGTTTTTTACCATGAGTTAATTGGTAACTTAATTATTATTTCATCCTTTTTTATAAACGCCACATTGTTGTTTCTATCTTTTAAATTCACTTTTAGAAAGACTAAAAAAAAGTAATATTTTTATTCGCATAGTTAACTGATTTAGTATATTTACATTTAGCCGATTACGATTGTGGATGGTCGTTGTCTTTTGTCATTAAAAAAAAATAGACTCAGGTTATGAAGAACGAGTTTAACAAACCCTAATAATGGAAGATACAAAGAAATATAAGAGACTAATTGAAAGCCTTGAAAACGAATATTTTTTCTATTCTCACGGAATGGATGGCAAATATTTGTACATAAGCCCTTCGGTTGAAAAGGTGCTTGGATATACTGTCAAAGAAGCCTTTGAAGGCCTCGTAAAGCACATGACCAACTGCGAGTTAAATAAAAAAACCATCGAAACGCTCAAGAAAAGTGCAAGTGGTAAAAAACAAAAAACATTTGAATTTGAACTCTTTACGAAAGATGGAAAAATAAAAACAATTGAAATAACAGAGTCGCCTCTTTTTAACAACGAGGGTAAAACAGTATCAATTGAAGGAGTTGCTCACGATATTACAAAGCGTAAGAAATCGGATTTAATTATCAGAAGACAAAATGAGGAACTTCAAAATACGCTGACTAATTTACAAGAAACCCAGGCGCAGTTAATTCAGTCGGAAAAAATGGGAGCTTTGGGAAATTTAATTGCAGGTATTGCACACGAAATAAACACCCCAATTGGAGCCATTAATGCTTCGGCAGGAAATATTTTAGTATCAATGGATTCTTCATTGAAAAGCTTATACAAATTATTTACTCAGCTCACAAAAAAGGAATTAATCGTTTTTCTGGCAATTTTGAATTTGATTGAACAGGATAATCCATCGTTAACTTCTAAAGAAAAAAGGCAGCAGAAAAAAATAGTTCAGTCAAAACTCATTGAGGCTAAAATTGACAATGTGGATTCAATGGCTGACTTAATAATGTACATGAAACTTTACAATCAAATTGATAAAGTAATTTTGCATCTAAATGTTGATAATCCGGAATTGATTTTAAAATCAACTAAAGATATTTATTCGATTAGAAAAAACACAGAGAATATAAAACTTGCCGTAAGCAAAGCTTCGAAGGTGATTTTTGCACTTAAAAAGTTCGTACATAAAGATCACTCGGAAATAAAAGAAAAAACTAATCTTATTGAAAATATTGAAATCGTATTAACTCTTCAACACAACCTGCTTAAACAGGGAGTTGAAGTAATTAAAGATTTCGATGAAATTCCATTGATTAACTGCTATCCCGATGAACTGGTTCAGATTTGGATTAATCTTATCTCGAATGCAATACAGGCAATGAACAACAAAGGTGTATTAACTCTTTCGGTAAAAAATCTCGACGGAAAAGTAAAAGTTAGCATTCAAGACACAGGGACTGGGATTCCTGAGGAGATAAGACAAAGGATTTTTGAACCATTTTTCACAACAAAAAAAGCTGGTGAAGGAACTGGAATTGGACTCGATATCGTTCAACGAATTATTGAAAAACATGATGCAACAATAGAATTAAAAAGTGAAGTTGGGATTGGTACAACTTTTATTGTAATATTACCAGTTGGTTAAAATAAACAACAACTATGATAAAAAAAGCAATCGTTTGTGTTGACGATGAAAACATTATATTAGACAGTTTGGGAGAACAGATTGAAAATATGTTTGGAGGCGAGTTTTTGTACGAATATGCTGAAAATGCTGAAGAAGGCATGGAGGTTTTGGAAGAGCTTACAAATGATGACATTAGTGTGGTGGTAATCGTTTCCGATTGGTTGATGCCCGGAAAAAAAGGAGATGAATTTTTAATAAGCGTTCATAAAAAATT
>CAYZBC010000107.1:0-14745 GCA_964476535.1 uncultured Maribellus sp.
CAAAGTAAATTATTCACAATATCTTGTTTTGCGCAACGAACGACGTGAACAACAACAAAAAGCATTCGACGAACAAAAAAAGATGATTGCGGAAACCGAACGTTTTATCGAACGTTTTAGGGGAACATATTCCAAAACTTTACAAGTTCAGTCGCGAGTAAAAATGCTGGAAAAATTGCCAACTTTGGATGTTGATGAAGTGGACAGTTCACATTTACGATTGCGTTTTCCACCATCTCCACGTTCTGGAAGTTATCCGGTAATTGCAGATCAGGTGGGAAAATCATTTGGAGAACATTTAGTTTTTTCAGAAGCAACATTTAGCATTCACCGGGGAGAAAAAGTAGCTTTTGTTGGGAAAAATGGTGAAGGAAAAACCACTCTGGTAAAAGCAATTATGGGAGAATTGGAATACGATGGAACTCTGACACTTGGACACAACTCCTTGATTGGTTATTTTTCACAGAACGAAGCTTCACTTTTAGATGAGAAACTTACGGTTTTTCAAACCATCGACGATGTTGCAAAAGGTGATATTCGGACTAAAATAAGAGATATTCTGGGTGCATTTATGTTTGGCGCCGACGACTGGGACAAAAAAGTAAGTGTACTTTCAGGTGGGGAACGAACCCGATTGGCAATGATTAAGTTATTGCTCGAGCCAGTAAACCTTCTTATTCTGGATGAGCCAACCAACCACCTCGATATGCGAACTAAGGACATTTTAAAACAGGCTTTAGTGGAATTTGACGGTACTTTAATTGTTGTTTCGCACGACCGCGATTTTCTGGACGGTTTAGTAAACAAAATTTATGAATTTGGAAACAAACGGATAAAAGAACACGACGAAGGTATCCGCGAATTTCTGGAACGTAAAAAAATGGAACATTTGCGTGAGTTGGAAAAAAAATAACTCAAAACATACTTTTATCCAGCTATTAGAACTTAGTGATATTTGACTCTTTTATCACATCCACAAATCTGCTAAACAAGACGATTCAATTATGAATTGATTTACGAAAATAAATTTAAATTTGTCAGAAGAGATTTTTTTTGAATTTGGACTCAAGAATAACCTCTTCGATAATTGGTAAATTTGTTGTAAAAAAAATTCCTTTTTTAATTTCACTTTTTTCTTGAACTTAAAAACACTAGAGTTTAATTATATTTGTTTTATGTCAGAATTTCTTGAGCAGGAAATAAAATTTCTTCCCGGAGTTGGGCCGAAAAGAGCCGAACTGTTATTTAAAGAACTTAAACTAAAAACGTTTAAGGACTTAATCTACTATTTCCCTTTTAGATACATCGACAGAACGAAGTTTTATACTATTTCCGAAATTCATGCACAAATGCCGTACATCCAGATTAAAGGAAAAATTCGGAAGATGGAAAGCATTGGTAGCGGTGGCAAAGAAAGATTGAGTGCAAAGTTTTATGATGCAACTGGCAGTATCGAATTAGTTTGGTTTCGTGCTATAAAATGGCAAAAACAAAACCTTAAACTAAATACAGAATACATAGTTTTTGGTAAACCAGTTGAATTTGGGGGTAAAATAAACATAGTTCATCCCGATTTAGAAACGGAAGCTGAACAGGATCTTAAACCATCGGGATTATTTCAGGGGTATTATCATACTTCTGAAAAAATGAAGAAAAATTTCCTGAACTCTAAAACAATCAATAAGATACAACTTACTTTAATGCAGCTTGCCAAGGGAAAAATTAAAGAAACTCTTCCCGTAGCATTAATTGAAAAACTAAAATTATCGTCGTTGGAAAAATCGTTAATCACCATCCATAAACCTAAAAATACACGCGATTTAAAAAACGCAACCTTTCGGTTAAAATTCGAAGAGTTATTTTTTATTCAATTAAAAATATTGGCTTTAAAACACAAACGCGAAAAAAAGTTTAATGGTTTTCGTTTTGAAAAAGTAGGTTACAACTTCAATAAATTCTATAACGATTTTTTGCCATTTGAATTAACCAATGCACAAAAAAAAGTTATTAAAGAGATTCGGCGCGATGTAAACCAAAATTCTCAGATGAACCGTTTAATTCAAGGTGACGTGGGAAGTGGTAAAACTCTGGTGGCGTTAATGATTATGCTTATTGCTATGGACAATGGATTTCAGAGTTGTATAATGGCACCCACCGAAATACTTGCACAGCAGCATTTTCAATCCGTTTCTAAATTTTTGGATGGTATAAATGTACGAGTGGGTTTACTAACCGGATCAACAAAAGCCAAAGACAGAAAAGTATTGCATGCTGCCTTGCAATCGAGCGAAATTCAAATATTAATTGGTACACATGCGCTAATTGAGGACACGGTGATTTTTAAAAATTTGGGATTGGTGGTAATTGATGAACAGCATCGGTTCGGAGTTGCTCAACGTGCTAAACTTTGGAAAAAAAACGATTTAATTCCTCCACATGTTTTGGTAATGACCGCCACTCCGATACCTCGAACTCTGGCAATGACAGTTTATGGTGATTTGGATGTTTCTGTAATTGACGAACTTCCTCCGGGAAGAAAACCGATACAAACCATGCACTTTTTTGAAAACCGTCGTAACCAACTCTATAATTTTTTAAACCAACAATTGGGAAAAGGTACCCAGGCATATATTGTTTATCCGCTTATTTCTGAATCTGAAAAAATGGATTTCAAAAATCTGGAAGAGGGTTATCGGCAAATTACAGAAACATTTCCAGGCATTAAAGTTGGGATGGTTCATGGCAAAATGAAACCTGCAATAAAAGAAAGTGCCATGCAAACTTTTAAAAAAGGAGACACACAAATTTTGGTCGCAACAACTGTTATAGAGGTGGGGGTTGACGTACCTAATGCAGCAATTATGGTTATCGAAAGTTCAGAAAGATTTGGACTCTCACAACTCCATCAACTACGCGGCAGAGTTGGGCGAGGAGCAGCTCAATCGTATTGCATTTTAATGTCTTCGTATAAGATAAGCACCGAAAGCAAAAAGCGTTTGGAAACCATGGTACGAACAAACGATGGTTTTGAAATTGCCGAAGTTGACATGAAAATTAGAGGACCCGGAGACATTGAGGGAACCCAACAAAGTGGTATCGGTTTCGACCTTAAAATCTCTAACCTTGCAAAAGACGGCGAAATTTTACAATTGGCCAGAAATGTAGCCTCTGATATTTTGGACGATGATCCTTTTTTACAAAAAAAAGAAAATGTACTTCTGCTGAAAAAATTAATGACTTCGAAAGAAACTGAATTTAGTTGGAGTTCGATTAGTTAGGATTGATTTTGTATTTTATGAATCGCTTTTTGAAGATAAATTAAAATAACAAATATGAACAAAGTAACTCTTCCAGGAGCCGACCTAAAAATTACTCCTTTAACTTTTGGTGCCTGGGCAATTGGCGGTTGGTTTTGGGGCGGCGCCGAAGAAAACGAATCAATAAAAGCAATTGAAACAGCAATTGATTTGGGAATGACAACAATTGACTCTGCTCCTGTTTATGGGTTTGGACAAAGCGAAGAATTTGTTGGAAAAGCCATTAAAGGAAAACGCGATAAAGTTGAAATTTTAACAAAATTCGGATTGCGCTGGGATACTGTTTCAGCACATTTGCATTTTGAAAATACAAAAGACAATTTCGGAAATGAAATATCGATTTATCGATTGGGAACAAAAAGAAGCGTAATTAAAGAGTGCGAAGATTGTTTGCGTCGGTTGGGTACCGATTATATCGACCTTTTTCAGCAACACTGGCCCGATAACTTCACTCCGGTTGAAGAGACAATGGAAGCACTGGAAATTTTAAAAACACAGGGAAAAATACGTGCCAGCGGAGTTAGTAATTATTCTGCCCAACAAATGGCTGAAGCCGAAAAATATTTTCATTTAACTTCTAACCAGGTTCCATACAGCATGGTTTCAAGAAATATTGAAAAAGAATTAGTTCCGTATTGTATCGAAAACGACAAAGCGATTATTTGTTACAGTCCTTTGCAACGAGGAATTCTAACCGGTAAAATTACTCCTGATTATAAATTTGGAGAAGGAGATCACCGCCCGTCAACTCCATTTTACAAGGAGCCCAATTTGTCAAAAATCAATCTTTTTCTTAACGAATTGAAGCCGATAGCAGATTCAAAAAATGCAACTTTGGCTCAGCTGGTAATAAATTGGACTCTAAATCAACCGGGAATTACTTGTGTTTTGGTTGGAGCAAGAAATGAGAAACAGGTAAAAGAAAACATTCTAGCTGCCGAAATATCCATTTCCGCGGATGAAATGAATTTTATCAATTCAAAACTAAACATCTTAGATTTGGACCTATAATTTAATATATCCATAAAGTAAAGTGTTTGGAATAGAAAGTTCGAATTCAAGGCTTGCGAAATCAGAAATTAAAGAAGTTTACTCTTAAAAATGACTGTTTTTCTGACAAGAATAACGAAGAAGTCGGACTTTATAGACGGACACTAATTAAACCATTTCAAAAAACTTTTGCTGAATAAACCGGGTTATTTCGCCTGGTTTATTGTTCCCAATAATTTTTTCGTTAACCTTTACAATTGGAGTAATTTCGCTGCCTGTTCCGGCTAAAATTATTTCATCCATTTCATAAAATTCCGATTCCAAAATAGTACGTTCCTCGTAAGGAATGTTATAATCTGAACAGATTTCCAAAACAACTTTTCGCGAAATACCGGGTAAAACTAAATTTGAAAGTGGGTGTGTTATTACAACTCCGTTTTTTACACCCAAAATACTCGAATGTGTTGCTTCGGTAACCACGCCGTTGCGAACGAGGACACACTCCCCTGCCCCGGCTTCCACCGCTTTGTTAAACAACATTGTATTTGGCAATAATGAAATCGATTTTATATCGCACCTAAGCCAGCGAATATCTTCGTGTGTAATTACCTTAATTCCATTTTCCAGCTTTTCTGTGAACGAAGGGAATTCAAATGCAAAAGCATAAACAGTTGGAATAATTTCAGTTGGGAAATAATGTACCCTTTTATTTTCTCCACGGGTAATCTGCAAATAAACACCGGCATGTTTATCGTTAAGAGAATTTTTCATAAGTAAATTAGAAAAGATAATTTCCAAAGATTCCAAATCAGGGTAATCAATCGCAATTTCTGCAAGGCTGTGTTTTAGCCGAACCAAATGGTCATCGTATCTGAATGGTTTGCCGTTGTAATATTTAACTACTTCGTAAACACCATCAGCAAAAATAAATCCCCGATCGTCAGGCGAAATCTTCGCATTTTCTTTTTGAATATATTCTCCGTTTAAATAAACTGTTTCTATCATTTCTGCACGTTCTTTAATTAAAGTTTTCGTCCTTTTTTTAAAATTCAAAAATAGGATTAATAAAGGAATATTTAAATTCCAGATGACATGATTTTTTAATTTACAAATCTTAGTTAAGCGAGTTCCAATTCTTATAATAATGACCTCTTTATTAGATGTTTATAAAAATCTTAACGTACATTTGAATAAATGATATTAAATATAGGTTAAAAAATATAACAATCAACAACAATAACATTATGAAACGTCAATTATTTTAGAATTATTAGACACAAAAAACAATGATTATAAAATCATGGTAAGTACATACGTTGCAATTGAAAATATAAAATTATAAACATATGAAAAGAATCTTAATTATTGGAATGTTGGTTTTTGCTTTTGCTTCAACCAATGCACAAGAGAAGGTAAATAAAAGCAGAAAAGAAAAAAAAGCCGATAAAGAAGCGCTAAAAGTTGCAGAGACAAAAACTCTATTGGAAAGTAAAGCTTATGTTTTTCGCGCAGCCAATGTAAATCCCATGCAAGGGAGAAATGTTATTTTAGATGCAAGGTATCGTGTAAAAATTGAGAATGACACTATTGATTCTTATTTACCCTATTTTGGAAGAGCTTACAGTGTTGATTACGGGAGTACTAAATCGGGAATGGAATTTACTAAACCAATAGAAGATTATACTTTTGAGGTCACAAAAAATGGTTATCGAGTAAAACTTGATGTAAAAAACGGCAATGACAATTTAGCTTATACATTTGATATTTCTAAAAATGGTTCTACCACATTAAATGTAATCAGTGTCAATCGCCAATCCATTTCGTATTACGGAGACATTGAAAAAATTGAGAAGGAAAAATAAGAAGCTGTCAAAAAGATATTTGATGAGAAGAATTGCCAGTTTAGCCATTTTTCTCCTTTTCTATTTCGAAGGGTAGTTTTTTAACAAATTCAATATTCTCGGGTGTAACTTTTACTTGCATAGGAATAACTTCAACACCCATATTAACGGCTTCTTTTAAAAGAGCGGCATACTTAGCGTCGATTTCTGAAGCAGGAGCAAAAACATCTACATCACTACGTTGAATAATGTAAAGCATTACCGCCCGAATTCCTTTTGCTTTTACTTCCATTAATGTTTTTAAATGTTTTTGTCCACGAGTGGAAACAGAATCTGGAAACAAGGCATAATTCCCATCTTTTAAGGAAACATTTTTTACCTCCACAAAACATTGTTCTTTTTCATTTTCTGCAAAAACATCAAATCGAGAATCGCCAAATGTCACCTCTCTTTTTACATTTGAGTAACCCGTCAATTCAGGAATAATTCCGGCAGAAATTCCTTCGAATGCCAATTTATTTGGATTTCCTGTATTAATTCCTACCCAGTCCCCATTAATTTTAATCATCTCCCACGTAAATTTTGTTTTACGTTTCGGGTCATTTACGGGAGTTAAATATACTTCGGCACCAATTTCAAGACAACTTTTCATCGATCCTGAACTTGTACAATGCGCAACCACTTCTGTTCCATCGTCTAATCTAACATCAGCCAAAAAACGTTTGTAGCGCTTAATTAATATACCGTGAATAAGTTTCTCCTGAAATTTCATACCACTTACATTTTAAAATTATTAAAGAATTGTTATGGTTTTAGTTTAAACTTGCTTATCTTTAACGTTAGTAACGAATTGCATTAGCATGATTAAATCTTTTCATTCGAAAGAAACGGAAAAAATATGGCTTGGTGAATTTTCAACAAAATTACCTAAAGAAATTCAACAAATTGCTAGGAGAAAATTAAGAATGCTTAACAATTCAGTTGATCTAATTGATTTAAGAATTCCTCCTTCAAATAGATTGGAAAAATTAAGTGGAGACTTGAGAAATTTTTACAGCATTAGAATAAATCAGCAATGGAGAATAATATTCAATTGGAAAAACGGAAATTCATTTAAGGTAGAAATTATTGATTATCATTAAAATATGGAAAAGCTAAGTAATATTCATCCCGGAGAAATTTTATTGGAAGATTTTTTAAACCCACTAAATATTTCTGCTTATCGATTGTCAAAAGAAATTGGAATACCACAAACCCGTATTAGCCAAATTTTAAAAAAGAAACGAAGAATAACTGCTGACACAGCTTTACGTCTTTCCAATTATTTTGGCAATTCAGCAAAATTTTGGTTGGGATTACAAGATGATTTTGATATTGAAAATGAACTTTTAACCAAGAAAGATGAGCTCGAAAAAATAAAGCCATTTAACGGGCATGCTGCGTAATCATCAAAATTTCATCATTCAACATTTAACTATTTCAAAGTCGTGTCCGGGCAAACGGCACAACATTTTGCCCCGCAAATTCCTTATTTAAATACTTAAAATATCCGGTAATTGCAATCATTGCAGCGTTATCCATGGTATATTCAAATTTTGGAATAATAAAATTCCAGCGGTATTTCAAAGCATTCTCTTTTAGTGCATTCCTCAAACATGAATTGGCAGAAACACCGCCAGCGATGGTTATTTCTTTTACTCCAGTTTCTTTGGCAGCACGCTTCAATTTACTCAGTAGAATTTCGATAATTGTATATTGAATGGAAGCACAAAGATCGTTTAAATTCTCTTCAATAAAATTTTCGTTTTCTTTCAAATTATCGCGTAAAAAATATAGAAAATTCGTTTTTAATCCACTAAAACTGTAATTCAACCCGGGAACACGGGGTCTTGAAAATTCAAACTTTAACGGATTTCCATCTTTTGCTAAGCGATCGACGTGTGGTCCACCGGGATAGGGCAATCCCATAACTTTCGCACATTTATCGAAAGCCTCTCCAGCAGCATCGTCAATAGTTTGCCCAATAACTTCCATCTTTAAATAATCTTGAACTAAAATAATCTGTGAATTCCCGCCAGAGACCAGCAAGCATAAAAACGGAAATTTAGGTGGATTGAATTCAACCCCTTTCTCTTCGATAAATAGTGCGAGAACATGACCTTGTAAATGGTTGACATCGATTAACGGAATTCCTGCGGCCAGCGAAAAGCCTTTTGCAAAAGAGGTTCCAACCAACAGCGAACCCAACAATCCGGGGCCTCTTGTGAATGCAACCGCTGATATTTCGTTTTTAGTAATACCTGCTTTTTTAATCGCCAAATCAACCACCGGTACAATATTCTGTTGATGCGCCCTGGATGCCAACTCCGGCACCACTCCCCCAAATTCCTCGTGCACCTTTTGGTTGGCAACTACATTCGACAAAATTACTCCGTCACGAATAATGGCAGCTGAAGTATCGTCACAAGATGACTCAATTCCTAAAATTGTTATTTTTTTCATATTCATACAACTCAAAATCTCTTTTCAACGTTACTAACACAGTGAAAAATTGTTTGCATTTAAACCTGCTGTTTTATTAATAGTTGCTGGTTAACAAATATTTGTTTGCTACTCCTATTAATTACCCAAAAAAGTTTAAGTTCGTTTTTTAAAACAACAAAATTATCAAAAAAGGCTGGAAAATAACGATTATCATTACCACCCTGCTATTAGTTATTATTAGTGGTAGTTATTTTGCTATTAAAAATAGTAGAATTCAGACCTTTATCATTCATAAAATAACGAAACAATTTGCTCGTCAATTAGACTCAGAAATTACTATTGGAAAAGTAAACATCGCATTTTTCAACAAAATTATTTTAGATGAAGTACTTATTAAAGATCAAAATAAGGATACATTATTTTACACCAACCAAATAGTTGCAAAATTTGATTCAATTAACCTAAAAAATCATTTAATTGCACTTCGTGAACTAACTTTTGAAAATAGCCAGATTAATGTTGAACGAGATACTGCCAATCATTTCAACTTTAGCTTTATTCCAGACTCTTTGCAAATCAAAAGAGACACTTCTTTCTTTTGGAAAATCGACTGCAATCAATTCGATTTTAAAAATTCAACTTTTTCATATAATGATTTAGTATCGAATAAAATTGATAATGTTTTTATTAATGATCTCAATTTAGATGTTTCCGATTTCGAAACTTTTACAGATTCTCTTCAGTTCAAAATAAATAGCTTAACATTTAATGATGGGAAAAACCTCTTTCTCAATCAATTTTCAGCTAGTTTTATCGTGGCAAATAACAAACTGGAGATTAACGAGTTAAATTTAAAAAGTAAATATTCTGAAATTAATAATTCCACGTTTTCCGTTCTATTAAACAAAAACGAATCGAATAAAAAGCCCGAAATCGATTTTCGTTTAAAAAATTCAAAAATCAGCTTATTAGAAATTGCCGAATTAAATCCGGGTCTAAAAGGAATCAATCAAACGGTAAATATTTCCGGGCGAATTTATGGTGATTTAGACGATTTAAAAGGAAAAAATCTAGTTCTAAAAACAGGCAAAAATACCCATGCAGTCCTCGATTTCTACATTAACGATATTACCGACACGGAAACGATGTATCTTTTTTTAGATTTAAAACAAGCACAAACAACATTCTCCGATGTTTCTAATTTTAAATTACCAAATAATTTAAACCTCGAAAAACTTATGTTTCCCGAATCGTTCTACGAGGCAGGCAAACTTAGTTTTAAAGGAAATTTTAGTGGCTTTTTAACCGATTTTGTAACATTTGGAACTTTGGAAAGCGAAATGGGCACGCTTACAACCGACCTGTCGGTTATCCCCGAAAAAGAAGGATCGATTAGTTACAGAGGTAATATTGAGACAGTAGATTTCAATATTGGACAGCTTTTAAAAAATTCGGTTTTAGGCAACATTACTTTCGATGGGAAGGTAGATGGAAATTACAATAAAACAGATCAGTCTTTTTCCGGTTTTTTTAAAGGCGATATTTTTGAAATGGAGGCAAATAAATACATTTATAAAAATATAAAATTAGAGGGGCTTTTGTCGGAAAAAATGTTTGATGGTTTGGTGAGTGTCAACGACTCGAATTTAAAATTTGCTTTTTTAGGACAATTTGATCTCAATCCGGAAATTCCGGTATTCGATTTTAGTTTGAAACTTGACAATTTCCTTCCGGGAAATTTAAATTTAAGTAAGAGTTTTCCGGCATCTCAAATGGCATTCAGTATGAAAGCCAATTTTACAGGAAACAAATTGGATAATTTAATTGGATCCATTGTTTTTAACGATGGCATGTACAAAAACCGTAACGGACAGTTTGATTTCAAGGATGTTAAATTATTTTCTGCTCCTAAAGACTCGACAGAAACCTTAACTTTTACCTCCGATTTTTTTGATATTAACGTATTTGGCAATTACGATTTTCAAAGTTTCGTGAATACCATAAAAAAAGACATTCAAAAATTTATTCCGATAATTAATTATACCGTAAAAGAAGAAGAAAAACCTAACGTTTTCGATTATCGAATTATGGTCCACAATCTTGATGAATTAACAAAAGTTTTTGCTCCGGAATTGAAATTCGAAACACCCTTTTTACTCTACGGAAAAGTAGATTCGCAAAATTTAGAATTTCAGTTGGCTGGCAGTATTCCGAGTTTTATCTACAATAATTTATTGGTTCGAAATGTTTTTCTAAATAATAAAACAATCGGCAATCAATACTCTTCAAAGTTACGTTTTGGCGAAATTCAGCATAAAAACGGTTACAAAATTCACGACTTTTCTATTGAATCTTTGGCTGCCGAAAATGTCCTTGACAACGAAATTAACTGGAATAATAATTCTGATTTAACTTTGCAAAGTACCATTAAAACACGCTCCTTCTTTTCCCTTTCCGATTCAACAAATCTCCTAACCATAAAAACAAACGGTTATCCTTCAGCTATTTATATTGCAGATACAGTTTGGAATTTCAATCCGTTTACAGCGATTTTGGATTCGGGTTCAATTCGCATTGATGATTTCGAAATCCACAACAACCAACAAAGTTTTTCCATTGATGGCGATATTTCAAAATATAAACCCGATTTACTTTTTATGAAATTTAAAAATCTCAATTTATCTTATCTGGAAGAATATTTGAATAAAAAGGTATTTCTGGATGGCACTTTGAATGGTTCCATTGGAGTCTCCGGGATTTATGACCAGCCTGCAATTTTATCTGATATTACCATCGACAGTTTGAAATTCAAAAATCAATTGATTGGCGATGTTACTCTTTCAAATAAATGGGATCATACAAATTCATCTATAAACTCTGAACTTACTATAAACAAAGGCAACAAAAAAAGCTTGAATGTCAATGGATTTTACCGTCCGAAAACTAAAGAGCTAAACTATTTGGTGCGTGCAGATAATTTCTCTTTGGAACTTTTAGAAACGGTTATTAGAAACAACTTCACCAACATCCATGGCGAAGCTTCCGGAGAAATAAAAGTTGGTGGCAATTTCGATAAAATTTTATTAAATGGTGCAGTTCTGGCTTCCAATGCCGGAGTTACTATCGATTACACAAAAGTACACTACACTTTTAACGACTTTGTTTATTTCATTTCGGATACCATTCTATTTGACGATATTACCATTTCGGATATTCGTAATAATTCAGGCAATTTTTATGGCACATTAAAACATCGGAATTTCCATGACATGGAGTATGACCTTACTTTAAATACGTCTAAAATTTTAGCCTTAAATACCACGATTGTTGATAACGCCCTATTTTACGGACAAGCTTTTGGCGATGGAAAGTTCACAATCACCGGAAAAGGAAATTCCGTAAATCTAGACGGAACTGCAACAACATTATTGGGCACCAATTTGAACATTTCTATGGAGTACGAAAATGAAATAGAACAATATGATTTTATTAAATTCGTAAGCGCTGAAAAAACAGAAACTGAGAAATTCTTTTTTGAAAAAGATGAGAAAGGTGGCTTAAATATAAACCTCACTGTTGAAGCCACTCCAGATGCTAAAGTACAACTTATTTACAACTCGCAAATTGGTGATATTATTAAAGCCCAGGGAGAAGGAATTCTTCTATTCAAAATGGATAAAGATTATAACATCTCACTTTCGGGAGATTTTAAAGTTGTTGAAGGTGATTATCTGTTTACGTTACAAAATGTTTTGAATAAACGTTTTACAATTGAACAAGGAGGATCAATCGTTTGGTCGGGCGACCCATACAATGCGATTATAGATTTAACTGCAACCTATAAATTAAAAGCAGCAATTTACGATTTAATGATGGGTAGCTATCTTATTGAAGGGAATGACATTTACCAACGAATTCCGGTAGAATGTAAAATATTACTGACAGAAGAACTAACCAATCCATTAATTAATTTTGACATTGATTTTCCGGATGAAGATGAAGCACTAATTGGCATTTTGCAACAATTCATAAATACCGAAGAGGAGATGAATAAACAGATTCTTTCGTTAATTGTTTTGGGTAAATTTTATACTCCGGAATATCTTCGCGGTCAATACGAAACACAAAATCCAAATGCATTGGGAACTACTGCCAGCGAAATGTTCTCCAACCAATTAAGCAACTGGCTTTCGAAAATTAGCAGCAACGTTGACGTGGGGTTTAATTACCGCCCGGGAAATGAAATTACAAACGACGAAATAGAGTTGGCACTTAGTACACAGATATTCAACGACAGGATAACCTTAAATGGAAACATCGGCAACAATGTAAATCCGGAGTCGAATAACAGCAGCCAAATTGTTGGAGATTTCGATATGAAAGTAAAGTTAGTTCCCAGTGGAAAAATTCAGTTTAAAGCTTTTAATCGATCAAATAATAATTTAATTTACGAAACAGCTCCTTATACTCAAGGCATTGGATTGTCGTTTAAAGAAGAATACAATACCATTCATGAATTACTGCATAAAATTGGTACTCTTTTTAAAAAGAAAAAACAATAAAGACAGATGATAATTTCACTGAATTTTATGTATTAACAACATAAAAAAATTAATAGAATTCTTTTTTTAATAAATAGTAAAACTCTATTTTTGCCCTTCGTTTATTTCAATTAAAATTCAAATACTATGTTTATACTAATGGTTGTTGTTTTTGTTCTGGGATATCTTGCGATAGCTCTTGAACATCCTTTAAAAGTTGACAAAGCTGCATCAGCTTTAATAATTGGCACATTGTGCTGGGTTGTATATATTTTAGGTGCTACCGATATTTTGAATTTGGGATTCAGCCCATCGTGGGCAATATTTCAAGCTGCACACCCCGATGCACACGGGATACATGCCATTCACGAATTTATTGTTGACTATGAAATAATTCATCATTTAGGTGAAATAAGTGAGATATTATTCTTTCTACTTGGTGCAATGACCATTGTTGAAGTGGTTGACCAACACGAAGGATTTAAAATTATAACCGACAAAATAAAAACTACCGACAAAGTAAAATTGCTTTGGATTTTAAGTTTTCTTACCTTTTTCATGTCTGCACTGCTAGACAACCTAACAACTACAATTGTTTTAGTCGCACTGTTACGTAAGTTAATTGATGAAAAAGAGACACGATGGTTTTTCGCAAGCATGGTGGTTTTAGCCGCTAATGCAGGGGGCGCATGGTCTCCAATCGGAGATGTTACAACCATTATGTTATGGATTGGTGGGCAAGTAACAGCATTGAAAATTATTGAAGGAGTAATTCTTCCTAGTTTGGTTTGCATGATAGTTCCTTTAATAATTCTATCTTTTACAATGAAAGGAAATGTAAAACGTCCAATAGCAGAAAATAATGAGGAGGATTATACAACCAACAAAGAAAGAATTCTATTCTTAATTCTTGGCGTTTCAGGACTTTTATTTGTTCCTATATTCAAAACTACCACTCACTTGCCTCCTTATATGGGAATGTTACTCTCATTAGGCGTAATTTGGGTGGCGGGCGAAATTATTCACAAAAATAAACCAAGTAGAGTTAAACAAAAACTTAAGGTTGTAGCAATACTTCAAAAAGTAGATGTTCCAACGGTATTATTTTTCTTAGGAATTCTATCAGCGGTTGCAGCACTTCAATCTGCAGGTCACTTAAATATCTTATCAGAATTTTTAAATGAAAAACTAGGAAACATTTACTTGATCGATTTGGCGATTGGTGTTATGTCCTCAATCGTTGATAATGTGCCACTTGTAGCAGGATCTATGGGGATGTATCCAATTGCTGAAGCAGGTGCAACCGGATACAATGCATTTTTTGTGCAAGATGGACTATTCTGGGAATTTCTGGCCTACACCGCCGGAACAGGAGGTAGCATGTTAATTATTGGCTCAGCTGCTGGCGTTGCTGCCATGGGATTAGAAAAGATAGACTTTATTTGGTACATAAAAAAGATTTCGCTGCTGGCTTTCATTGGCTATTTATCGGGTGCCGGTGTATATTATTTAATGTTTGGAACTAAGTACATGACAAAAAACTAATTACATCTATAGGAGATTGGTTTTTAG
>CAYZBC010000108.1:0-3130 GCA_964476535.1 uncultured Maribellus sp.
TGTATAGGGTGTGTAATGTACACCTTTTGTGTTTTATATTTCCATGTCGTCAAAGGGATTTTTTATGTTCTTTAAACTGTTATTGCTTACATGGGTGTAAATTTCGGTCGTCTTCAACGATTTATGCCCAAGTAATTCCTGAATATATCTTAAGTCTGTGCCATTTTCCAACAAATGTGTAGCAAAACTGTGCCGTAAACAATGTATGGTAAAGGGTTTGTTTATTTTACTCTTTTTTAGTGCATTTGTAAAAACTTTCTGCAGGCTCCCAACAGAATAAGTTTTACCCGGAAACTGTCCTTCAATAAAATATACCTGGGGTTTATAGGCCAAATAATATACCTTCATTTTTTCGAGTAAACGCGGACTTATCGGTATTAATCTGTCCTTTTTCCCTTTTGAATTAATTACCGAAAGCATTCCTCGTTTTGAATCGAGGTGTTGTAATTTCAGATTTATTAATTCACTACGCCGCAGCCCACATGCATAAATAGTTTCTAAGGCCATTTTATGTTTTGCGTTTTTTAAGCTTTTAAAAATTAATTGTAAATCATTTTTGTCAATAACTTTTGGTAATGCTGTCGATTTTCGGGGTAGTTCAATTTTTACTCCATCAATATTTTGGTTAAAGTGGTAGGTATAAAATTTTTTTAAGGCACTAACGGTTTGGTTCTGAAAAGTTGGACTTAAAGTGTATTTGAGAATAAATTTGTGGTTGAAAATTTCAATATCGTCGTTAACAATTTCTTCGGGAGTTTTTTGCCAATAGTATCCAAAAAAAAGTTCGAGTTGATGAATGTAGGTTTTAATCGTATTCTCACTGTAACGCATTTGTTGCATCCATACCTTAACCTCAGCAATTTTTTTAATGGTTGCAGCGCTTAGTTGCTGTTTAATTTTATTTGAATCGTAGGATTCTTCTTTTCTAAAAATGATGGTTTTTTCGACTTTATTTTTTTTTGAAGTTTGAATAATCAACAAAGGCAATTTCATTAACACGATTGAAAAAATGGTTCAAATTAAAATTTTGTTTTAAAATATACCAGCGTTTTTCGGAACCTATATAAATTGAATTTGAATAATTGCGTAACAAGTTTACAAGATCCCAATTAAATTCAAAATCGATAAAAACGACAGATTTTTTGTTGAAATTTCCTTCAGATAATTTTATTTGAGGCCGATTGTTCAATGTTGATTGATTTGGTACGTTAAAAGTAATTATCATTTTTATTAAAAGCAATAAGAGTTTAAAGTTTTTGGTTAACAGTTGTTGCCTGCTTGTCTTTAAATTCACAATACATATTTTCGTTTTAATTCGTTTGCAAGTTGCAATCTAAATTCGTTGAGTCACTACTGCTTTAATAAATTCCTGTCACCCTCAAAATATCCTTGCCTTTTCCATCTCAAATTGTATCTTTACAGGAAACCAATAGAACTTTAAATAATGAAACGAGAATGATGAAAATTCCTCACGCATGAGGATGATTCTTCAGCGAGTTTAATAGGATACCTAAAAAATAAACAATTATAATCATATGAAACGACCATGAGAAAAAATCACACAAAGAAGTATGATTATAATTCATGGGAGTTCCATCTGTTACCTTAAAAAATAAACAATTATAAACGGATGAAAAAAACGACAGTCTTTTTAATTTTTATTTTAACTTTCCAGTTTAGTTTTGCACAGTTCGAAGCTAATTACGACGAAAGCAAAATTCCCGAATTTGAGCTTCCCAATCTGTTACAAACTTTTAAAGGGAAAAAAGTAAAAACTTCTAAAAAATGGGAAAAGAAACGTCGTCCCGAATTGTTAGAATTTTTTACTCAAAATGTTTATGGCGAAGTACCTGGAGAATTAAAAATCGCTTCATTCAAGGTGGTTGAAGAAAGCAACAATGCCATTAACGGAAAGGCAAAACGGAAACAAGTTGAAATTACGATTCAAAAAAATGATTTATTACTGGATTTTACCATTCTGATTTATTTACCCAAAGCAGTTGAAAAAGCACCCATTTTTTTAGGGTATAATTTTTATGGAAATCATACTGTTACCGACGATGTGAATGTAATTATTTCGGATGCCTGGGTGCGAGATAATGAATCGTTCGGAATAATAAACAATCAGCTTACCGAGCAGTCGCGCGGTGTGCGTAATAACCGTTGGGCGATTGAAAAAATGATTGACGCAGGTTTTGGCCTGGCTACCATTTTTTATTGTGAAGTTGACGCAGATAAAGATGATTTTAGCGATGGAATTCACCCTTTCTTTTATCAGGATAATCAACAGCAACCAGAAAGTAGCGAATGGGGTAGTATTGCTGCCTGGTCGTGGGCATTGAGTCGTAGTCTGGATTATTTCGAGGAAGACAGTGAAATTGATGAATCGAAAGTTATTGTTTTTGGGCACTCGCGTTTGGGAAAAACATCGCTTTGGGCCGGAGCTACCGACGAAAGGTTTGCGGCTGTAATTTCTAACGATTCGGGGTGTGGCGGTGCTGCGCTTTCGAAACGTAAAATTGGTGAAACAGTTAGCAGAATTAACACAAGTTTTCCACACTGGTTTTGTAGAAATTTCAGATCTTATAATAATAACGAAAAAGCACTACCGGTCGATCAGCACGAATTGCTGGCTCTTATTGCCCCGCGCCCCGTTTATGTTGCAAGTGCCGAGGAAGATAAATGGGCCGATCCGGGGGGAGAATTTCTTTCGGCATTTTATGCATCGCCGGTTTATGAATTATACGGCAAAAAGGGAATTACCTCCGATGAAATGCCCGAAGTAAATCAGCCAATTCAAAATACAGTTGCTTACCATATTCGAACGGGTGGCCACGATGTTACTGATTACGATTGGGAACAATACATAAAATGGGCGATTGAACAATTGAATTTAGATTAACCGTAATTAACTGGATTTTTATGAAACGAGCATGGCAAATATCGGCACACAGAAGGATGATTATTCAGCGAGTTACATGTGTTGCCTTTAAAAACAAACAATTATAAACACATGAAAGCAAATTTTATTTTTTTATTGCTTGTTTTTTTTACGTTCTCATGTACTACAGGAGAAACATTTAAACCAAGTACAAAAGTTTCGATAGAAGGCGATAAATTCTTCATCAAT
>CAYZBC010000108.1:3230-14725 GCA_964476535.1 uncultured Maribellus sp.
TGGGAAAATAATGCATTTGAAGCTGATGGAACTTTGCGCCCGGAGTTCGCTCAACGAATGAGTAGAATTGTTGAAAGTGCCGATGAATTGGGAATGGTTGTGATTTTGGGACTCTTTTATTTTGGTCAGGATGAACGATTGCAAGATGAAAGTGCGGTGATTGCGGCGGTTGACAACAGCGTAACCTGGATACTTGAAAATGGATATACAAACGTAATTATTGAAGTGGCGAACGAGTGCAACAATAACAAATACGACCATACAATTATTAAACAAGATCGAATTCACGAATTGATTTTAAGAATACAAACGAGTGCTCCTGAAATACTGGTTGCAACCAGTTTTAATGGGAATACAATTCCACCCGATAAAATTATTGCTGTCTCCGATTTTGTATTAATTCATGGAAACGGAGTAAAAATTTCCTCCAGAATAAGCGAAATGGTGGCGGAAGTTCGAGCCCTTCCATCGTATAAACCCATGCCAATTGTTTTTAACGAAGACGATCATTTTGATTTCGACCAGCCTGATAATAATTTTGTAGTGGCTACAAAAGCTTTTGCATCGTGGGGATATTTTGATTTCAGAATGGTAAACGAAGGATTTGATGAAGGATATCAAAGTGTTCCGGTGAATTGGGGAATTAGCTCCGAACGTAAAAAATCATTCTTCAATAAACTAAAAGAAATATTTATTGATTAAAATTCGAAAATTTAAAAAATCATAAAAAATGAAAACAACAATTTTTACTCTTTTTATTCTTGTTACTGTTTCATCATGTAATTGTTCTTCTGAACCCGAAACAAAAAGTTTATTTAACGGATTTGATTTAACCGGTTGGCACGTTGATGTTCCGGCGATGGATGATAATCCAGACACAATAAATCCGTTTATTGTTCGCGACTCAATGTTGGTGAGTTTGGGAACTCCTCCCGGCCATTTAATAAGTGATTCGATTTATCAGAATTACCGTTTGGAGGTGGAATACCGTTTTGCCGGAGAGCCTGGGAATTGCGGTGTTCTTATTCACGCGTCAACTCCGCGGGCCTTATATAAAATGTTTCCAAAATCGTTGGAAGTGCAAATGTTTCACGAAAATGCCGGAGATTTTTGGTGTATTGTAGAAGATGTTTCTGTTACCGATATGGAAATGCGCCGCGGCCCAAAAGAGGAGTGGGGGATTACCGAAGGTAAAAAACGCAGGATTTTGAATATGACCGATGGTTCGGAGAATGCAGTGGGAGAGTGGAATAAAATGGTTGTTGAATGTGTGGAAAACGAAATTAAAGTTTGGGTGAACGATGATTTTGTAAATCATGGTTTCAACTGTTCCACCAATAAAGGACAAATTGCAGTTCAGGCTGAAGGTTCGGAAGTGGAATTCAGAAAAATAGAGATAACTCCCATTGATAAAATAGCTGAGACAGAATAAATAGTTGAAAAGGAAGCAAGGAACTGTTTGTTGTATAAAGAGTCCACCCAATTGTTATTCGGCTTGGGATACAATTCAAAAATAAGTCTATAAAAAAAGAGCATGTCAAAATTCAATTGAGATCCTCTTTTTTAGATCAGAAGCAGAATTGTTTTTGATTAATTTTACTTTTCCTCCGGCATCTGGATCGATCCCAGATTTGTAATTTCATAATCGCTCATCGTAAATTTTACGTTTGAGTTTGTTTCTACTTTGCTGACCTGCATGAGTGATTTTTCTCCGGTTAGAAGGTCTTCCGAATTTGCTTCCATCATGTATCCCCATCCCATTCCATGCGAATACATACTGGTTTTGAATAAGGTGCTGAAAAAATCCTGTGTATTCATTTTTAGGTTTTTCGTTATCCATATGTTCGATTTTGTTTCTTCGTCGGTATAGATGAATTCCTCGCATTTATATCCTGCAATGTTTTTTGTTTTGCCTGTTTTCTTCACATTTGGATTTGCCAAATACATATCCGGAGTTTCTTCAAGATCTTCATCCTCGTATGTTTCTCCCAGGGTTTCCATGTAATTGTCCATTCCATAAACAATTCCAGATTTTTTACCATTTTCCTCGCTTAGAATAATGGTAGCTCCATTTTCAGCATCAATTATAAACATACCTTGTCCTGGTTTTCCCATGTCGCCTGATAAAACCTGGTAGGCCATACTTTTCGATTTTGGATTGAGGTGTGTAATAAACTCACCTTCACTGATTTTCGCTCCCGATTTATCGTACGATTCAATGTGCATCTGAATTAGGTGATCGAATTTATAACTTTCGGCAATTGGAACTGGTGTGCTTGAGATTCCCATTCCACTCATTAATCCCTGTAAGCCGCGTTGCATTCGTTCTTCGCCAGAATTAGTACCAGAATTGTCGTTTGTTTCTGATTCACTGCTATTCTCTTCTATTTTTTCGTCAACTTTCTCCTCAACTTTTTCTTCTGTTTTTTCTTCGAGTTTTTGTTCAACCCTCTGTTTTAATTTATTTAGAAGTCTTTGCCCCTGCACTGGTTGAAGTAGAAAAATAGAGAAAATTGAGAACAAGCAAACTTTTAATAGTGTTTTCATTTTAATAATATTTAGTGTTTGTAATATACTTCTATTTATGTTGAGAACAAAAAACAATTAAAATTATGGAATGTTATAAGAAAATCAAATCCAAATAAAGAAAATCTATTAACAAATTGATGAAGATTGTAAAAGTTCAAATTTTTAGTTGAATTCATGACACCGCAGGATACTTCAATTCGACTAAAAATGTTAATTTGGGGCTTATTCTTAAATTCAACTGTAAATGAGTGAAAAACATTTTTTAGCATTCGATATTGGAGCATCAAGCGGACGAGCTATTCTTGGGAAAATAGAAAATTCGAAACTTGAATTAACAGAAATACACCGGTTTAAAAACCAAATGACTTTAATTCATGGAAAATATTACTGGAATATTTTTAGTTTGTTTGATGAGCTAAAAACAGGACTTAAAAAATGTATTGATGAATTTAAAATTCAACCCGATTCCATTGGAATTGATACATGGGGAGTCGATTATTCACTTCTTTCGTCTGAGGGACAGTTGATTGGGTTGCCTTTTGCATACCGCGATCATCGAACCGATAATGCCATGGATGATTTTTTTGAAGTAATGCCCAAAAAGGAAGCCTACTTTCTTTCAGGAATTCAATTTATGCAGTTTAATACTTTGTTTCAATTGTTTGCGTCTGTGCAAGAAAATTTTTCGCGACTCAAAATAGCAGATAGTTTATTGTTTACGCCCGACACGTTGAACTATTTATTTACCGGGATTAAGAAAAACGAATATACAATCGCAAGTACTTCTCAATTGCTAAAACCGGGAAAACCGGAATGGGAGCCCAAACTTTTTAAAGCAGCAGGAATTCCCTTGCAACTAATGGGTGAGATTGTTCAGCCTGGAGATAAAATTGGAAAAGTATTAACTGAAGTTCAGGAAGAAACCGGAAGCGGCGAAATACCTTGTATTGCGGTTGCTTCACACGATACAGCTTCGGCAATTGCATCGGTTCCTGCCAGCGATGGAAAATGGGCTTATTTGAGTTCGGGAACCTGGTCGCTGCTGGGGATTGAAAGTCCGGTGCCGCAGGTTTCTGAGAAGACGTTGGCAATGAATTTTACAAACGAGGGAGGAGTGGAAGGTACAACCCGATTGTTGAAAAATATTATGGGAATGTGGCTCATCCAAGAATGTAAACGAATTTGGGATGAAGAAAAAATAATGGAATGGCAGGAAATTGTGGATTTAAGCAATGCGGCTGAACCTTTTAAATGTTTAATTAATCCCGATGATTCATCGTTTTTGAATCCGGGGAATATGCCGGAAGCAATTCAGAATTATTGTAACAAAACCAATCAGCCTATTCCGAAAACTCAAGGAGAAATTACCCGCTGTATTTACGATAGTTTGATTTTAAAGTATAAATTCACAATCAAACAAATAGAATCGGTAACCGGAAATAAAATTGAAAAATTACACATTATTGGAGGCGGTGCAAACAATAAAATGATGAACCAATTGACTGCTGATGCCATTGGTATTCCTGTTTTTGCAGGTCCCACAGAAGCCACCGCCATTGGTAATTTAATGATGCAAGCCAAAGCTATGGGAGTAGTAAATTCTTTAAGTGAAATTCGGGAAGTTGTCAGAAATTCTTTCGAGGTTACCGAATATAAATCGACTCCTAAATTAGATTGGGATGCAGCTTATGTAAGATTCGAAGAACTGAATTGAAAATAAAATGTCTAATTCAAAGTATAAATTACTGAAAAGAAGTGCATAATACTGCCGGCTAAAACAAACAAGTGCCAAATGCCATGCCCGTATTTTAAATTTCTCCAGGCATAGAAGATTACGCCTATCGAATACAGAACGCCCCCCAATACCAGAAACATAAAACTAATTCCGGGTAAAGATCTCATCATTGGACCAAAAGCAAATACAAACATCCAGCCCATGGCTAAATACAGGCCTACCATTAGTTTTCTGAATTTGGTTAAATAAATGGAACGGATTACTATTCCTGCAATGGCAACTCCCCAGATTATTCCAAACAAAGTCCAACCCAAAGCACCACGAAGTACTGTTAACAAAAATGGAGTGTAGGTTCCTGCTATTAACAGAAATATGGCTGCATGGTCGAAACGGGCAAACAGGTTTTTAGCCTTTTCTTTGGTAAAACTGTGGTATAATGTTGAAGATAAGTACAATAATACAAGTGTAGTTCCAAAAATGGAGAAACTTACCACATGCCATGCATTTCCTTTAATCGCTGCAAAAACTATCAATAAAACCAGCGCTGCAATACTAAGTAAAGTACCAATTCCATGGGTAATACTGTTGAAGATCTCTTCGCCAATCGATAACGATCTGTAAGTTGTCTGTGCTTTTTTTATATTTGTCATGTTCTTCTTGATTCGAACGAATTCTAATTTTGTTCGAAATTACTAAAATTTATGATATGCTAAAATGAATTGTTTTCATTTTAAATAAAAATTAATAAATAAATGCGAAACACAAGTAAATTAGTTTCATCTTTAATCTAAAAAGAGTGTTAACCATAAATATAAAACATTTAAACACAATGAAACAATTTATCATTTTTCTCGCCATCATCGCTTCGTTGATGACATTCAGCAGATGCGATCTACAAAACGTTAAAGATCCGTTGAGGATCGACACAGTTTATTATTGTATATTTCGACAAGATACTATTTTCGAAGATGCTACGTATATCGAGGAACGTGAAGAGACTATGTTTGCGATTGATCTGAACAATTATTATGACAGTACGCTCATTATTTCTGTGTATTGTATGCCAGTACAGTTTAACTCAGGCAATGATACTACGACAATACGTCTATTAGGTGGACATTTATATGGAGACCGTAATACACAACCACCATTGAGTGACATCATGGTAATTAACGAAAACGACATCTTAAGCGGACCCGAACCGCAGAAACCTGATTCTATTGTATACGATAGAACCATTGTAGATTTGCCTGCATATTACCCATGTTACGCTATCCTCGAAGTCGAATTCAACGAACAAACACGGATCGATACTGTTATGTTTGGTCATATCTACGAGATCAATAATGTATATGATCGTGCGTACTATAAATTAGTAGAAGAATACGTGCAACAACTTTCCAGCGAAGAACTTGTAGAACAATTCAACGTGAATCTACTACCGGGTTCTTACAACGACGATGTCTATTTGATTGACATATACCCTCATTGGTGTACAAGCTCTCTTATGGCCGCAAACATGATCCTTTACTTGCGTTGAAAATTATGTACGATCTTGTCCACCTATGGACAAAGTTCGTCAGAATTATATCATTTCTTATGCTGAGAATCAGCAAAATTTAACCCTTAATTTTTTAATTATGAAACAGCTTTTTAAACTGTTGAAGATTATGGTCGTCATGATAATCCTGTCTCAAAGTTATCTTACTAAACACGATTGAGAACAAAATCCTACAATTTCTTATTTTGGTCCAATCAACTCAATAAAAGTTCCATCCGGATCCTGAATCAAAATAAAAAATCGGTCTTCACCTAAACTTGACGGTTCGCCACTTAAAATTTTTACATTGTTTTTATTCATACGCTTAATAACCGGATTGAGGTGATTAACCAGAATGGTAATGTACTGCATTCCGGTATCGTCGTGTATATATTTTTGTTTTGGGTGTTTTGTTTTTGTGCCAAAACTCATCAATTTCCACTCGTTTGATTGTGGACTGTCTTCTAATTTTAATACGACAACATCAATAGCCCCGCCATCGGTTAAACCTAATTCTTTCGATTTTTTGCCATCAACGCTAAATCCACTGGTTTTTGTCATGCCAATTACATTGGTATAGAAGTCAACCGATTTTTCAAGATCGGCAACTACGTTCCCCACAAAAATAGTTGGGTTGCTAAATTCGTTTTGAGCGTTGGAAACCAGCGCAAAGGCAATAAAAAAGATGGATAGGAAAAGATTTTTCATGATTTGGTTTGTCTAAATATTAGAACACCAAAAGTAATAATTATAGTTGAGAATTGTCGACTTTATATTCTTTGAAAAATACAAAACAGAAAATTTTGACTTCCCCCGGAAGGTGTTTTATGGTTTTCGGTAAAACACTCTATTTTTTTGAAATGCTTTCCAAAAGATTCCGTCAGTTCTTTTTCTGAATATTGCTGAACATGTAATCCGCTGCATTCGTTTGGGCCGTTGTTCGAGAATGTACTAATTATTAAATAACCTTCAGAAAACATGTGTTTGCTTGTCGTTTGTATATAATTCTGAATATCGTTTTTCTCAGTAAAAAAGTGAAATACTGCCCGGTCGTGCCAAAGGTCATATTTTGAAGGAGGGGTAAAATTGACAACATCCGCAGCAAGCCATGTTACTTGTTTTGCTTTTTCGCCCAGTCGTTTTTTTGCTGTTTTTAATGATTCTTCAGAAATGTCAACCAGCGTGATTTCAGAAAATCCTTGTTCCATTAAATATTCGGGCAAGTTGCTGTTTCCAACTCCTACTTCAATAATTTTAGCTGATGCAGGTAAATTCAATTTTTCAATTATACGAAGCGAAGTTTCCGGTACGGATTGGTACCAGTTAACTTTTGTTGTGTCTTTCGTACGATAAACTTTTTCCCAATGCGCTTTTCTTTCGGCTGTTTTCATGGACCAAAACTATAAAAAATAGGAATTGATATTTAAATAGCTGTTTTATGTCATATTGGAAAGTTATAAAATTTGTTGAAAAAGATTTTTACGGTAGCTTTGGTGAAAATTAATTATGGATCTACCTCAGGTAAGTAATAATAACGTTGCCGGTTATCTAAATCAAGCTGAAATTGTATTGGCAACAGCCGAACAAATTATGAAAGATTTTGGAATGTTTGGTGTTGAAATCACTTTTTCGGGCGATACCAACAATGCTTATAGCGAATTGCATACGCAGTTAATTGAGCAAATTACGGTGCTTCTCGAACGCAATTACGACTTGTTACTTTCTGTACTTTATCAGGTAGATATTACCGAACGCGAAATTGCCCGGGCCGAACAGGAGCTGCCGCATTACAATAATGTTGAAATTATTGCTCATCAGGTTATTGTCCGCGATTTGAAAAAGGTTTTATTGCGGCGATATTTCAAGGCAAAAGATTCAACCACGAATTCTTCCATTGATAGCTTGGATTCTTGAAAGCAAAAATATTTAAAATTTTATGGATTAAACAAAACATTCTCAACAAATGAATGTTTGACTATTTAATGTTTTGACTGCATTTTTTAGTTGAAAATATTAATATAGTTAAATGAAATTAAAACGAATTATGACAATATTTCTTTTGGTTGTAGTGGTTTTTGCCACTGCAATTTTTGCATATATGCAACACCCCAAATTTGGTAAAATCCCAAGCGGCGAGCGTTTGGAAAGAATTAAAAAGTCGCCGAACTTTGTGGCTGGTTCATTCCAGAATTTGAATCATACTCCGCAAATGACAGGCGATGTCGGATTTGTGCAAATGATGAAAGAGTTCTTTTTTACGAAGAACAAAAAGCCCGGTAGCATAATTCCTTCGACGAAAACGGATTTGCATAATTTAACTCCAGACGAAGATGTTTTGGTATGGTTCGGACACTCCTCCTATTTTATTCAAATTGATGGAAAGAAGATTCTGGTTGACCCTGTTTTTAGCGGAAACGCCTCACCTTTCTCTTTTTCGGTGAAAGCATTTGAGGGAACGGATCAATATACCGTTGATGATATTCCGGATGTTGATTATCTCGTAATTACTCACGATCATTGGGATCACCTGGATTATAAAACGATTAAAGAATTAAAACTTAAAATCAAAAAAATAATTACCGGATTGGGAACTGGTGCACATCTTGAATACTGGGGATTCGATAAGAATATAATTGTAGAAATGGACTGGTATGAAAAAACTGATTTTGAAAATGGATTTGTTTTTTATACCACGCCGGCACGCCATTTTTCGGGGAGAGGATTCACCCATAGAAAATCGCTTTGGGTATCTTTTGTTTTGCAAACACCAACATCCAAAATATTTATTGGTGGCGATGGAGGTTACGATACCCATTTTGTTGAAATCGGGAATAATTATGGTCCTTTTGATTTGGCAATTATAGAAAACGGGCAATACAACGCGAGCTGGAGATACATTCATATGATGCCTGCTCAGGTTTTGCAAGCCGTTAAAGATTTAAAAGCAAAACGATTTTTTCCGGTTCATTCAATGAAATTTGCTTTGGCAAACCATGCGTGGGATGAACCCTTAAAAAAAATTACAGAGTTGAATGCGAGTAAAAATTTGTCGATAATTACTCCGATGATTGGCGAACAAGTAAATTTGCAAGATTCAATACAATCCTTTTCGAATTGGTGGGAAGGTGTGAATTAGACATAAAATTTTCAGTGGAGTATTTTGACAAGAGGAAAAATGTTACAATTTAACCACCAACTCTTCCATTTTCTGATTTCGCATAATTGAATAATTAACTTTCTTTTCAGTTAATAAATTTTTGAACAATATATAAATTCAACGGGCAAATGATTTTATAAGCCAAATATAAAATTGTAATTTCGTTGCAAAAATTTAATGTTCTGAGATATTAAACGCAAAGAATCTTTCGACATAAGGATAGAATTGAATTTTCTTTTGGTGTCTGAGAGTGTTTGTGCAACAAACAAATATAATTATATGAAAAGAATTAAACGCTTTATCGGTATTGTGCTTTTACTGGCAATTGTTATTTATTTTCTTGGACCAAAACCAAGTAAGCCGGAATTAAATAAAGATTTACCTTCTATTTCTTCAAGTATTGGGAGCATCGAAAAGTTTGTATCGAATAATGATGCTGGCCTGCAATTAAAACCGGATAATGAATCGCGAATTTTCTGGGCCAACGATTCTGTAAAAGAACGGACAAATTATGCAGTGTTATATTTGCATGGATTTTCAGCATCGTGGTACGAAGGTTATCCTGCCCATATAAAATTCGCCGAAAAATTTGGGTGTAATTTGTATATTCCACGTCTGGCATCGCATGGCATTGATACAGTGGATGCTTTAATTGATATGACACCGGACTTATTGTGGAAGTCGGCAAAAGAGGCGTTAATGGTAGCGCGAAGCATTGGCAAGAAAGTAATAATTATGAGCACTTCAACCGGTGGAACCTTGGGATTACAACTGGCTGCAGATTTTCCTGAATATGTTCAAGGTTTAATTCTTTATTCTCCAAATATCAGGATAAATAATGGTGCAGCATTTCTGCTTTCGAAGCCTTGGGGTTTGCAAATTGGTCGAAAATCGAATGGAGGTAAATATAGAGTTACAAATGACGATTTTGATTCGAAAGATTGTCAATATTGGAATTGTAAATACAGAATGGAAGCCACTGTTTATTTGCAACAATTAGTGGAATCAACCATGAAAAAGGAGACTTATAAAAATGTTACAGCACCGGTTTTTTTGGGGTATTATTACAAAGACGAGAATAATCAGGATGACGTGGTAAAAGTAAGTGCAATGCTGAAAATGTACGAGCAATTGGGAACATCTACTGAAAGTAAAGTGAAAGTTGCTTTCCCCGAAGCAGGAAGTCATGTGATTGCTTGCGATCTTACTTCGGGTTGTGTTGAAGATGTTATTGCTGAATCGATAAAATTTGGAACAGAAGTTTTAAAATTGAAGGAAGTGAAATAGAAGGAAGAAAGTACACCGTTTGCAATATTGGATTGAATCGGTTTTAGCTGTAAGAAAATGTAATGCTAACTCTGGTTCAATCTATTAAATTTTTGACGCTGACGCTTCATCTAAAAACCAAATTAATTCTCCATGTTTTGGCGAAACGTAGTAGGCTGGAAGTAATTTTGCTTCTTCATCGTCGTTCATAATTTCCGAAACACGCATGGCTTTGTTATCTCCTGTTACCAAAAAGAATACCTGGCTGGCATTATTTAGTACGCGTCCGGTTAGGGTAATACGGTCTTGTTTGGTGATTGGATGCCAGGCAACAGTACAAATTTTTTCATCTTCGAATACCTCCAATTGATTAGGGAAAATTGAAGCGGTGTGTCCGTCGTCACCAAGTCCTAAAATTATTAAATCAAAAACAGGAATTTCGCCACGCGAATTGAGGTTTTCTTTTATTTCAGTAGCATATCTTTCGGCTTCAATAGCTGGATTTTCTTCCCCTTTTATTCGATGTATATTTTCTTCCGGAATAGAAATATGAGACAGTAAACAATCGTTGGTCATTTTGTAATTACTCTCGTCGCTATCGCGCGTAACACATCTTTCGTCGCCCCACCAAAAGTGAATTCTGCTCCATGGAATTGAATCGGCGTATTTCGAACTGATTTTTTTGAATAGCCCTTTTGGTGAATTTCCACCCGAAAGTGCAATATTGATTTGCGGCTGTGTTGAGTCCTGCGTGAGCTTGAAAATTTCTTTAGCAATTGCTTTAAAAACCTTTTTGGGTTTGTCAAAAATTTTTACTTCAGTAATTGACGCCATCGTAATTTGTTTATTTCGATAAAGATAAAAAAATTATTATTGCTTACAATTCACAGTATAATCCATCGTCTGTAAGGTTTTTACACGGAAACCGCCACTCTCCATTTGTAATTAATTTATTCGAATCTTCAGGCCCCCAGGTTCCTGCAGGGTAGCCGTAAATAGGAATTTCAGGATTGGTTTGCCACGCATTAATTATGGGTTGAACAAATTCCCATGCTTGTTCAACTGCATCGCCACGTGCATATAAAGTTGCGTCGCCTTGCATACAGTCCAGTAATAATCTTTCGTAAGCAGCAGGAACGACGGTGTCGGCCAGGTCGGAATAATGAAAATCCATGTTTACTGTTTGTACATGAAAACCTGCACCCGGAGTTTTCATCCCGAATTTGAGTAAAATTCCTTCGTCGGGTTGAATTCTAATGATTAATTGA
>CAYZBC010000109.1:0-14569 GCA_964476535.1 uncultured Maribellus sp.
GAACCGTCAAACGATGATTACGTGAAAAATTATGTGCAATTTGTAAAGTGGTCAGAAAAAAATGCAGGAGTTCAGGTTGAGCAATTCCGGGTAGGAGCAAATAAGCAGTTTGCCTTGGTAAATAATCCCGGCAAATACCCAAATTTTGAGATTCGCAACATTGCAGCTAACGGGCACATCTGGACTGGCGTTGGAACAAACGAAAGGAATCATTTTTCTGAAATGAAAGATTTGCAGGAAAATGAGAGGCCTGGCGAAAACCAGTGTAGCATTGCGTTCCGCTTGTCGTATGGAAAATTTGATTATTTTAATGGTGGTGATATTACAGCAGGCGAATCTGGACATTGGCTGGATGTTGAAACTCCCGTTTCTCTGGTTACAGGTCCTGTTGATGTTTGTTTGGCAAACCATCATGCTTATTATGATGCCATGAGTTTCTCTTTTATCAGGGCTTTGCGTCCCCGTGTACATATTATTCAGTCCTGGTCGCCCAGCCATCCTTCTCCCTCGGTATTGGCTCGTATGATGTCAACCTCGATTTACCCAGGACAACGCGATATTTTTGCCACCAATATAATGGAAGCAACAAAGGTTGTAATTGGTTCGCGGTTAAATAATCTAAAAAGTCAGCAAGGGCACATCATTATCCGGGTAAATCCGGGTGGCGAAACTTATATGATATATATCCTGCACGACTCGGAAGAAAACTTTAAAATAAAAACCATTCACGGTCCTTACCAATGTAATTGATAACCTTAAATTTAATAGAATGCTAAAAACCAATTTTTCCAATAAAACCAACTCCTTTAAATTGACTATATTTTCTCTGGTATTAATACTGATTTCCTCCTGTGCTTCGGTCAAAGAAGACCCATTGAAATATGTCGATCCGTTTATTTGTACCGAAGGCGATAATGGAATGTTATACCCGGGGGCAACCTATCCATTTGGATTGGTACACCTATCGCCTGAAACTGAGGGCGATTCGCATGTTGGGTACTATTATGAAGATAAATTCATAGAGGGTTTTTCTCATCTCCGAATAGGTGGCGCGGGCTCCAGAGGGAAAGGTGGTGGTTTGCTTATTAAACCTGGAATTGGAAAATTTACCAATAAAATAAACGATTTCAGAGAAACTTACGACAAAAGTTCAGAAGCAGCTTCGCCAGGATACTACAAAGTGGTTTTGGAATCAGGTGTAAAAGCAGAATTCACTGTCACTGAACGGGTAGGTTTTCATCAATATACTTTCCCGAAAAAATCAACCGACCGATACATTGCCATCGACCTTTCTCATAGTTATGTGGGCATGCTCGATGCCAGCTTGAATGTACATGACAAGCAAACCATCACCGGAATGATTAAATCGTTGCATAATGGTAGTGGAGGTTACCATAAGTTATTCTTTGCCATTGTGATGGATGTACCTTTTGAATCATATGCCAGTTGGAAAGGATTGGACAATGGGGAATTAGCTGTACGAAATGGAAATGATATTGGGGTATGGCTGAATTTTCCGGAGGATGGGAAAGATGTTGTTCGTTTAAAAGTAGGCTTATCGCCCATTAGCGAGGAGCAGGCAATGATAGAGGCAACAACCGAAATTGAAGGCTGGGATTTTGAAAAGGTAAGAGAAACAACCGCTTCAGTCTGGAGGGAGAAACTTTCGAAAATGGAAGTAAAAGGTGGTTCTGAAGAATTTAAAATACTTTTCTACACGCACTTGTACCATTCATATTTAGTGCCGCACAATGCCACCGCTTCCGATGGGAAATACCGTGCTGCTCAAAACGAAGATAAATTATTTGATACAAAAAATGTAGCTCCTGATTTTGTCTATTATTCTTGCTGGAGCCTTTGGGACGATTTCAGGAAATATTCGTTGGTGTCGCTGCTGGAGCCTAAAATTGCTCAAAATATTGCCCGCTCACTGGTTGATCATTACAAGCACCGTCCCAGCATTGAAAATAATTCAAATGGTTACTGGCCAACGCCTTCAATTCGTATGGAGTTTGCAAGTATGGTAATTATGGATGCCTACAACAAGGGACTGAAGGATTTTGACCATGAGGTCGCTTATAAGGGCATGAAAGAAGATTATGAAAATTTTTATAGCCACAATGTGAGCGCAAAACTTGAAAAGGCTTACCATGCTTATGCTGCCATGAAGATGGCCGAGGCACTTGGTAAAACCGATGAGGCTAAAGAATTAAAAGTGGCTGCCGATGCATATAAGGATTTATGGTGTGCGGAACAAAAAGACAACCAGGGAAATGTCCGGGGATTTTTTACGCCCGATGGTAAGCCAGTCCCTGATGTGGAAGAGTTCGAAAAATATGTGTACGAAGGAAACCTCTGGCATTACAGGTGGTTTGTGTTGCACGATATTGATGGTTTTATTAAACTCCGTGGAGGAAAAGAAAAGCTTGCCAATGATTTGGAATATTTTTTCGAGAGGGATTTTTACATGCACCTCAACGAACCAGACATTCATGCGCCATTTATGTTTGATTATTTGGGAAAATCATACTTGACACAAAAATGGGCACGGGCATTTACAACAAAAAAGGTAACCCAACTTTACCACAACCACGGATATTTCGATACACCTGTGGTAAAACGTATTTACCGAGCCGATCCTCAGGGATACATCGAATCAATGGACGATGATGCAGGGGCAATGGCATCGTGGTTTGTGATGAGTGCAATGGGACTGTTCCCTTCCGATCCTGTTGAGCCATACTGCCTGATTGGCTCTCCCATTTTCCCCGAATTGACCCTTCACCTCGATAATGGAAATGATTTTAAAATAATAGCTAACAATGTGAGTGAAGAAAATTTCTACATTCAATCGGTAAAACTAAACGGGCAGGAATTTGATCAATCGTGGATTGAATATAATACATTGATGGAAGGTGGCGAGCTGGTGTTTGAGATGGGCTCTGAACCTAACAAATTATGGGGAACAAATAATATCTTTGATGAACTAAACTGTAAGAAATGAAAATAAACCTAAAACCGCTAGCCATCCTTTATCTGTCACTGTTCATGGCTTGTTCCAACGATGTTCCATCTGAACTAAATGTTTGTAACCTGAAGTGTGAATACATGACAACGGCTGTTGTTATTAAATCATCACCCCGATTCAGCTGGGAGCTTAATTCAATTGTACAAGGGCAAAACCAAACTGCTTGGCAGCTTATTGTGAGCGATGATATCGAAAAAATTGAAGCCAATAAAGGAACAATTTGGGACAGCGAAAAAACAGATGGGAATGAAACCTTTGGTATTAAATTACAGGGTAAAAAGTTAAATCCATTCACAAAATATTACTGGAAAGTCAGAGCTTGGGACCGCGATGAGAAAGTTTCTGATTGGAGCAAACCAGCCAGCTTTATTACAGGGGCATTTGATAAAAACGATTGGAAAGCTGAATGGATAGGTGACCAGGCCGAAGCACCTTTGGATTACCCACTGCTCTACAAACACATTGGATACTTGAGTTCCTATACCGATAATCAATTCGAAGAGAAATGGGTACAAGTCGATTTAGGAGAAGTAGTGAATTTTAACAGCTTCAAACTATACCCATCTTTTAATAATAAGAAAGAGATTAATGATTATTATTTTCCTCTTGCTTACCGAATTGAGGTGAGTGAAGATGAAAAGGTATGGGAAAAGTGTGCTGTGCAAGATGCAGTTACAAAACCGGAAGGAAAGCCTGTAGAGTTTACTTTTGATGACGTTCGAGGGAAATATGTTCGTTTTACGGCTACCAAATTACAGCGATACAATTTCAGGATTCATGATTATGAAGACCAGGGTGACCGCACAAAGATGTTTGCTTTTTCATTGGCCGAGATGGAAATTGCAAACAAAGGTAAAGTTTTGTCTCTGGCTTGTGATGTTACTTATAAAGATGCACTAATTAAAATTGACAGAGAAGATGGATATGACCCGGATATGCTTACCGATGGAATATTAGATACACCGCTTCCTCCAGAAAGGAAACCAATCCCTCCATCTCCTTTATTAAGAAAAGAAATTAACCTGAAACACAAACCAGTAGAGGCAATTGCGTATGTCTCAGCATTGGGTGCTTACGAAGTTTCGTTTAACTCAGAATCTGCTGACAGCAGAAAATTAGCACCGGAATGGACGGATTACCACAAACGGGTGCAATATCAGGTTTTTGATGTGAGTTATCTTCTGAAAGAAGGTACAAATGTTATTTCAACTCAGCTAGCCGACGGATGGTATGCCGGCATGCTGGGACCAACTCGTTGGAGTCCCTATTTCCCCCAAAGGGGAGCTTATGGACTTGACAGACGTTTCTTTTTTCAGATGAAAGTGAAATATGAAAATGGAGAAGAAGAGACAGTTGTCAGCAATGGCACATGGAAATTATATGCGGATGGACCAATCCGAATGGCGGATAATTTTTTAGGGGAAACATACGATGCCCGAAAGGAAATCGATGGATGGATGGAAGCAGGTTTTGACGATTCTTCATGGGAGGAAGTTGTTGTAGATAAAAATAGAGTCGCCAATTTGGTTCCTCAAATCAATCAACCTGTTAAAATAATTGAAACCCTAAAAGCCACAAGTGTAATAAAAACAAAAAGCGGCAGTTTAATTTTCGATGTTGGGCAAAATATTGCCGGTTGGTGTAAAATTAAAATTCAGGGAAATCCGGGAGACACAATCGTGCTAAGGCATGGTGAAATACTCGATGAACAAGGGGAATTATATACTGAAAACCTGAAGGCAGCAATTCAGACCGACTCTGTATTTCTGGGAAACTCAGGCGAATTGCAATATGAACCACGGTTTACGTATCATGGTTTTCGCTTTGTTGAAGTTCAGGGATTAAGGGGGACACCGGATAAAAGTATTCTGGAAGCAAAAGTTGTTGCATCCGATTTGCCACGAACCGGGCACTTCGCTTGTTCAAATCCAATGCTTAATCAGTTGTACAAGAATATTAACCGCTCGCACATGAGTAATATGCAAGGCGTTCCAACCGACTGCCCGCAACGTGATGAAAGATGTGGCTGGATGGGTGATGTCTACATTTTTGCCCAAACCTCGATGTTAAACCGTAATATGGCGGCATTTTATAATAAATGGATGATTGATATTATGGATGCCCAATCGGAGCGGGGAACATTTCCGGATATAGCGCCACACCCTTTTGCTTATGAAAAACATTTTACCAATGCTCCTGGTTGGGCCGATGCTGCAATTAAACTTCCTTATCTAATGTATCAGAATTACGGAGATACGGAGATAATTGAAAAACATTTTGAAGCCTATGAACGCTATATCGAAAATATCAGAAAAAATAACCCAAGCCTCATATGGAAAAGCGGACTTGGGCTTAATTATGGCGATTGGCTAAATGGAAATTCCATTAGGGCAAAAGGATTTCCCAGAACCGGAGCACAAATTCCTTCAGAAGTATTTTCAACAATTATGTTCTATAACTCCGTGAATACATTGTCGAAAATGGCGCAGGCCATTGGGAAACAAAAGGAATCCGTTTACAATTCTGAATTAGCATCAAAAATTAAACAAGCTTTTATCGATGAATTTGTTGATGAAGAAAGCCGAATTGATGGTGATGCACAGTCTTGTTATGCAATGGCTTTGCACTATGGAGTTTATACAAAAGAGTTGGAACAGGCTTTTGAAAAACGAATGATTGAAAAATTCATTCCTTACGATGGTCGCATGAATACTGGTTTTCATTCAACCCTTCCCCTGATGAAAGAGCTGGTGAAACGTGGATATTCTGAAAAAGCTTTTGATTTGCTTGAAACCAATGAGTTTCCATCGTGGGGTTACTCAATTGAACAAGGTGCCACATCGATGTGGGAACGTTGGGATAGTTATGTGAAAGGGCGCGGGCTTCAAGGGTCAGGTATGAACTCTTTTAACCATTATGCATTTGGTGCAATTGGTGAATGGATGTATACTAATATTCTTGGAATTCAAGCTGACTCTACCAGTCCGGGATATAAACATTTTATACTAAAACCTTTGCCAGGTGGTACAATAACCTGGGCAGAAGGGAGCTACCACTCAATTAGCGGTGAAATTGATGTTAAATGGAAGTTGAACGGAAACCAGTTTGAATATCGTTTTACAATACCACCTAATACTACGGCTACTTTAAAGATTCCGTGTAAGAGCATTAATCATGTTTGGTGCGATGGTAAAAGCTTATCGGATACAGTTGATCCTGAGAATATTGATTACACTAACGGATATACTATTTCGGAATTTCAAGCGGGAAGTTATTTGCTAAGCTCTGAGTTACCTGATAGGATTGAATAAATAAAATATACTAGACATTTAAGAAGCAACGAACCAATAATAAATTAAGAGAACACGATGACCAAGGTCGCAAACAATTTAAAGAAAAGCAGAATTCTCAAATGTCCTATTCGCAGAGGAGGACTCATGAAGTATTTTCTTCTCCTAATCTTTTCGATGTCATTTATAACAGTCGTAGCTCAAGTTTCTTCTGGTACTTTTTCTGATAGCAAAGGGCAGGATACAATCGCTTTTGATGGTAAAAACCTGAGCATTGATCAACAGGCTTTTCTTTCGCAACACGACATAATTTATCTGACACCAACAGAAGAGGGCTATGATGGATTTCCCATTGGTAACGGCGACTTGGGGGCTATGGCATGGACACCAACGGATAAAATATATTTCCAGATAAACAAAACAAACACATGGGATGATGCTCCTGAAGGAATGTTTAGCCCTTGGGAAGATAAAAAGAACCCTGAGAAATCGGAGCAATTTACTTCGCTGAGAGGTTGTGGGCAATTGATGATCGAACCCGGTCTTCCTATGTTCGACTGGATGTATTTGGAAGATTTTGAGGGAAGGCTTTCCTTATCCGATGCGCAGGCATCATGGAAAGCTGAAGGACCACTGGGCAATATTCAATGCCGTTCATTTGTGACTGGTGACGATGTGCCTGTAATGGTGGTTCATTATGAGGATGAACTTAATGAACCTGTTGAACGGCGTGTGAAACTGGCACATTGGGGAAGCCGTGTGTTTGAACATTGGTATCGGTTTATTCGACGCGATTTCCTTTTGGGGAATGAAGGCACAGTGATTGGGAATGAAGGCGATGAAACATGGATTGTACAATCAACCCGTAGCCTCAAGTTTGCAATGGCAGCAAAGCTTGTAGGACCAGGAGTTGAAGCGCAACGGCTGAATAACCACGAAGCTGGTTACATTCTAAATACAGGAAAAAGTTGTTCATTCGATGTATTCATATCGGTCGTTACAAGTGAAGAGGCTGACGATCCATTAGCTAAAGCCCGTGAGAATGTTCGGGCGGCAGCAGCGGCCAGTGCTGAGAAAATATATGCTGCACACAAGGAAAGGTGGGCTGAGTTTTGGTCAAAAAGTTTTATTGATATTCCCGACGACTACCTGGAGAATCTCTGGTACATGAACCTTTATCAGGTAGGCTCATCGTCTCGTGGCGACTATCCTCCACACTTTATCAATAGCATTTGGTCCTGGAATCGGGACGTGCGACCCTGGAACCATTATTACCAGTGGAATCAACAAATTTACACATGGCCGCTTCACACTTCAGGGCACCCTGAGTTGATGATGCCCTATGCAAAATGGAAGCTGGAAGGACTTGATAAAGCAATTGAAACAGCAAAACTCGCTCATGGGATTGATGGTGCTTTTTATAGCGATGTCTCCGATCGGCATGGTAATCAGGGAGTAGGTGAGGGTGCAGCTGAGGTTAGCAATAGTTTCGGATCAACAGGGCTCATGGCTATGGATCTTTGGCGTCACTATCAATATACCCTAGACAGGGATTATCTCGAACAATACGCCTACCCAATCTTGCGTGAGGTTGTTCGCTTGTACACCAACATCCTTAAAAAAGACGACGATGGTATATATTATATCCCAAAGGCATTGCCATTCGAATCACCAAAAGATCGGCTTAGCAAAAATACAACGAACGACTTAGCTGCAATTAGGAATCTGTTTCCAGCATTTGTAGAGGCTTCTAAAGAACTCAAGCAAGACAAACAGCTTCGTGCCAAGGCACAGGAAATGTATGACAAGCTAGCTCCCTTTGTTTTAACAACCATCCCAAAGGAAGCCAAACCATGGGGACCTGTAAATATTGGGGATCCCATTATTGCGTATGGCACCCGGCTAAGGTCTGGATTACCTGGCGAACCATGGGTGACCCGCCCGTATTGGTTGCCTGATGCACCCATAACAATGCCTTGTAGTTTTCATGCTATAAATGCACAACTTACCCCGGTATTTCCGGCAAATTTGGTAACCCTTGATGATAAAGGTTCAGCGCTTTTTAACGCCTGCCGAAATATGGCTTTAAGTTTCGATCCACTACCTAATAACGGGCATTCGCTTATACCTATTTGTTATGCTCGCCTGGGCATGGATGAGTATTTGCCCGACCTTTTGGATCGATGGGTTGATGAATTTCAGTTCTTTTCGCAGGGGCATTTTTGTTATTTAAAACGCGATTATATTGAATATTTTAAAAATGGTTTGCATGACGAGTTATATAACTCATCGGATCATACAATCAAGGGACTAACCAACAATGTCAAGGTCATGTTCAGTGATCCAGAGGAGAAGATAGGATTACTTCGTCAACCATTTGCACATATGGCTCTGGAACCTGGTTCTATTCTGGAAGCAACGATTAATGAAATGTTGCTACAGAGCCACGGTGGAAAAATTCGTGTATTTCCGGCTGTCCCCAAGAATTGGGCAAGTCGTTTTAAACTGCACGCCCGGGGTGCTTTTGAAGTAATTTCTGAACGTGGAGATGGGGGAGTTAAATATGTTGCCATTAAAAGTTTAAAGGGCCAGCCTTGTTGTGTAGTGAACCCTTGGGAAGTTGGGGAAGAAGTACGCGTAAGGCTGGTGGATTCAAGTAAAAACATACTTAAATCAGCCGATACAAAAGAGCTGAACTTTAAAACTGAGTCGGGTAAATCCTACATTATTGAACGTATTGATAAGCCAATTTCTTCCTACGAACTTAAAACTATTAGCGGGATTAAAAATATGAACGCAAAGAAAAAGGGCCGGGCACGTATTGGTATTCCACGCCAGTTTTAAACGAATAAAAAAACACTAGTTTATCCTATGAAACGAACATACAGAAATGTTTCACAAACAAGAATAATTAAAAAGGGAGTTCCGTCTAATACCTTTGAAAATTTTAAATTTTAATTAGATGAAACGAGCATGGCAAATATTGGCACACAGAAGGATGATTATTCAGCGAGTTACATGTGTTGCCGTTAAAAACAAACAATTATAAACACATGAAACAAATAATTATATCCATTCTGATTTTAGTATCCTTAATTGCTTGTACGATACAAGATGGAAGTCTTTCTCCAACTTATCTGAGATGCGAATACAAAGTTGATCCGGTAATCGACATAAAAAATCCCCGACTAAGTTGGATCCTTGAATCAAACGAAAATGGGCAAAGCCAAACAGGATGGCAAATAATTGTTTCGTCGTCGCTGGAAACACTTGATGAAAAAAACGCTGACTTGTGGAATTCCGGTAAAATTGAGCGTGATTTAACTTCCCAAATTGAGTATGCAGGGAAACCACTTAAATCGAAAATGTGTTGTTTCTGGAAAGTTCGTAGTTGGGATAAAAACAGAGAGCCAGGTAAGTGGAGTGAACCGGCAAAGTGGGAAATGGGACTTCTTAATAAAAGCGATTGGCGGGCAGAATGGATAGGATTAGATTTGAATGAACTTGGTAAAGGAGAGGTATATCACCTCCCTCCGGCACCGTTTTTCCGAAAAGATATTCTATTAAAAAAGAAGGTAAAAAATGCACGACTATATGTTACTGCTTTAGGGCTATATGAGTTTTCCATAAATGGAAATAATATTGGGAATGACTATTTTGCACCCGGATGGACTAATTATAATAAACGCGTTTATTATCAATGCTACGATGTAACAAAAAATCTACATAAAGGTACAAATGCCCTCGGTTCAGTGTTGTCCTATGGTTGGTATGCAGGTTATGTTGGTTATGCTTTATTGGTTGGGAATCCGAAGGTGAAAAATTTTTATGGCGATGTGCCGGCATTGTTGGCTCAACTTGAAGTTGAATATGAGAATGGAGAAAGTGAGACATTTATTTCTGATAAATCGTGGAAAGCAAATTATGGGCCTATCATTGAATCTGACATATTAAATGGTGAAACCTATGATGCGCAGAAGGAGTTTAAGGGATGGGACATTGAAGGATTTGATGATTCACAATGGAAAGAGGCAGAGGTTTTTGCAGAAACCGATCGTATGATTGAATCATCGCCGGGGAATCCGGTTCAAATAATCAAAAAAATTAAACCAAAATCTATTTCCAAAACTAAAGATGGGAAATATATTTTTGATCTTGGTCAGAATTTCGCTGGCATCATAAAATTAAAGATAAAAGGAGAAGCAGGAAATAAAGTAGTAATCAGATACGGTGAAATGCTTTATGACGATGGTTCCCTCATGACAGAAAACCTCCGAATGGCAAGAGCTACCGACACATACATTCTTAAAGGCGATCCGGCTGGAGAAGAGTGGACTCCGCAATTTACCTTTCATGGCTTTCAATTTGTCGAATTGTCGGGTTTAAAGGAGAAGCCGGGAAATGATATGATAACCGGACTTGTTTTGAGTTCAACCACTCCGGTAGCAGGTTCTTTTGAATGTAGTGATTCATTGGTTAACCGCTTGTATAAAAATATTGTTTGGACTCAAAGGGCAAACTTTATCGATGTGCCAACCGACTGCCCACAGCGTGACGAACGACTTGGGTGGACAGGTGATGCGCAAGTGTATATTAGTTCTGCAACATTGAATATGGATGTAGCGGCATTTTTTAATAAATGGATTACTGACTTGAATGATTCTCAATTGCCCAACGGTGCTTACCCTGTGTTTGCCCCTTTCCCTAATATACGTGCATCAGATAGTTGGAGCCCTGGTTGGATGGAAGCAGGGGTAATTTGCCCTTATCAGATTTATAAGTCATATGGCGATAAAAGAGTTATTGAGCAAGGATGGGAAAATATGTCCCGGTTCATGGATTTTCTAAAAAAACGAAGTAATGGAAATTACTTTTTTAAGGAAAGATCATTCGAAGACATCTCTCCTAAAGGGGGCTTCGGCGACTGGCTTGCAGTCGGTGCCCGCACATCCCCCGATTTACTGGCAACAATGTATTATGCATATTCTGCCACATTAATGTCGGAAATGGCAGAAGCCATTGGCAAAAACAGCGATGCTAAAAATTATTATGAAATTGCAGTAAAAGTTAAAAAAGCTTTCATTAAACATTACGTTGGCACTGATGGAAAAATAAAATGCGATGAAGATAATTATAACGAAATCGAGAGTTATTCAGTTGGCAACAATGGTTTTTCTGGACACACACAAACGGCCTACGCCAATGCCATCTACATGGATATGCTGCCCGATAGCTTAAAAACAATCGCTGGCAAAAACCTGAATCAATTATTAAAAGAAAACAATGGGTTATTGTCTACCGGATTCCTTGGAGTTAAACCTTTGCTTCCGGCGCTCACAGAAACCGGGTATAATAACACTGCCTATAATCTACTTCTCAACAAAAAGTATCCATCGTGGTTATTCGAAGTCGAAAATGGGGCTACTTCTATTTGGGAAAGATGGAACAGTTACACAAAAGAAAAAGGATTTGTTTCTGGCATGAATTCTTTCAGCCATTATTCGTTTGGTTCGGTTAACGAATGGATGTTTGAGTTTCTGGCGGGTATTAAAACCGATGGGTCTGCGTATAAAAAAATCATTATAAAACCAGAAATTGTTAAAGGTAAGTTCGATTTTGTCAGAGCAACATTAAATACAATGAATGGTGAAATTGTTTCGGGATGGAAAGTCGATAAAAACAAATTAACGATGGAAGTGACAATACCCGTAAATACTACAGCAAGAATACACATCCCTGCTTTAAGTAAAAAATCAGTAAAAATTAATGGCCTAAATATCTATGCTATAAAAGAATTGGGTAATGTGGAATATATTGAGGGTGTTTTAATAGTAAGTGTTGAATCGGGCGATTTTAATATCGAGTCAGAAATATAAAATTATTATTCAATAATTTCTTTGTGTTTTATTGACATTGGGATGAAAAACAGACAAATGAACAACAAACAAAGTAGACTATTTACAGCTATAATCTTAGTGATTATTAATTTTTTAAACTTAAAAGATCAAGATTTAAAACAGTTGAATTCTTAAAAGAATAAATACCAAAAATTGAGATGATACAAAGTAGAAAAATACAATTTGCAATTTTCGCCATGGTTCTTGTCGTGTTTTATGCTTGCACAATGAAGCAGAACGAAAGTGCCTGGTCAATAAGCAAGAAAGGGAATAATATTAACATAAAGGCAGGTATCTTAGAACAAGATTTGATTATTTCTGATACGGATTTTAGTTCTTCGGTTCTATCTGTTTCCAGTGATAATATGCTAAAATTATCTTCACCCGAAATTGGTTTTAGCCTGCATAAAGCTTCTCCAAATCAACAGCCGGTTGGTATCGATTATTCTTCAAAATCAGGAGTTGATCAATCAAATGCAGAGGCCAATCAAACAGATGCGTTGTCGGTAAAAAAAGCCAAAGACGGAACTGCCACAAATGTTCGGTGGGTTGATTCTGTATATATTTCAGGGACGAACTTTCGGGATGTTTTTGAAATTTCAGAACATAATGCTTTTTCTCCCCATGAAGGAGTGCAACGTTTGACAGTATCTTTTAAATCAAATAAAATACTGAAAGGATTTTCCTTTGAAATAAACTATGAGATTTACAAAGGAGACCCTGTTATTCGCAAATGGATTAGGTTTGATAACCAAGGCAGTGAGTGGATTAAAATCTCAGACTTAATGCTGAACCAATGGCAATTTAGTGATGCTTATTCCGAAAAAACTTTGCTAACCCCTGCTGTGCGTGGTCTCGATCCAAGTATCATTGCATTTGGTGATTCAATCGTTTCTTCCGGAGTTATTTCCGTAAGCGAAATTCCTTCTAAATTAAGGCATTTGTCGGTTGATGGAACTAGTGGTTATAACCCCGATTTTTTCGAGTGGGTACTGGGTCCCAATGAAACATTTGAATCGGAGCCTGTATTTGACTATGCTTTCTCTGGTAAAAGCTACGAAACAGTTTCAGATACATCAACAGCCCTTGATCGTTGCGTTGAACAAAGTTTTGCCGAATTTATGAATAAGCACATAATTAACCCCGTTGACGAAAACAAAATGGTAGCCCCTGTTTTTTGTACATGGACAAATTACAATTCAGCCATTAATCAGGACAACATGATGATTGCTACTGATATCGCATCTAAAATTGGCTTCGAATGTTTTCAGTTAGATGCAGGCTGGTCAGACACAAGCCCCAATGGAGGGTGGGCAGTATCAACAACCAATCCCAAGTCAAAAGAGTTTCCTGATATGAAAGGATTGAGTGATTACATCCAGTCAAAAAACATGAAAACAGGAATGTGGTATTCTGTTTTTATTAATGAACAACAAGCCGATAAATCAGATCGCGAGCCTCTAATGTTTAGTTTACCACTTATCCGCAGGGCTGGAGGACTAGCCTTAAGTTTTTGCTACGAAAAATCGCGTAAAAAGTATGTCGATGAGATTGTTTACCTGAATAAAACCTACGGAGCAAAATACTTCAAACAAGATTTAAGCAACGTTTGTTATGGCGATATCGCCCGAGGTCATGAAAGTCGAACAAAAAAAGAATCATACCTACGTGGATTACGCGGTTTATTTGCAACACAGGACGAAATACGAAAGCAGTTGCCTGAAACATGGCTTCAGATGTCGCACGAAGTTTACTGGGAAACTCCCGGTCCTGCCGCCGATGTGGCTGTATTAAAACATGTTGATTCATACCATGCTTCTCCAAATGAATACTGGGGAGCCGGTCGCCGTAATAAACTGGTTGACTCCACCTGGGACTTTGATGTGGATAGTTTAAAGCAAAAATTAAGGATTGGGGCTTTCCGGGCAAGGAAAATCATGTATAATCATCGTGGTTTGCCTCTCGAACGTATTGAAATTTTTGGAGCTGCAACAACAAATTACAAAGGAAGCCTTTCTTTAGCTATTCAAGACAGGCAAATTTGTAGTTGGTTAATGGGAGCACCATTGTCATATTCGGGAGATTTAACGTCATTGACCTCCGAAAACATTGAGTGTTACCGCGACCGTTTTTCAATGTTAAAAAGACTCGATGAGCAATATGGAATTTATTCGCATTTTCAATACAGTGGAGTGCCTGCACCTACTGATGAAGATTGGCATTGGTGGGGTAAGTTGAATAATGATGGTTGTGGAGCTGTTGTTGTTTTACGTGGGAATTCGGGCGCTGATTCTCGTAGTATTAATATTCCCTGGGTTAATGAAGATAAAAATTATAAGTTGAAGGGCTTATTT
>CAYZBC010000110.1:0-14433 GCA_964476535.1 uncultured Maribellus sp.
TAATTCACTCCTGCCTTGGAGATTTATATTGGCATCAGGCACGCCGGTTAAATTTGGCGTACAGGCATTGAGCTGCGACTGATAAGGTCAATGGGGTGTATGTCTGGTTTTGTACAATTGTGTCAGAAAATAAATGTCAGGGCAAAAGCTGACCAAATGCGAAGCAAACCCGCCACGAAAAGCGGGTTCCCCTTTACCGTTCAGGAGAGCGATCAATAACTTTGCAGGATTTAAGTGTGATCACCACACTTTACATGAACATTTCTTGTACTACAGGTATTAAATTTTAAAGGTAAATCGCTATATTTTGCGTTCTAAAAAGCTTTTGTAAATATCAGATATGTTGCTTTGGTTATCAATTTCTACAATATTTATCTTGTTTCCAATGGAAGTAGTCATTATACCAATACTTAGTATTCTTTGGTTGGAAATTCCAAATGTTCTTTAAAATCTTTACCAATCTTAACCTGCCATTCCTTTATTTTTGGTTTAACAGCAATTGAAATAACATTGCACTCCATCTCTCTTTCCTTGGTTGTTATAGGATCAAGAAACTTACCTCCAGTCTTTGAAGTAATTGCGCCGGGATAGACCAAAGCAACCTTTTTAGCTGCATAATACTCATGATAAACATACATTTGACGCAAATCACTTGCTGATGGATTATATCCTTTTAGGTTTTTCCACTTGGTATCTAAAACAACACAATTCTTTTTATTTTTATTAATAACAATATCAGGACGAATTGTTGAACGGTTGCCATTTTTCGGCTTCCAGAAAAACTTAGAAGTTTGAGCAGTAATGGTAACATTGACAGCCTTCTGTTTTCTCAGGCTTACATAAACGAATTGCTCCCATAGTTTATTCATGTCAAACATTAGAGCTAATACATAATTTCTTCCCCTGCTGACATCTGGGTGATATTGTAAAAGAAGAAGGCGAGCAATTTCTATTGCTTTTTTATATCGTTGTGTTTTCCTATCAAATACAATTTTAGAAAAAGTGGATTCAGAAACATTTATATCCGGCATTTCAGGAAAATTAAGAGATAAAGCTCCAAGCCTGCTATGTAAGTCTGCATTTGTATTTATCTGCTTCAATAAACGAATTGTCTTGTAAAGAATTAAATGAAGCTTCTGTTCTACGTCATAGATAGTATGCCGTACATAAAATCGTTCCTGATGGGTCAGATTTTGTTGAATGTGTTGTCCAAATTTCAAGCTGCCCTTCAATGCAGTGACGTTGCCCTCTTTCCTTCGATATTGCTTTACCAGTCCATTATGCAGGAGATATTCTGTTTCATTGATGAAAAGTTCAAAATATAAATCCAAAATGGAATTTGATTTTATTTTTAATGAACTGCTACTTGGTGCATGTATGTCAAAAACACCGACAGCAAAAATCATATCAATCAAAATATCTCTCCATTGTTTCTTCTCATCAGTCCCAGCAAACTGATTATCTGCTTTAGGTAAAACTTCAATTACAGTGTTATCAACCTGAATTACTCCAACAAATTCGTTGAATTTTACTCCATTATGAATTAAAGAGAAATACGGAATCCCTTTATCTCCATAGTATTTTTGCAGTGCCTTTAATTTAGGCTCATCAAAAATAACACCATCAATAACCTGATTAAGCTTAATAGACTGATGTTCAAAAACGGTAATATGTTTTCTATTTACAGGCACCTATTTCTTTAACAATGTTTTTAAAGCTTTGGTGAAATCCTCATTTGACATTTCTACAACATTTTTCAATTTATATATTGGTCTTTCTGAAAATTCCGCTGCATCATAATCATTAAATGCAGCAAATATATCTTCACTGTGTTCCTCAATTGTCTCAAAGAAATCCGCACCTAAAACTAATCCGATTTTTCCATAATCACCAAAAAAGTACTCTTGTAGTAAAGGAATAATATTGTTTTGGAAAACAGACTTCATATTCCCCAGCTGTTTAGAACCTATAAAATAGCTGTGACCAATTAGATGGTCTTTATCTATTAATTTTTCAATACGTTTATTAATAATTCTAAGGATATCACATGCTTTATGCCCGGCAATTTCAAATTGGAGTTCATCCAAATCATACCGAGGTGGCATTTCAATAAAACAAAATCTTCTACGCAAGGCAGTATCAAGAGCTTCCACGCTTCGATCTGCGGTATTCATTGTTCCAATGATATGAAGATTAGGGGGAACACCAAACTTCTCCTTACTATACGGTAATTTAGCTTCTAATGCTTCGTCCTTGCCTAATCGCTTATCGTCTTCTATCAAAGTAATTAGTTCACCTAAAATCTGAGAAACGTTTCCACGATTTATTTCATCAATAATGAGCACATATGGTTTCCCTTTTTTATTTTTGTAATCCGATTTTAATAGTGATAAGACTACTTCCTTTTTCTCATCAAAAGTATAGGCTCTCTTCTCTTGTTTTACTAACTGAGTTCTTTTCTCTTTTCTAATCGCATTTAATACAGACCAATATGCAGATGAATTACTACCACCAATTATTTCTCTAAATTGGTCATTAATATTACTAACATCATCTAAGTTCTCAATCGCTGATTGAAGTTTTGTTAATCTTGCCTTAGATACTGTATAGTTTCTTGTACCTTGGTGATGTTTAATAATAAAGTTACCCTGCTGCGAGATAGCCTCAACCATAACCGATCCCCCTGCTTTAGTATCTAATTCAACTTCTTTTCCACTTAATAGCTTCTCCCCAATATCTTCCGAAAACTTATCATATAAGATTGAGAAATCTAATACTTCCTCTGTTTTTTTTGTTTCGCGTAATTGAGCAATTGCAAAAGCAGCCTCAATGCAAAGATTTCTGAATATTCCATACTCAACCCGATAAATTACAGGATCTCCCTCTTTCTCAGGTTCAATAGGTTTAATTCCCTCAATAAAATCTTCATAATTTAAGCTTTGATGAAATGTTGTAAAAACGATTTGGCCTGCCTCTACTTTCTCATCGAAAAGATGTTTTATTTCCTCTCTGCTTATATCCGAAATATTCTCACCTAGAATTTGTAATGCTCTGTTAACTGTATTGTATGTTTTTCCAGTCCCTGGGGGACCATAAAGAATTTGATTTAAGGACATCTGTATTTTATTCTCTGTTTTATTTGAATCAAGAACGGTATCATTGAACTTAAACTTAGTTTCGAAGTAAGGAATGAATATCTTTTCATTTGCATCTTCAATTTCTTTATTCGGAATTTCAATGCATGTAGAATTATCATTGGGAGTCCACCATTTTTGATCCCCTTTATAAGAATCTGAGATTACTGCTGTATGCACAATTTCATATGACCTTTGAAGCCAGCCATTCTTTCCAAAGTCTTCATATTCACACTCTACTGCACCACTTGTTATTTTACCTATCAATACAAGAAAATCGTTCCCTCGACACAGATAAAAGTAATCGCCCTGCTTCATTTGTTTCGAGAAGGTCTCCCCTTGTAACTGATGTGATGTTCCTTTTGCTTTTGTATCTTTATGAACAACTAATAGGTTATTTTTACTAAAATAAGAAAAGGCATCATCAATAATTTCACCTGTCTTACCACTCATGGAAATCTTATACACAGAAATCGGCTGACTATACAAGATCTGAAACAAGTTTTCCTTTGGCTTCTGACCTTCGTAAACCTTCTTATTATAAAGCCCATCATAGTATGAAAAGAAAGAAGTAAACTTATAGTAACCGTTACTCTCTATTTCAGACTTCAAAGCTTTTATTCGATTAAGATTATTCGATTGTTTTTTACCACTAGCAGCATCTTCATTGATAGCTAAGATGTTATCAATTGTCATTCCCTGAACACCAATATTTATATCCAATTCAACGAGGAAATTGATTAAACCCTCATTGGTGTGAAGTTTTACATTCTCCAACTTATTATGGGAATCTACCAATACTATTCTATCATTCTCATTAAATCTTGCTTTTAGTTCATTGTATTTAACAAGGCTGGCTACCACGTAATGACTAACGAATTTTCGATCATTGGCATCTTTTACAAGCTGTTCTATATTTAATACATGAGGATGAATAAATGGATTGAAGTTAGCTTTCACCCTTGAAATCAGTTCAGGATATGCTTCATGTAATCGTAGAAAATGATCATTTTCACATCTTACCTCCTTAATATTATTGCATTGTATTCTATGATTCTCTTTCTGTATTTCAGAAATAGTTCCTATTAACAACTTTTTATTTGCAATAAAAATGGCATTATCCCCTTGATTTAAAAGTCCATAAACGTTATCATTTTCCCAGCGAATTTCAGTTAGATCTTCCCAATCAATTGTTTTAGCATCAGAATCATATTGTTCTAATTTACTGATTCTGGTAATTAGTGTTTGTGCCATGGTTTAGTAATTGTATCGTTTGTTTAAATAATTCAGCCAATCATCATGCTCGCCGTTCTTCTGGTTGTCTCGAACAAATTGTACCCAATCCTGATGTGTCCATGTTTTGAAAATAGCTTTGCCCTCAAATAGCTTACCCCATCCGGTTTGGAAATCATCAATACCAGTGGTTCGTAGACATCTCTTTAAGGTCGTATTACGTTCATCGAATGCCACAATTGAAGCAACCAAGGAATATCTGCCACTATTGGCGATACCTTCTGCTAAAGCTTGCTGCCGTAGCAATTGATACCCTGCGGTTGCTGCCGGGCATCTTCCTAATTGACTTTTCCCAAAATCTGAATAGTTAATTAGTCCAATGTATTTTCTACCCCAGACTGCCTGATGACAAACAGATGTATAATCACAGTCTTTAACTTTTTGCATACATCGTTTAGGAGCTGGATTATTAATTCTGTTTAATTTATTATCAACCTTGCGGGCAGAACAACTGTAAAAGCTATGCTCAGTGTATTTGCATTCTGTTAAAATAATTCCCTCATTCCCATTTTTTGTTTCCACCCAAAATGCTACATCAGGTGATGTCTGTCCAGAGCCTCGACTTCCATCCTTCTCTCCCAACAATGTTGCCGGATGTAATTCATCTCCTTTTTGAAATGCAAATTCAAGGTCAACTCCTGTTAATTTCGTAATCTGGTTTGAAACATATAATTTTTGAAATTCAAGCATTAAAGTTTTTAATGCTTTATTTGAGAGTATTGGAAAGTAAAGGTTTGCACAATTAATCCATGAACTCACTAAATTATGTGTTCCAGTATGAGATTGAATATTTTTATCTTTTAAATATTGGGGCAACTCAGATTCAGCGCGAATTCCAGACCACAATGTCTCCTTCCAAAAATGTTTTGGAATTATATATCTGTGTTTTTTACCGTTATGTGTTCCAATTTGTTTTGTTGAGATATTGTTCACACGCCAAATCTTCATTTGTTCTTTTTGGTCAATTGAAAAATCGTATTTCTTCATTTGTTTAAATTTAGGATAACATTAAAACTATCTATATATAATACGATTGAAAAATTTGGCAAGTATGTGAGTTAGTTTAATTCTTCCAAATCCACAGATATATAAAATAAAATGGTTTGAACTTTAACGTGTCATTGTCCTTCCTTGAATACTTTTCTTTCAATTTCAAGAAGGTCTCAGCTTGAATTTCTGGCTCAAGCTCACGAATTCTAAGATATAAATTCAAAGCGTTCTCGTAACTTAAATGTCTTAAGTAACTTAATTCAAAATTATTATTTAGTCCCAGCTTTTCAATATCTTGAATAATATGTTCACTATCTGAGAGAACTTCACCATCAGACGAATAATATATTTCTGTGAAACCTTCTGGATTTAACAAATCAGTTGCTAACAGCTCATTACCTCCTTTAAATATGTCACAGTGCTGTTCATTTGCCCTAGTACTATTTTTTATCTTAATAGTTCTCAAGCCATCCAATGATCGAACCCCATCATTTATTCCGACTAAGTAATCGATTGGTATAGAGAACTTATTTGCTATACTTTCTATAGTTTCCCCTGCCTCAATTATATGAATATGATCTTTACATGAACCTCTGCAAGATGCAAACAGATTTTGATAGTCAAATACTAACTTCTTATATTCCTTTTTAGGTCTAAAATGTTCAATTGCACATGACATTCCATCATTTGTAACAGGGAATCCACAATAACAACAAACATATCCCTGATCTTCAAGTAATGCTTTTCGAAGATCATTTTTAGGAAAGTCAACTAACGTAGAATGTTCATTCCACATTTGAGTGCCTGTAACATCATTATCATTAATCTGAGAATCGAGGATATCATTACTATCATCAAGCCATGCTTGATAGGATTCAGGTTGGTTGGTTCTTTTTTCTATAAAATACACGTTAAAGCTCTTTTATTTCGATTAGTGTTTCGAGGTTTACTATCTCACGATTATCTTCTCCAGCTATCCCTTTTAGAGCAGTCAAGATAGATCTGGCTTCTTTAAAATTACCAGCATTGATAAGTTTTTGAGCATCTTGAAGTTTAGTTTTAAAATTCGGAGGCAACTTATCTTCCACACGCTGAAACGCCCTAAGTATAGCATCAGGACTTGCACCGAAAGATTTTATATGTTGTGGTAATTGAAGTAGTTCCCCCTTATCAAGAATATATATCTGACTATTTCCTTCTTTTCCTATTCGGTTAAGGGCAATTGTTGAATGAGTTGTTAGGAATACCTGCGAGCTTGTAATCTTGACAAAATTTTCCATTAATAAAGTTTGCCATTCAGGATGAAGGTATGTATCAGGCTCATCAAATAAGAACAGCGTTTCTTTTTCTTTAAAGATTTCAAATAAACCTAATACAAGCTTTATTTGATGTTCTCCTTCACTAAGCCCAGCTAAATCTATTGTGATTCCAGATTCCTTCAAATGAATTTGCAGAGTAAGTTCTTCTATAAGATCAGCCTGAAATGTATGATCCAACATTTTGAAAAAATCAAGACTAGTTTCAATTTCTAAACGCTGTTCAGAAGACATAAAACCAATATCCTCAGCTTTAAAATTCAAACTTGCAATAAACTCACCTTCGTACTCCTTTTGAGAAAACTTGGTTAAGTCATCGACAAACTGTCCTACTTCACCTTCCGCAAAATAGATTTCCGGATTAAATTGATTTAATGCATCTTCCGAGTTTATTGCGGCAAGTTTCTCATAATTTTTCTTGGCTGTTGCATACCACCATGGTTGCTTGAATTTAATCTGACCGTAAACTATTTCATCTTCTAATAGTACCTGACTTATTTCGCCTTCTTTGGCCGTTTCAATATTTTGCAAAAGCGACAATAACACCTGAGAGATGGAAGTTGTATCTATGTTAATTAACTCTCTTAATGGAATATCTTTACCAGCCTGTAGCTTTGTATAAGCAATTGACTTGTGCTTCTCAAATAAGGAAGTTACACGTTTACTTTCACCAGAATAATATGTTACGATATGATCCGGTAAATATGAAAAAATAGGTCTCAATGTAAAATCATCTTCCTCCCCTTTCGGTGGACTAAGGTTTGCTTTACTAAGTTGAAATTTGTTCCCATCTACCTTGAAATAAATTTCTGGTCCTTTTCTCTTGGATTCAAGAGCCCGAAATTCAATATCTGAATTTTTACAATTGTATTTAATGTCAAATTGTAACTCAATAGCATCATACCTATCCCAAAGTGTCTTTTCAGAGCTAGCGAATGAAATTTCTCTGAAAATATAAATTATAGCTTCAAACAAAGTAGTCTTCCCAGCTCCGTTTTTACCAATAACCACATTGACATTAGTACCACTTTCAAAATCAATTAAGAAATCCTCAAGTATTTTGTACTTCTTTATGTAGAGCGACTTTATTCTCATTTTCGTCTTCTTTTTGCAGGTTTCATTTTCGCAAGTTCTTCTTTTATCCTTTCTAAAAGAATTTCAACTGGTTCATCGTTTGGGTCAGGTTCAACTAATTCTCCTTTAAAAGCTTTATTTAAAATCTGATTTGGTAAATCATCAATGTTTTTCTTAACTGTATTGAACTTTTCTTCAATTTCATCAGCGATCGACAAAAGTGATTCAACTTTAGAAATAATCTCCTTTTGCTCTTCAATAGTTGGGATATCAAATCTGAAGTTACGACTTTGAGTAAGTGAAATGTTTTGTTGACCAGCTGAACCTTTAAGTTCTAGTGATATATTTTCAATTTCACGACCATCACATAAAACGTAGTACAGAAATTTTGGTAACAAATATTTTTTAGGTCTAAAAAGGACAATTGCCTGATTTATATTCCATTCAGGATATTGACCAGTAACCAATGCTATTTTTCCAAGTGGTGGGCCTACAATATTCATAAGTATATCATTAGGATATACCACCGACCTCGGACTAGAAATGTCTTTTGAAATAAATTGAGGTTTATAATCAAAGGCAATTTTTTGATTCGCTATATTATAAACTTTTAGAAAAGGGATTTCGCCCTCAGCTGTAAATGGACTATTACGCGGCGTAGAGCCACTTTGAACCTTGACGCAGCAGTCTGTCGCTAATTGAACTTTCCATCCAATATCATTTAACTCAGCCCCCTCAATCTCTAAAGCAAAAATCATTTTTTTATTCTTCCTCCATGCTTCAGTTAGTCCACCACTAACAGCCTTCCGGAGAACCATTTCACGAAATCGCTTAAGCAACTCGGGTATCGTATCCATGCGAGTTTGAACAGTGTCAATATATTCAAAAGCCTTATCTAATTTATCGGCGATACTTTTTTGTTCGTTAATGTCAGTGATAGGGACACTTAATGACTTTAAAAACTTATAATGCCTACTATATCCCTGATGTGGGATTGATATTGATTTAAGAAAATAATAAAAGAATTTCGGATTTAGATAACTGAAGGGGGACAATACTTTCGTCCCGTCAGCTCCTATCGCAAATTCAAAATCAATGTATTTAATATTAGTAGTATGATCTCCAAAAATAATAACAGGCAATTCTCCTTTATATAATAAATTGGGATTATTAATGTATCCAGAAATAAACTTTTCACCCTGGTCAATTACAGGATATTTGCCTTCTGACTGAAAATCCTTCTTTTTTAGCTTAACAGCATTAATTGGGGCTTCAAGAGACTTTTCAAAAGGCCACAATAACCAACGATCACAAAGAGGGTATTTCAACAAATTATATCTTATATCCCTATTGTTCATCTTCAATCAATTTCAAAATATTATTTAAATCTTTAGTTATCCCTTTGAGCTCATTCACTGTATGGGATATTATTTCAGAAGGCTCAGTAAAGTTATTGCCATTATCTCCCTTGTTCTCTTTTATCCAGGTAACATCAAGTTTATACCCTTTCTTTTCTATTTCTGAAACATGAAAAGACCTAAATCGCTCAGTTTCTTTTCTTGCAGACATGCCATAGATATTTACACCAAATAGCTTTTCAAAATCCTTAAAGTGTTCTTTGCCTAAGGGTCGATCTTTTTTAGTTAAATTATCGATGTTCGTTCTATTGTCATAAATCCAAACATTCTCTGTAGGTAAACCTTTTTGAAAGAAGATAACATTTGCTTTGGCGTTTGCATATGGCACAAAAGTTCCATTCGGTAATCTCATTATCGTATGCAGATTACAGTCCTCCATTAGAATCTTGAAAACATCACCTGCTTTATCTTCAAAAAAACAATTATCTGGCAATACTACAGCAGCCCTTCCACCAGGCTTTAAAACAGTTACAATATGTTGTAAAAAATTAAGTTGTTTATTTGTTGTATCAATTGTAAAGTCTTCCCGTTCAGGTATGTCACTTGAACCTTTTGTTCCGAATGGAGGATTTGCTAACACAACATCGTAACGCTCCTGTTTAGGAGCTTCATAAATCGTATCGCCTAAATAAATTACCGGCTCAACACCGTGCAGATACATATTCATTAGAGCTAACCTTCTTGGGCGAGGTACAAGTTCTTGACCATAATAAGTTCTCTTTTTTAATCTTTCAACTTCACTTCGTTCAGCAGCTCCCTGTTTTAATAACCATTCATAAGATCGCACCAAAAAACCACCTGTTCCGCATGCCGGATCATATATTTTAAAATCTTTTTTATCTGAACCTCTTGGATCTGGTTGTATTAAACGAACCATTGAATCGATTAATGGTCGTGGAGTAAAGTATTGTCCAGCTCCTTTTTTACCTTCAGATGCCGATTTTTCGAGTAATCCTTCAAAAGCTTCTCCTTTTACATCAACATCCATTGAAGACCAATCATCTTCATCGATTAAATTAATGAGTTTTTTCAAGTTTACCGGATTATTTAGTCGTGGCATTGCCTGAAAATACATATCACCAATTATTCCCTCTTGCTTTCTCAAATGACGCAGCATTTCACCATATAAGTGAGTTAACTCCATTCCGCTTTGCTTTTTTAAGGCTATCCAGTTTACGGGTTGCTCAGGAACTTCTTTCCCATTCTCAAACTTAAATTTTAGAATAGGTGGCAAATCGATTTCCTTTTCTTCTGCCATTTTAAAGAACAGCAGGTATGTTAGCTGCTCAATATAATCACCGTAATCAACTCCATCATGTCGGAGTGTATTACAAAATCCCCACAGTTTATTTGCTAAATTATTCATTTTCTCTATTTATGCTGCAATAGCATTATTAAGTTCACTAATTATTTTTGTGCTCTCTTTGCCAAACAATTTTTTAAATTTCCCCCAACCTCCATGTGTTTCAAAAACAGGCATGTAATTAAAGTCGTCTTTATCAATTGTAAGGTTTTCTTTTAAGTGTTCCCTTATATATTCAACCCATTTTTCCTGATCTTCCGTCAACTCCATTCCTACAAAAACTCGATTTACACCTCTGTTTACTCTTTCTTCAATACTCAATAAAGCTTCTTCCTCGCTTACCGCGTGTTTTACCATAGATATGATATCAACCATTTCCTTGTCGTAAATAAGCTTATGTGCATCCCTTAAATCATACTCAGGATAACCGCTTTCAATCAGCCTCTTTCTCAAATCATTAAGTGTGGATGTATTCCACGAGGAAGGGCGTTCCAAGATTATTTTCAAAGCTTCAATTTCCTGCCTGTTTTCAGCTACATATCTTCCAAACTGAGCCAGATAATCTTCCGGTTTAAGATGCTCTCCTGTTTCTCTTACTTTAAAAAGGCGTTCAGAATGAACTTCGTCTTGTACTTCATATCCTTTTACAAAAGTTCGTTTGGGACGTTTAAAATTCTTTAGTAAATCCTGAAAGCCTTCATCTCGTAAAAGCTTGATTGTATTAATAAAATCATTGTCAATCAAATCCGGCAAATCTTCAGCAAATCTACCTACATCACCATCAGGAATATAAGCAGCAAACTGTTCAATTGCCTGCCCACTCATACTTTTCTCAACTCTTCTAATTCTTTTTATTAATCGTTTTAAATTGTAATCCCACTCTTCGTTTCTATAAATACGTTCAATTATTTCTTTTGTACCAACAGTGTCCGGTTTTATCTTCTCAGACATTTTGCTGGCATTTTTGAAGTATTTAAACAAATCGCCACCAAAACAATCGAATACATAAAACCTATCTTTATTTATCTCATCTGCTTTTCTTGTTCCACGTCCCAACATCTGTTCCCATAAAATACGCGACTTAACGGGTCTTAGGAATACAATAAATTCTAATTGCGGTATATCAACTCCTGTGCTCAACATATCAACTGTTACCACAATTTTAGGTTCAGGTCTGTTCCTGAATTCCTTAATCTTTTGTAAAGGTCGATCGACATTCCTATTCCCTGTGATTTTTTTAACAAAATCAGTTCCTCTGTTAAAAATTTCCGTGGCAAGAGTTACCACCTCATCGGCATGAGAAATATGATTTATATCGTTTACCGCGAAAATTAAAATCTTTGGAAAGCGATTGTATTCCTTTTCAAATTCTTCGCAGTGCTTTTTAATTTCTAACAATATCTTTCTATTGGTATCGGGGACGGTAATTTTCACCTCAATATCAGATGAATTATAGTCTCTTTCAGCTTCCAAATAATGAATTTCTTCTTTTCCGGTTTTAGAGTCAACGTTACCAACCATTTCCCCATCCTTTAAAAAAGCTCCATTTATTTTCACATTGGAGTATATTGGAATTGGGTCATAGTCAACTAAATACCCCTCTAATACACCTTTCTCAAAGGGATATTCATAAATTGGACTACCAAAAAAAGCTACCGTGTGAGCAGCTGGAGTGGCAGTTAAGCCAATTTTTATCGCATCAAAATGATTTAAAGTACTTCTCCAAAGATTAGTCTCTTTTGAAGTATACCCTCTGTGACATTCATCTGCAATTATAACATCAAATGCATGAATAGGAATGTCAAGTGCTTTAGTAGGTTCTTCATCGCCATCATCCCCACTTGTGCTACCAAACTTTCCTCCTTTTCCAAAAAGATTAATTGCCATCCTCTGAATGGTGGCAACATAAATGAATGTTTTAGAGGCATCAGGAGAAGTTAAATACTTGTTTGGCAAAGTCTCGTTGTCAAAGTCCACATCTTCGAATTCTTTCTTCTGAAATTTTTGGGTATATAGTTCATATTCCCTATTGAGCTTATTTCCCTGAGGCGTTTCAAAGGAACAGAAACTTCTAACTGCCTGTGATGCTAAAGACTTTCTGTCAACCAAAAACAAAATTCGTTTTGCCTTACCTGACTTTAATAATCTATATATCGAATTTACTGCCGTAAATGTTTTACCTGTTCCGGTTGCCATGGCAAGCATCATCTTGTACCTACCATCAATAATGTGGTCTTCAACTGTTTTTACTGCTTCATTCTGATAATCTCTTATCCATGGATGATCAACTTTATGCTTGACCAACCAGTTCTCGGCAAATGCATCATCTCTTTCAAATTTTTCTTTTAAAGCAGCAGGAGAATGATAGCCAAATAGTTCTCGATCTGTATTTGTGCTGCTTCTTACATCTAAATGAAATATTTGCTCACTATTAGATGCATATAGAAAAGGCACTTTATATCCTTTCCAGGTCCCAACTCCTTCAAAAACTGTTTTGGCATATCTTTTTGTTTGCTGGTCAAGCACATTCTTTGGACTTGTCGAAGGTTTCTTTGCTTCCAGTAGCCCTAACAATTTCCCCTCAACAAATAAAGCATAATCCACAGGTCCTGACTCAGTAGGAAATTCCTCAACTGCGTGATTGCCAAGAACAGATGTATCTAGTCCATGTTTATGTGGTATTACTTTCCACCCGGCTTTTACTAATGCTTCATCGATTATAATTCTAGCTTCCGCTTCGGAGATATCAAGATTGTCAGAAGATGACTTTGATCTTTTTCTTCTTGCCTCTTTATCAGATTGAGATTCCTGCTGAAATGATTTTTGTTTTTCAAGAGACAATTCTTTGTTATTAAGTCTCAGCCTCTCAATCTCTTGTTCGAGTGCCTTGGTTGTTTCTCTTATAGAAACCTTGGGTGACGGTTTAACAAACTCATTAATCTCTATTTCATCTTCTTCTGAGTACGTTTGATAAAACCAGATACAAATATTTCTTGTTTGCTTTAATCGAAGTAAAGACTCCCCTGAAGTACCTTCATGCGCATGAATTGCCTTGTTCCCTGAAATGCGGACTGAATGAAAATGATCTAATACTCGTTGAGGAACAATATCTTCTTTTCTTAGCTCCGACAAACGATCAACTTGCCTGTTTGAATCGAGAATAATACTCTCAATTTCACATAAATCATCTGCTACGCGTTCACACATGAGTCGCAGTTTACTCATTGTGGTTTGAGGGTCATCATACAGATTGCGTTCTGCTAATTCGCCTAACTTAGATAAATATGGAAATCGTGAATGTAGGAAACTGAAATTACTCATTCTTATTACTTATTAATAACTCTTTCACATCAATTTCCAATATGTTTGCTATTTCCATCAACACTTCCAACCTAGGCTGCTTTCTATTCTGCACATAGCCGTTGACCATATTGTAACTTTTACCTAGCTTTTCAGCCAGCCATGTTTGCTTAATCCCTTTTTCCTGAAGTACTTCCTTAATACGGTTCATGAAATTTTAGATTAATGTCAATAAAAGTAATTCTTTGAAATTAATTATCGCAATGAATGAGATATAAAGTTTCAATATTGTGAGTATTAAAACTTTCAATATTGTGAGTATTAAAACTTTCAATTTCTACATTAATTTTATGCGTAGCAACTTTTAAAAGCTTCATATTCAAAAGCTATCAATTCGGTTGATAGAGTTTCTGAGGCGCCGGGAAAATATGTGCTTTCGAGGTATGTTACGAATGCGTCCCAAAGGTTAGTTCTTGTTTTTTCTTCTTCTCTGCTGTTTTTGTAAGATGTAGATTTCATGCTATTTAATTTTAAAATGATGCACATCTCGCTACAGTTGGGAATTCATGACCGGCAAGGAGGAACTGGAATACCGTTATGATTGA
>CAYZBC010000111.1:0-14410 GCA_964476535.1 uncultured Maribellus sp.
CGTTCAGTAAACTCTAGCAGGTTTTGACCTTTAAATAAATCCATGATTCCCTTGTATATATGGGATGTAAATATATGTATTTATCTACTGACCTCTATAAATTTATTTTCAATTACGACTTTTTTATGAAGTATGTAAAGTCATAAATAGCAATTCTTCCTAATTTCTATCCGATAAATTGCTATCGTATAAAATAGTTAGTTATTTTTGATTTGTCTGAAACTTGAAACCATAAAACTCAAAAAATGAAAAATTACCTTCTACTTGTATTAATTCCATTTCTCTCCATTCTATATTTACATTCTTTTGCTGAAAATATTAATATCCTGGAAGCCGGTGCAAAAGCCGATGGCACAACGATAAATACTAAAATTATTCAAAATTCAATCAACCAGATTTCTGAAAATGGTGAAGGAACTCTAATTGTTCCTCCAGGAAAGTTTCTAACCGGTTCTATAATTCTTAAAAGTGGAGTAACGCTTGAAGTACAAAAAGGGGCTATTCTTTTGGGAAGCACAAATTTGGAAGATTACCTCAGTATACAACCTGATTTTGTTGCTTTACGTACGGTTCAATCAACCAAACAATTAATTTTTGCTGAAGGGCAAAATGATATTGCAATTGTTGGAAGCGGAACAATCGACGGGCAAGGTGCTGCATTTTCGTGGGAACTTGAGGGAGATGAACCCGGAATTACCCGTCCGCATTTAATTCAATTGATTAATTGTAAAAATGTTAAAATTGAAAATGTTAAGATGCTTAATTCCGGTGGTTGGATGCAACATTATCTGGCCTGCGAAAACCTTCAGATAAACGGAATTACAGTTTATAACCATTGCAATAAAAACAATGATGGGATTGATATTGACGGATGTAAAAATGCACTAATAACGAACTGTATTGTTGACAGCGATGATGATGGAATTTGTTTAAAAAGTACAAGTCCAACTCCTTGTATTGATGTAATCGTTTCAAATTGTGTGGTGAAATCGCATTGCAATGCATTAAAAATGGGCACCGAAACCACAGGAGGATTCCAAAACATCACTTTCAATAATTGTGTTGTTAGCCCTTCCATTGATCCAGATCCAATTTATGGAACCTTGCGCGGTCAATCAGCAATTTCGGTTGAAATGGTTGACGGTGGTTTTTTAGATGGCGTAAATATAAATAACATAACCATTTCTGAAACCGACTGTCCAATTTTTATTCGCCTGGGAAACCGGGCAAGAAAACACTCTCCTACTGCATCAGAACAAGGAATTGGAAGTTTAAAAAATGTAAATATTTCAAATGTTATTGCCACAACTTCTTCAAAAATTACATCAAATATTACCGGTATTCCATCCGCTTTTGCTGAAAATATTAGTCTGAATAATATTCTAATTACGAACCTCAGCGACGGTTCAGTTAAAGAGGCTGAAATGGAAGTTCGCGAAAAAGATAGTGGTTACCCAACCGCGAATATGTTTCACGATGTTTTGCCAGCATCTGGATTCTTTGTTCGCCATGTTAAAAACATAACCTTTAACAATGTGCAACTTTTTATAAAAGGAGACAATGTTCGTCCGGCATTTATTTTTCATGATGTAAAAGATGCATTAGTTAATCATCCGGTTGTATATTTTTACGGAGACAACGTGGGTTTAATCGTTAAAGATTCTAAATGTGAAAATATTGAAGTTGTTCAATAGTAGATTTCTGGCAATTTGTACAATTACTATTCTTGTAGCTTTTCATTTTTATTTCATTCCATTTTTTAGTGCAAATTCTTCATTTATTTTATTTCACAAAACTAATTAATGAACACTTTAGGGAATAAACTGTATTGCTTATATTGTCGAAAAAATAAAGAAGTAAAAAAATGAAAATAATCTCGTGGAATGTAAACGGAATACGTGCAGTAGCAAAAAAAAACTTTTTTGAGGATTTTAATATTATGGCACCCGATATTTTGTGTTTGCAAGAAACAAAAGCTCAAGAAGATCAGGTTGCTGAAACGCTTGCCCCAATTACCAATTATCATATTTACTCCAATTCAGCAGAAAAAAAAGGTTACTCGGGTACTGCAATACTATCCAAAACAAAACCCCTTGCTGTTTCCCACGACATTGGCATTGCAGAATTCGACACCGAAGGTCGGGTCTTATGTTTGGAATATGAAACTTTTTTCTTAATTAATGTTTATGTTCCTAATTCAGGCAGCGAATTAAAAAGACTGGATTACCGTCAGGATTGGGATTTGGCTTTTTTTAAATACCTGAAAAATTTGGAAAAAGTGAAGCCGGTAATCGTTTGTGGTGATTTTAATGTGGCACATAAATCAATAGATTTGGCACGACCAAAACCAAATTACAACAAATCTGCCGGGTTTATGCAGGAAGAAATAGACGGCATGGATCGTTACACCCAAAATGGTTTCATTGATACTTTCCGGCATTTTTACCCTGATAGTTCCGAAAAATATTCGTGGTGGAGTTACCGCGCCGGAGCAAGAGGGAACAATGTAGGCTGGAGAATCGATTATTTTCTGGCCAGCGAAGTTTTTATTTCATCCATTAAAAATGCTTCAATTTTAGATCAAGTATTGGGTTCTGACCATTGTCCTGTAGAAATTGAAATAGGATAATTTTGATGAAACAACTCTTCGATTGCCTAGATAAAATTTCATTACAAATTCAACCAGTAATTCACTTTTAACATTAAAGCACGGTACTTTGGAATCCGGTTTTCAATGGAATAATTATCGGTGTAAACCAGATAGATATCAGACATGGGCTGGAAACGCCATTGAATGCGGCTGTTAATGTTAAAATTATCGCTTTGTGTTTCGTACTGCATAAAGGTGGTCCAGAATAGATTTCTTGAAAAATTAAAATCGATACGGGGAATAATATTAAACAATACTTGCGAACCAAAAGGATCAGGAAATTCAAGATTGTTGTATTCCAACATTACAGCAAAATTCCCCCAGAGCTGAACTCTGTATTTCAAATTCAATGTAGTTTGCAAACGTATTCCATTATAAAAACCTCCATTCATCAACTGGGAAATTCATTTTACAATTGTAGCTAATTCAGAAAGAATCTACGATCCTCATACAAATTTCCATCCATAACAACATCTCCAACAGCTGGTTTTAGGTTGTAATTTCGTCTGATTTGATTTTCCAGTTTGTCTTATCCGTTTGCCTGAAAAAGAAAAAATATTAAAAAAACTAGAACAACAAATTTATCGACTCCAACCATATTATTTACTATAAAGAATGTTTACCTTTATTTCTACACGTACATTGTTTATTAAACTATTCCAGCTAGTAAGCCACTCGTTTTTCAAAACTGATTAATCGAATTTAATTGACTTCAATTTTAAATTTTCCCGCAGTTAAATTAATAGTCCCGTTGACAATTGTTGTCTTTACAGATTCTCGCGTTTCGAGATTAACAACATTACAAAATAAATTTATAAAACTCTCCGGTATTTCAATTTTGGCATTCGTTTGAGGGGGAATCTCAACATTCAATATGAAAGAATTAGCTTCAATATTCCATTCAGAACGAATAAGTCCTTTTTGAGAATTGTAAGAACATTTAACCCACTTAATGTTCCCAACTGGTTTTGGTGCAATAACTATATTTTCATAGGCAATTGAACTTTCATCCTGGTAAATTCCACCTAATCCGCTGTAAAACCACTCCATTAAATGCCCAAGCATCATGTGGTTGTTAGAAACATCTGCAAGCGCAGCCCAACTTTCGGTTAAAGATGTTGCACCCATTTTCAGCTGAAAACCATAACCGGGCCGGTCGCTTCTGTTATTCATTTTATACAAAATATCGGATCTGCCGTTTTCGCTTAACACCCGGACCAGAAAATGATACCCCACATCGCCTGAAGTAAGCGCATAATTGTTATTTTTTATTGAATCAATCAGGTTATTAAAAACTCTGTCTTTAACCAATTCAGGAATTAGTCCAGTGTAAAGCGGCATTGCAAAAGCAGTTTGACTACAGGTAGAACAAACTCCTGTACTGACATTAAAATATTTTCCCAAAAATGCCTCTTTCACCTGTACTGCCAAATTTTCAAATCTTTTAGAATCATTATCAAAACCAAACATTTTCGCCGTTTTGGAGATAATCTGTAAATCGTAAAAATAGATGGATGTAGCAGTCACTGCTTTAGGTGTTAATTGTGCCTCTCCCGGATGTTTGGGGCCAAGATCGTACCAATCGCCAAGACCATAATCCAGAATATTATTTTCTGCCTTACTTTGTAAATATTCGGCATACTTTTTCATCATTGGGTAAGCCAACTTCAGCACTTCCTTATCCCCATACCATTTATAAAGTTGCCAGGGAATAATTACTGAAGCACTTCCCCATTCCGGCGAATCGCGAAAACCACCTTCAAAAGGAACAAATTCCGGAGCAATGTCCGGTACCAGACCATTTTCAAGCTGCGAATCCATCATATCGGTTACTATCTTTTTGTAAAAAGAATGGATATCGAAATTGTAATGCATCGAGGGTCCAATTAAATAAGTTTGCTCCAGCCAGCCCAATTTTTCACGATGGGGACAATCGGTAGCAACACTTGCCATGTTACTTTTTATTCCCCAGTCTATTAGTTCGAATATTTTATTAAAAAGAGTATCGGAACAGCTAAACGAACCAACGGTAGGTGATGAATTTCGAGTGTGAAGCATTTTAAGCTCAATAATTTCTGAATTTTTTTCTGCGCCATCGGGTTCAATTATTTCAATGTCAGCATACCTAAAACCATAATAAGTAAACCGTGGCTGCCAAAATTCTTCACCATCACCTTTTAATGTATAGTTAAATTCGTAGGGTCCACCACCGCTTCGTTGAGTTACATTTCTCTGAGAATTTACCAGTTCATCAGGGCGTATTTTTATTTGCGCACCTTTATTCCCTTTTACTTTTAGCGATATAATACCAGATGCATTTTGACCAAAGTCATAAACCGTTCGTCCAGTTTCAGAAGTGATTATCTTCTTTATTTTAAACTCTTGCATCACTTTTAACGGAAAATCTAATTCGGGCATCAAATTTCCAATCGAATCATTTAAAGGGACAGCATTCTCCCAACCACCATCATCAAAACCTGCCATATTCCAACCTTTTTGTTCAAGGGTGGCATCATAATCTTCGCCGCCATAAATACTGCTGAATGTTATTGGAGACGGTAGCACTTTGCAATTTTCATCTGAAATAATATTTTGAATTGTACCGTCTTCGAATTTCAGAGTTACATTAAAAATCAATTTAGGATAACCAAATGCACCAACTAATTTACGATATCGTTCCCGGTTAATGTTATAAAAACCATTTCCAACCAAAACTCCAATTACATTATTTCCATTTTTTAAATATGAAGTAATATCGTATGAATTGTACAAACTTCTTTTTTGATAATTACTCCATCCGGGCGCAAGAAATCGGTCGCCGACTTTGGTTCCATTCATTTGTAATTCATAATGACCCAAGCCACAGATATTAATCGTGGCTTTTTTAATTTCCCCGGTTACCGCAAACTCTTTCCGAAACATTGGAACGACCGAACGTTTAATACATTTTTCACCCAATTGATCTCCAGAGCCATGAACAGCTGGGACAACTTTCATACTATCTTCCAATTGTTCAAATACAATCCACCGGGCATTTGCCCAAGTGTCAATTTTATCTTTTGCCGGATTTAGGTTTTGACAACCAGCCAAAAACACAATTACAAAAAGAAAAAAATTGTACTTTATTGAAAATGAATATTTAATAATCATAATTTGATTTTAACATTGAAAAAAAGGTTAATTAGTTACCAGGAACTGGATCTTAGTTTCCAATGCAAAAAAGATGTTTATCTCCACGCAAATATATTTTCCCATTACTAATTGCCGGCGATGCATTCATTCTTTCACCAATTGAATTTTTTGCAATGTATTCGTAAGTTGGGCCAGGTTTTATAACCGTTATTACACCTTCGTCGTTTGGCATGTAAACCATTCCGTCGGCTAAAACAGGAGACGAATATTGTTTACCCAGGTTTTCTACCCAAACAGTTTTACCAGATGAGACTTCGATGCAATGAACTTTACCATTGGTCATTGTTGTAAAAACATAATCGTTGGAAGTAATTGGCGACGGAACGTAAACAGCACCTTCTTTTGTTTGCCAAACTACGTGGCTTTCGGTAACGTCGCCTGTGCCGTCGGGTTTAATTGCCAACAGAAAACGCTGGGGCCAGGCACTACTAATCAAAACCAATCCCAATTTTTCGTTATAAACCGGACTTGAAGTGAAGTCCTCAGAAGGACCATTTACAAACCAATACTTCGAACCATCTTCAGGATTGTACGAAGCAATTTCTTTATTCCCACCAAAAATCATTTGCATTTTCCCGGCCATTTCCCTAAAAATAGGTGTACTAAAACTATGCGCCGATTCATTATGTGGAACTTTCCAGATAATCTGACCATCAGTTTTATTCAATGCGGCTAAAAAACCACCTTTTTTACTGTTTCCGTTAATAATAACTTTGTTTTCAAAAAGTACAGGAGAACAGCTGAATCCATGTGGACTCGAAAATGTGCCGGGTCGTTGTAACCAGACTTGTTTTCCTGAAAAATCGTATGCGGCAACTACAAAATCTTCTCCATCTAAAAACGCCACATAAACCAATTTACCATCAGTTGCAGGAGTGCCAGATGCAAAACTGTTGTCGCGGTGCTTGTCTTCCAAAGAAGCTTTTATCACTGTTTTTTGCCACAATAAATCACCGTTATTACTATCATAACAAAGTAAAATCCTGTCCTGAGTTTCAAGCATTGCCGAAATCGTAAAAAGTTTATCTTCCCAAACCATTGGAGAAGAATGGCCAACTCCAGGTACAGGACTTTTCCACTTTACATTGGTTATTGAATCCCATTGAGTAGGCAAATTGTTTTCAATACTGGTTCCATCTCCGTTTGGACCACGCCAGTTTGGCCAGTTTTGTGCGTGTACAACAAAAGTTGAAAAAACAATAATAAAAACAAAAACTGATTTTAAAAAATTCAAGTTGGTCATTAGGTAATTTTTATAGATGTAAAATGAAAATGATTTTTTCTAAAAATAGAAATATTTTTCGATTTGTATATATCTAATTTTTGAAAGTACACTTTTTCACAAGTTACCGATTTGGAAATTACCTATTCCCTTTACGAAAACAACTTTAACAAATCATTAACAACTACACCATTAAACCAATAAAAGAGTTTTTTGTCTTATTTGTTATTGTTTGATATTAACAAGAAAGAGAAAACATACTTAAAAGTAGATAAGATGAAAAAGCTGAGTGGATTGTTTATTATTATGATTTGCCTAAATTCTTTGGCAAATGCAACTTTTGAAAAGAATTTGATTTATGTTGATGATGATAAACCGGGAAAAATTAAAGGAATTATTCTTGATGTTTTGACTCAACAACCCATGGAATACGCAAACATTGCTATTTACAGTATAACTGATTCTTCGCTTGTAACTGGAGGAATTACTAATGAAGATGGAATTTTTAACATCAGCGGCATGTCCTATGGTGATTATTATTTGGAAGCTAATTTTATAGGATTTAATAGGATTAGTGTAAGTGACATTAGTTTGGATAGAACCAATCCACTACACGATTCCGGAAAATTAAACTTAAGTCCGGCAGCACTCGAAATTGGAAGTATAGATGTTGTGGCCGACAAAAATATGGTAGAATACAAATTGGATAAAAAAGTGGTAAATGTAAGTCAAGTGATTAATGCAGATGGCGGAACAGCTGTTGATGTACTTGAAAATACCCCTTCTGTTCAGGTAGATATTGAAGGAAATGTATCGCTGCGGGGATCATCTAATTTTACCGTTTTAATTGATGGACGTCCGAGTGTTCTAAGTGGTGCCGATGCCCTTCGGCAAATACCTGCATCTGCCCTTGACAACATTGAAATAATCACCAATCCTTCGGCCAAATACGAGCCTGATGGTATGGCTGGAATTATTAACCTTGTTATGAAAAAGAATGTAATTCAAGGAGTTAACGGAATTGTAAATGCCTCGATTGGTACCGGAAATAAATACCGCAGTGACATTACTCTGAACTACAGAACCGAAAAATTTAACCTTTCCCTTGGTGCTGATTGGCGCGATGAAACCAGCTACGGAGATGTTATTTCAAGTAGAGAATCATATTCCAATGACACTACCAATTTTATAAAAATGGACGGATACCGGGACTATACAAGAGGAGGACACAATTTTAAATCAGGCATTGATTTTTTTCTAAGTAATAAAACTACCTTAACAGTTTCCGGCCAGCTTGGACAATCGAATAATAACCGGGGAGGTGGTGGAAATACACACGAATATTCAATGCCCCAATTAACAGAAATATTTTCAGTAACTGAAGAAAATTCAATTCGTGAAAATGATTTTTATAGCGGAACATTAAATTTTCAACACAACTTTGAAACCAAGGGACATAAAATTGAAGCCATGGCATACTATTCCGACCACGACGAAATAAGTAATGAAGAGGAAGGTGAATTTTATTCAGACAAAAATTACAACCGAAGTACAACTTATTTATCGAGGGTATTTACTACTGAAACTGAAAAAGAAAATGAATTCCGATTTAAAGCGGACTATACTTTGCCCTTTAGTAATAATGGCAAATTTGAGGCCGGAGTTCAAAGCAGGATTGATAGTGAATTTGAAGAAAACACCTTTGACGATTACGACCAGTCAACAGATACCTGGATAAAAAACGATTTATATACAAGTTCAACCGATTTTAATCGAGGTGTACATGCCGCCTATTCTACCTACAGCAATAAAATGGGCGGACTGAAATACATGGCTGGTTTGCGAGGTGAATTAACCAACCGTAAAATAAAAAATTCTTCCATTGCTGAAACTTATTCCTTAAACCGTTTTGATTTATTTCCAACCCTACATTTTTCGTATGGAATTAAAGAAAACGATGAATTAATGGCAAGTTACAGCCGCAGAATTGAACGACCCCGCGGAAGAGATCTTGACCCGGTTGCAAATTACAGGAGCCGTTATTCCATTAGTATAGGTAATCCTGAACTCGAGCCGGAATACACCAATTCGTATGAGCTTGGATATATGAAAAGGTTTGGTGATTCATTCCTTTCTTTTGAGACTTTTCGCAGGATTACCGATAATAAAATAAGTAGAATTGAAACTTTGGGAGAAGATGGTATTTATTACTCGACTTCTGATAATTTTAATAAAGATTATTCTACGGGAATAGAGCTAATGGGAAATATAAACTTTACAAAATGGTTATTATTAAATGCCAGTTTAACCATGTTCAATTACCGAATAACAGGTGAGTTAAATGGAGAATCTATCGACCGTGAAAATACCAATTGGAGTGGACGATTAAATACTACTTTTAAGTTTTCTCCCGATTCGCGCATGCAAGTAATGGGCTTTTATCGCGGGCCATCAATTTCTGCACAGGGAGAATCCAAAGCAATGTTTTACACCAACATTTCATACCGACAAGACCTTTTGAAGAAAAAAATAACTGCAACCTTGAGTGTTCGCGATCCATTAGGAACGGCTAAATATGAACGTGAAACTTTTGGAGACGATTTTAAGTCAGCATTCCGTTGGAAACGGGAGCCACGTGTGGTAATGCTTACTATAAGTTATAAAATTAACAATTTCAAATCAGACAACCGAAATAGAGGCGATCAAGGTGGCGGCGGAATGGATATGGGAGGAGAAATGTAATCCAAAACTTCCCCGTAACGAAAAGGACCTGAAGTTTCACATTCCATAAAAATTTTCATAAATTTTTATGGAATGTGTGTTTAATTGTTTTTTATTTTAGAACTTTAGAAGACTAATTTTAATCAAAAAATCATGTTTTTCTAAATCATAAAACAAAAACCGATTATCATGAAAAAGATTGCAATTCTATTATCAGCATTAATTTTAACAACTGTGGCATTTGCCCAAACTGATTTTTCAGGATCATGGAAATTAAACAATTCCAAAAGTAAATTAGGCGAACGCAGTTTTGCTCCAAAAGAAGTGGTTATTACACAAAATGGGAACGATTTGAGTATTGAAAGTCATTCCGTATTTCAAGACCGGGAAATTACGCGTACAAACAAATATACACTCGATGGAAAAGAATGTGTAAACGAAGGTTTTAGAGAAACAGAAATAAAATCAACTACTGTTTGGTCTGACGATAAAAAGTCCTTGAAAATTTTATCAAAATTTGCAATGCAAAATGGAGAAATGAATATGACTGCTGTTTATAAAATCGATGGAGCAAATTTGGTGATTGATTCGTCATCTTCTTCATCTCGGGGCGATAGATCTGAAACACAGGTATACGATAAACAGTAACAATAAATCACTTAATATTTTTAAATGCAATATATTTATAAACTCGTAGGATTACTTCTCATAACTATTTTATTCTCCTGTAATCAACCTCAATCAAAAATAGATCGATTGGCTTTGGTTTCAAGGCACAATGTAAACATTACCGAATTTGATTCACTTTCTTCGCTTTCGGTTGGGAACGGCGAATTCGCTTTTACGGTTGATGCAACCGGATTACAAACATTTCCTGAAGTGTACGAAAACGGTGTTTGCCTGGGAACAATGTCCGAATGGGGCTGGCACAGTTTCCCAAACACAGAACAATTCAAAATTGACGAAGCATATAATTATTACGAAGTGGAAGGTCGGCAGATTCCGTATGCAATCCAATGGAACGAACCCGGCAGAAAAAAGGATGCTGCTAACTATTTCAGGGAAAATCAGCACCGCTTGCATTTAGGAAATATTGGGTTAGAATTATTAAATTCCGATAAATCAAAAGTTCAACCCAATGAAATAAACAAAATAAACCAGCAACTAAATTTATGGGAAGGAGTTATTTTCAGTGCGTTTGAAATAGAAAATGAAAAAATTGAAGTATCCACTTTCTGTCATCCCGAAAAGGATTTAATAGGGATCGAAATCAATTCAAAAAGATTAAAAACCGGGTTGGTTGGTCTAAAACTGAAATTTCCGTATCCAACAGGATTGCACGTTGACGGTGCTTCGGATTGGGGAAGTCCTAAGAAACATCATTCTGAAATTATTCAACAGAATGAAAACAGTGCTGTCTTCAAACATACTATTGATACAACGGTTTATTTTATTCATTTAAATTGGGAAGGCGATGCAGGTCTGGTAAAAAAAGAAAACCATTATTTTGTGTTACAACCCGGCAGTCAAACCACAAGTCTAAATATAAATGTAGAATTCAATTCAAAAAACAGTTTTTCAAATTCAACTGAAAAGGAAAACATAAAACTTGTAAATACAGAAAAATGGAAAGAATTTTGGGAGACCGGTGGAATTGTTGACTTTTCTGGAACTCCGGATCCAGACGCTTTTGAACTAGAAAGACGAGTGATTTTATCGCAATATCTCACCCGGATTCAATGCGCAGGCAATTATCCGCCACAAGAAACCGGATTGACGTTTAACAGTTGGTACGGAAAATTTCATATGGAAATGCATTGGTGGCACTCGGCGCACTGGGCACTTTGGAACCGAACAGAATTGCTTAAAAAAAGCATGAACTACTATTTTGAGATTTTTAACAAGGCAAAACAGAAAGCCGAAATTCAAGAATATGATGGGGTGCGCTGGCCAAAAATGACAGATAATCAAGGCGGCGACAGTCCTTCCGGAGTTGGTGAATTTCTAATCTGGCAGCAGCCACACATTATTTATTTTGCTGAACAGTGTTATCAGGAATATCAGAATGAAAAAACACTCGAAAAATATTCACAACTTGTTTTTGCTACTGCCGATTTTATGGCTGATTTTGCCCGCTGGGATGAAAAAAATGAACGATATATTTTAGGCCCTCCGTTGATTCCGGCTCAGGAAAGTTTAGAAAAAGAGATAACATTTAATCCACCGTTTGAGTTGGCTTATTGGAATTGGGGATTATCAAAAGCTCAAGAGTGGCGAAAACGAATGGGACTGGCGCCAAATCCGGATTGGCAAGTTATAATCGACAAATTATCTGATTTAGCTCAAAAAGATGGACTTTATCTTGCCGCCGAAAGTGCTCCGGATTCATACGAAAATGAAGATTATTACTCCGATCATCCAATGGTTTTAGGCACTTTTGGAATTCTGCCCGAAACAGTTTCAATTGACACCTCGATTTTGGAAAACACTTTCAACTACATTGAAAAAAACTGGAACTGGGAAAGAACATGGGGTTGGGATTATCCAATGGCAGCCATGTGTGCAACCCGTTTGGGGAAACCAAAAAATGCTGTTGATTTGCTTTTAAAAGATGTCTTGAAAAATACATATCTTATTAATGGTCACAATTATCAGGGAAACCGTTTACGTATATATTTACCGGGAAACGGTGGATTACTTACAGCCGTTGCAATGATGTGTGCCGGGTTTGAAGGAAACACCAGAAACAATCCCGGATTTCCGGAGGATTGGAATGTAAAATGGGAGAATTTAAAGCCTGTTTTTTAGTTCTAAAATGATTGCGATAGAATACAAAATTTGTTCTAACATTTTATTATTCTGGTCACGAATAAAAATGCATTGCAAAACAAATAACTGCGTCAATGCTGCATCAAACCCATAATTAATTTTATTCACCTATACAATAAAGATGCAATGCAGTTCGAATATAAACACGTCCTCCTAATACGGCAAGTGTACTCAAAGTTTCTTCGGCTAAATCATTTTCTGCCAGCACTTCGAATTTATCTCCCGATTTTATAATGGTGGTGAAACCCTTCTCATTTGTCACAATCAATTTATCGCCGACCAGTACCGGCGACATTGAAAAGCGTCCTTTCAGCCTTTCGCGCCAAACCGTTTCGCCTGTTAATGCGTTCAAACATGTTGCAATTCCGGTATCGTTAACAATGTACAAACGATCTTTGTAATAGGCTGGTGAAGGAACATGCGGTCCGCCCCTTTCGTTCAACCAAAAAAGATGCGAGTCTGTGATATCTCCATTTCCTCCGGGACGGATTGCCATAATTGTTCCATTACGTCCTGATGCGGAAAAGAGCAAACCCCCACCTGAAACAATCATCGGCACCGCTTCTTTGGTTGATCCGTTTAAAGTCCAAATTTGTTCTCCGGTATCCGGATTATAACCCACTACATTGTGTGAACCATTGTAAATCATTTCATCATGATCATCCACTCTAACTATTATGGGGCTCGACCAACCCATCCCACTTTCTCGTTTTTGTTTCCAAAGAATTTCCCCTGTGAATTTGTTCAATGCAACATAAACAGATTCTGCATTGGTCTGATCCTGAATGAGAATAATTTTATCCTTGTATAATACCGGATTAGTACCGGGCCCGTGCATGGTTGTAAAATCCCCTAAATTTTGAGTCCATTGTACATCACCGCTCATATTATAACATACCATTCCGCTATTTCCAAAAAAGTTAATTATTCGTTCACCATCAGTTACTGGTGTAGAAGATGCATAAGAATTTTTCCAATAAAGTTTTTCTATATTATCAGGAACAGGTGCTGCGTTTTTCCAAAGCAGCTCACCATTGGACCGATTGTAACAAAATAGTTCCCGCGTTTTTCCATCGTCTGATGCCGAAGTAATAAAAATTCGATTGTCCCAAATAACAGGCGAACTATTTCCTCTTCCAGAAAGTTCTACTTTCCAAATAATATTTTCTGTTTGACTCCAATTCAAAGGAAATTTTTTATCCACGGCAATCCCTTGACCGGTTGGCCCTCGAAAACATGGCCACTGATTCTCTGCGCCGGAAGCGGGCAATATAGGTTCAATAGAAATATCTTCCAAAGCCTCAATTACTGCCAAACGATCTAATTCGCTTATCAGAAGTTGTTCAAGCTGTTCCTTTAAAAAATCTGGATTTTTATTCTTATCACGAATCTCATTTCCCATAAGCGCAATAAAACCATCTGCAATATCCTTTCGCTTTTCGTAAGCTGCATTTAAATTTGGGTCGGCAGTTATTTTTTCTATTCCACCATGTTTTTCCAAAAAAACCAGATAATTATCTGGTGTAGCCACCCGTTTCCACTCTTCCTGAAGATCTTGGATGATCATTGTACTAACTACATCTTTGTACGCCTGGCTTTCTAAATCCTCCGAAAGTGTTCGTAATTCAGGTCCAAATGAGTAAAGAGGTTTTTCTGATTTTGGAACGCAAAACACTAATAATCCCGTCATAAAAATCAATAGGAAAATATTATGTAATTTTTGAATGACCATATTTTTTTTCTTCTTAAATTCAAGTAATAAATGCAACTTTTAGGATTGCAATAAAAAGATAAAT
>CAYZBC010000112.1:0-14322 GCA_964476535.1 uncultured Maribellus sp.
GATTCATATCTACACATATCTTGAATGAATCATCCTTAAAGCTTTCTACGAATTCGGTGATTTTATCAGATGAAGAGTAATTTTCCCCCTTGCCTGGATGATGCGGCATTGTCTCCATGGCAAGGATTAAATTCGTTTTTTTGGCTGCATCAAGCAGTTTGGATATTGAATCCCTCCAGATATCCTCTGACTGGTAATCAAATCTTAATAAATAATGAATAATATAGGGGCATGGAGCGAAATGAGAAGCTTTGTTCATCCTCGCAATTTCTTTATTAATTTCTTCTTCTCTTTCTGGCTTTTTATTTGAAAGAAGTTTGTATCCTGATATTCCGTGCACCGACCATACTTTTATGCCTAGTTTGTCAATTACAGAATAAGTCTGTTTAGCTATAGCATGTTCTCTAGATATTTCCACCATATTAAATCCTGACTCTTTTAAAAGAGAAAGGCAGGTCTCAAGTTTTTCTTTTTTACATATTATTGTGCTAGTGGATAGTTTCATAGAATATTCCTTATATTATTGATTCTGCAGGCCATTTTTCCCATTTCCATTTTGTCTTTGAAGCCATCCATTCTTCCAAATTAACAATTCCCATTTTTTTTAATCCAGCTGTTAATTTAGTAGCTAATTGAATTCCAAAAACACTGGCAATATCTCTCACGTTGTTATTATGTAATTCAAAGTAAGCACCTCTTAAATTATGATCGAAAAAGGAGTCGCTATATTGAGTATTTAATAAAAATTCGCAACTTAATTTGACTCCGCAAGCAAAATCTTCATCAAATTCATAACTCATTAACTTTAACCATAAAAGCGCAGCTAGTGCCACAGCCGACCCACAAGGATTTATCATTTCACCTTTTTCCCCTTGTATAGTCATATAAGACATACTGCCGTTAGGGTACTGGGCTTGACGGTAAAATTTTGCAGTTCGCAGTGCTGCTTCTCTGTAGATGTCATCTCCGAAAAATTCATACCCATTAAGCAAAGCAAAGGCAAGCCAAAGGTTATATCTACCATGTGCCCTTGGAGGATCCTTCTTATTGCATGCCCAGTTCCACCATATACCATCTTTTCCCTGGTCATGAACTAAAAAGTCTAAAATTTTTTTAAACCCATCTATTAACTTAGGTTTGTTGAAGAGTTTACCCAACAACAATAGAGAAGACCCCTCCGCATCAGGACGTTTGTAAAAATACGCTTTATTATCTCTATTTAGACGCCGGATGATATCTTTATAGTATTCTTCCGTCTCCATATCCATAAATGACCATAAGAATCCAGTTTTTTTATCATACATAACGTTAGTTAGCCAGTGCTCTGCACGTTTAATTGCCTCAAGAGTGTCAGGATCTTTTTTAATCAGATAATAATCAAAAAGCCCTTCCAAGCCATCCGTAAGTGTTGTGCAACCCATTTTCCCAAATGGCACACAGGTCTCCACAGGTCCATGAACACGCATTAGCCCTCCATGAATCCTTGGACGTTCAGGATTATTTATAATCTGTTTTTTTAGAAAATACGCTGCGTTATCTATTGCGTCATCCCATTTATCTGTATTCAACTCTTTTGAAAGAGCCAGCAAAGCTCTTAAGCCATGAGCAGTATGCCAGAATGGCTCATAAAAATACCATTTCTGTTCTTTTATATCATAATCGTTCTTAAGCGCTCCAAAAAAGTTGCTGTTCTTATCATTTATTTGTGAACTAGCTGAAAGCCAATCCGCTGCTCGTATTGCTGATTTTTTTAATGTATTTACGTTTATTTTCAAATTAAATCTCCTCAATTTACAGCGATTTTTCTCAGACTTCAGGGCATCCGTTCTTACCACTGCCCGGGATAACACCTATATGAGATGCAAACCACGCCTGGTTGTTTCTGCGACCATGAAAAATAATTTCTCTTTTAATTCTATCAATTTTGCTCATTTAGTGTCTCTTTTTCTGTAATTATCTAACGCTACTTTTTTTTCACCACACAATTGCTGACTTTTAACCCAGAAAAAGAACCACTTCCCATTAGAGCAGAAGAAAAACCTTCTATTAAGCAATTTACCATAGTCACCTTGCCAGACGTGTTAAACCTCTGAAAAATAAATTTCTGGCGAGGGACCATGTGATTTGGTTTTGCAAGTGTCGGGTTGCGTCCATCAAAATGAGAGTTTTCTATGAGTAAAAACTCCACATTATCAAAAGAAAGCATCCCTCTTGAAGCTGTACCGGTCTCCGAGCTAATGAACCTGGAATCTTTTATGTGAACAAACTTAAAGTGTCTTATAGCGCCATCAGAACCATACCCTGAACAACGAAAAGTGCAATTATCTATTATCAGCCGTCCGTTGTTAAATCCCGGAGCCTTTGCCGGTTCACCGGGACTAGCATCAACTTTGTATATACCACCTACATCTGAATTTTTTATTACCAGATCCCGTGTACCATTACAACATATAGACTTCTCAACGTAGCAATTGTCAATAATTACCTTATTTGTCACCTCAATATCCATAGATCTATCTTCTGCTCTGCAGTCGGTAATTTTAATCCAGCTATCATTTGTAGGCTGGGGAAGACCGGCCAATGGAGGTTTAATACTATCGTTATGACTGCGAGCTTCGATAGGCCATCTCTTAGCATTTCTGGCTACACATCTTTTTATCTCGCAAAATTCGTTACTTACTCTAAAACCATCTTTTCCAAGATTTCTTCCATTAACATTGTCATGCGTACCATCAGCCTCGCAGTCTTCAGCATAACCGTAGGCTCCTGCTAATCGGATACAGGTGCCGCCCACATCCTTAACAGTACATCTTTTTAGCGTAGTATGTGCGCCAATAGGTGCAAGACCTATGCTCCCTGTATATTTGCGAGTATTGCCAATCTCGCCGTTAATATTCAGATCTTCTATGGTAACGTATTTGCCCCTGGTTCCAAATATCAATTTACGACCAATGTTTGAAGTCGTCTTTATTGTTGCATTATTCCCTTTTACGTGAAGATAGTTGCTGGTGGGAACACTAAGGACTTTGTCAATATTATATGTTCTGTTCGCTCCAAAAGCGAAGATGTCTCCGTCCCTTAATGTTGCAATGGCTTTATTGATCTGGACATTATCCGCTTTGCCGTCTACTCCCCACCAATCAGGATATATTTGTTTAGCTTCCCCGCCGAAAACGATAGTTCCACTTCCACTAAAGATTTGATCAACGGGTGCTGTGATTTCACCATTAATAGTTAAAGTTTTGCCAGTCGATACCTCAAAAGCTCCACCCATTAAAATAATAAGTGAAATATTCGCAGGAATAGTGAGATTCTCTGAAACTGTATATGTGCCTGCTGGAATAAATAGAGTTCTCTTTGCTCCCCCAATATCCCTTACTGCAGAGGCTAGAGAAGGCCAATCATTAACAATTACAATATCCTGTAATCTTTCGTTAATAGTACGGTTTGGGACATTACCAATTCCTACGTTGTACGTATCTGCCCAAAGTGATGTTGTTGCCACACACGCCAAGAACAAAACTATTGATAAAATTCTCATAAGACTTCTCCTTTATCTTGTCTCCTAGAAGTAAGAACCTCCCATCTGGCTTTAATACCATCGTCTCTCTGATTATTACCACTATAAGCAATAACTACCTTATTACAGAAAGATACCCCTCCATCCGCATAAAGAACATTAAAACCATCCTCATGCCAGAAATCACTAAAAGCATCCTTTACACACATATTCCCACCAGCCACAATCGCCCAGTCAGGATGGTCCGTAAGTTTTATCGGACTGCCGTTACCATCTTCTGCGTCCCTCGACACATAAGAGCTGTAAATAGTATAAGGGACATTAGCTTTAGGTGTCACTCCCCTGCTCATCCAGGCTGCCATTTTCTTTTGATGATCATCCGTACCCGGCTGATCAGGACAGAAATATACCATTCCGTTCTTTAAATATCCGTAGGTTAAGAGCTTGCCTATTGCATACGCCGGCTCACCACTATTAAATATTCTATAGGTCATTTTGTATTGATATTTTTTGCCTTCCTTTTCAGCTCCATAGTAATAGGTACGACCATGATGTTCTCCTGCAGGCCCATAACCATTATGGTCCTGGGCATACATAAGATAGGCACGGCCTATGTCCTTTAAATTACTCATGCATGTTTCTCTCCCTTCCATCCCAATTGCTTTAGACAAAGCAGGTAATGATATAATCACAAATAGAGACATAATTACCACCATGACCAGTACCTCAATTAATGTAAAAGAATTTTTGCTTCTCGAACTTCGTCTTGTTTTATTTAACATTTTAAATTACCCTCCTTTTATATTGGTTAACTTTTCTTACTCAGCCATCTCACTATAGACAATAAAACATCCTTCTCTTTTCCCATGATAGGGTCACGATAGCCAAAATAGCAGCCACTAAATACTACACGCCCTTTACCTACTTGGCCTGCAACGTAAACAGGCTCTTCAAAATGATTTACAATCAGGACTTTACCATCAGGACCGGGCGCAAAGATCATATGATCCAAAAAACCTGCGTAAAAACGCTCACCTTCTTTAAGATTTTTTAATATATTTGCAGGATTCTTGACAATCATCCGGGTGTCAAGCACGTGAAGAAAATGCGAGACTTTTTGTTTTGGATAACCGCGTACTGCAATCTCAGGAAAAGGACTTTCAAAGTACCACCCTGTGTCATGAGTCAGGAAAAGTCCTCCTCCTTTTCTTACGTATTCATCAAGTATCTTATGAATTCTACTACCCCGTATGAGTGACACATTAAAATTCTGTAATACTACAATGTCAAATTGCCTAAGATACGATAATGTAAGCCCTCCCAAGGGATGAGCTTCAAATTCTTTGGTTTCAGCGAAAAATTGTTTAAACCGTGGTCTAGCTCCATAAATTCCAACTTGGATTAATTCGGTTTTCTTTTTGGGATACGAAATAACTAAGGACTCTACATCCAACTTGGGCTCGCGATGTAGCCCAAATCTTCCCTTCTTTATATCTTCATTTGCAAAAGAAAACCACTTCATATATTCTTTATGCTCCTGAGTATATCGTCTTGGTCCTTCAAAAAACACCCAATACCCATCAGTTACCTCAGATATTGCCACAGCATTTTTCCCGCTGAATTCCGGTCCGGCTTCCCTAAGCAGTGGTTGTTTTAATCTTGTAAACAAAATAGGGTCAATTCCTCCCACATAGAGAAACTTAAAAGACTGAGACAAATTAGATGCCCTGAATCCAGCTATGTGATCTAAAAGACGGTTCTGATTTGCTTTCAAGTTTTCTGCCTGCGAAATTAATTCAGATACCTTACCATAGCTTCCAGCATCCGCTATAATTACCGGGGCTTTAGACGTACTCCACTCGGGAAGAGCTATTTTGTTTATCAGGTATTCTGCCTGATAAACAATGAATTGGAAATAAGGATTTATTTCATCAACTGCTTTGCGTAGCTTTCTGCATCGATTTTTGAAAGAATTTTCCTGAAAAATTTCAAATTCCTTTAATAGATTCTTCTTTTCTAACCAGTTTCTTCTTTCTGCCGGTTCAAGAGCTGGAATAATTATCTTTCTTGAATCTCCAAATTCTTTCAGAATTTTTTCGTCGTAGGAGAGTGGATAAGCATTCGTAGGCTTTGGTTTTATATATAATTCAAAATCTAATAAGACCCCAATTATATTTGGATGCTTCTGTGAAAGCTTTGCGTAGTCAAGCACCCGCTTGTTAAGATATTTCCATAAAATATCAGAATGAGGGCTTTCAACCCCGCATACAAGACCACGTTCTGATATAAGTCTTGTTCCCCCTTCTTCTGCTTTCTTGATGCCTCTCATAAACGGCATTAAATAAAGCCCGTTTTTCTGGGCATGTTTAGCGTAAGTGCTTACTATATCCAGGTCAAAAGCATGCCATTTAAATCCTACTACGTTAAATCCAGCCTTTTTTATATCAGCAAAATCTTCCTCATAGATAAGTTTGTCCTTGTTTCGTGAATATACCTTATCAATAAGAATCCGTATTTTCCCATTTTTCCACCAGGTGACTCTTTCATACTCGCCAGATGTCTCCTGCCCTAAGACCACCGCAGTAAAACTAAAGCTCATTAAGGCAACCAAAAAAAGGCACAATATATTATCGCTTTTAATTCCTTTAATCCATGTCATGAAAAACCCTTATTTCTCTTATTTTCTATAGTTGGTCAAAAATACCCATCTGCTTCTAATACCATCATCTAACTGGTTACCACTAGCAAAAAGTCCAGCCCTATCACTACAGAAAGATACTCCTCCATCCGCATAAAGAACGTTAAAACCATTTTTATGCAAGGCACCACTTTCGACATTCTTTGCACACATGTCCCAATCAGCCACTATCGCCCAATCAGGATGTTTCGAGATTCTTATCGGAGTACCATTACCATCTTCTGAGTCCCTCGACACATAAGAGATATAGGTACTATAAGAAGAGTTATCCTTATATGTTATCCCACTCGCCATCCACGCTTCCATTTCCTGTCTATCAGCACCACGCGCTACATCAGAGGGACAGAAATATACCATTCCATTGTGATCAAGATACCCATAGGTTAAGAGTCTACCTATTGAATATGGCTTCTCACCACTTTGAAATGTTCTATTGGTATTCATATACTTATAAGAGCCACCACCATAGTAATAACTACGACCGATATCTCCTAACGGGCCATAATCATTATAGTCATTGGCATACATATGATAAGCAAGACCTATCTGATGCAAGTTAGACACGCATTTAGTCCTCCTTGCCATTTCTCTTGCCTTACTAAGTGCAGGCAATAGCATACTTGCAAGCAAAGCAATAATGGCTATTACAACCAAAAGCTCTATCAAGGTAAAACCACGCATTTTCCGTACAAAGTCTCTGATTTTTTTATTCATTTTAATCCTCCGTTATAGTTTAGTTACAAAAAGTTGATTTTTCCAACTTTTTTTGCGTTTTTACTTTACATGGAGAAACGCCACGACAATTCAAGCTCGCTGACACCTCCTTTCCAGCTTGATTAACCTTGCTATATAATATCATAGTGCAGAATCTTTTTGGTTTTTCTGGGTCCGCTTGGCGTAAGTGCTTACTATATCCAGATCAAAAGCATGCCATTTAAACCCCACTACGTTAAATCCAGCCTTTTTTTTATCAGCAAAATCTTCCTCATAGATAAGTCTGTCCTTGTTTCGTGAATATACCTTATCAATAAGAATCCGTATTTTCCCATTTTTCCACCAGGTGACTCTTTCATACTCGCCAGATGTCTCCTGCCCTAAGACCACCGCAGTAAAACTAAAGCTCATTAAGGCAACCAAAAAAAGGCACAATATATTATCGCTTTTAATTCCTTTAATCCATGTCATAAAAAACCCTTATTTTTCTTATTTTCTATAGTTGGTCAAAAATATCCACCTGTTTCTAATACCATCATCTAACTGGTCACCACTAGCAAAAAGTCCTGCCATATCAACACAAAAAGATACTCCTCCATCCGCATAAAGAACATTAAAACCATTCTTATGCCAGACATCACTTTCGACATTCTTTGCACACATGTTCTCATCAGCCACAATCGCCCAGTCAGGATGTTTTGAGATTCTTATCGCACCGCCATTACCATCTTCTACATCCCTTGACACATAAGAGATATAAGTACTATAAGCAGCATTACCTTCATACGTCACTCCACTGTCCATCCAGTTTTCCATTGCTTGATAATTATCCGTACAAGGCTGAGCTGGACAGAAATATATCATACCATTCCCTAGATACCCGTAGGTTAAGAACTTGCCTATTCCATACGCTGGCTCACCACCCTGAAATGTTCTATAGGTCATTTTATACTTATAAGAGCCACCACCATAGTAATAGCGATCACCATGGGTATCTGACGGGCCATAACCATTATAGTCATTGGCATACATATGATAAGCAAGACCTATCTGACGCAAGTTAGACACGCATTTAGCCTTCCTTGCCATGTCTCTTGCCTTACTAAGTGCAGGCAATAGCATACTTGCAAGCAGAGCAATAATGGCTATTACAACCAAAAGCTCTATCAAGGTAAAACCACGCATTTTTCGTACAAAGTCTCTGGTTTTTTTATTCATTTTAATCCTCCGTTATAGTTTAGTTACAAAAAGTTGATTTTTCCAACTTTTTTTGCGTTTTTACTTTACATGGAGAAACGCCACGACAATTCAAGCTCGCTGACACCTCCTTTCCAGCTTGATTAACCTTGTTATATAATATCATAGTACAGAATCTTTTTGGTTTTGCTACTAAATTCGTGTTCATTCTACCTCTCTTGTAATTACAAGATCACCCATATATATATTTGGTTTATTTTTTGTACTAATTACCTCGTATAATTGTATGCAAATTTGTGTTATATTTGCCCCCTTTAGTAAAGGAAGCTTTGAAAAAACAAATTCTACATTTTCAAAATTACCTTGCGCAAAAATAGGCAGATAAGGCGTTGGATATTTTAAATATTTATTATTACGATCTTTCCCCACAAATACTAATTTTAATTTATATGGTCCTGGTGCTTCAATCTTAAATCGAATTTTTTCTCTTCCTGTAATAAATAACCTAACAGCCCTCGATATACCTAACTTCCCATTAAAGGACAAAGGAGGAGAAAAAGTATCTTTAATAAGTATATCCTCTTTTTTGATTTTTTCTCTAATTATTATTCGTTCAAGTATTTTAATGTTTTTATTATTCTGTAATTTAAATACAAACCTATTCTCTCCTATTTTTAAATTTTTTATTAAACTAAATTTATTTTTATGTATTTCAATTTCTTCATTATTACAAAAAACCTGTGTTTCGCTTTCAACATAACCTTTGAATACTACAGATTCTCTTTTTGTTTCATTATATCCTGGCTCCATTTTAAGTAATATATATGGATGTTTTAAGGTATTGATAATTTCCTCACAAAGTTTTCTTCTTGCATAACAATAAAGATTAGTATCTTGAGACCATAAATAAACACTTTCATCCTTACTCATATAATGAGAAATTTCATCACTCCTATATTCTACGGGGAAATTCTCATCATTTATGTTTAAAGATTTCTTAACTTTTTTTATCCTTTTTGTTAATTCCTTAAATAATGAATAATCTTCAACACCTTCACGAAGTTGCTCAAATCTAATTGATTTTAGAAAATCACCTTCAAGGTCATTTTCATTTGGATAAATCAAATAATATCCTCCATAAGTTGATTCATCAGGTGGTAAACGCCAATCGCCTATTGACCAATGCCATATTTTATCAATACGCAAATCCCATGCCCACCAAAAAATCGAACGCGCATTAAGTGGTTCATAACGAAAACTTAATTGGTGTGGAAAATTATAAGCCTCAAAAATTTCATCTTTTCTTTTAGTCCTTTTTATATAAGGAGCAACAGAATCAACTGTATTTGAGTGTACAAAAAAATGTTTTACATCTCCCCTAATTATTTTAAGCATTGCAAGAGAATTTGGACAAGCAAAAATACATGGTTTAGCTTTATTATTTGCTTCTATTGCATATGCTGCGACTTTTTTACATACAGAAAAGACTACTGCCTTAGGTTCATCTGCAACAACATCTTTAAACAAAGTTCTGTCATATTTTTGTGAAATATGGTCTATAACCATAGAAACGCATTTTTTATAAAGAGGAGGGAATTCTTCATTCATATTATCATTATCAAGATAAGAGTAACCTTTCCTTAAAATTTTATTTCCTGCTGGGGTTGTCAAATCACCCCATAAGTATTCACCTCCATAAAAACCCTTTCCTGTAATCACGCCAAAAAAAGGGGTACGAAGTTGTATATTAATTCCATTTTTTTGTAACTCTGAAATTCTCTTGTCATATTTTGTGAAATCAATTTTTATATCCTCATGAGAAAAAACAGTATTTTTATTATTAAAACGAAGTCTTTGCTCTTTTGTATGAAAATTATGTGTTTTCCCATTTATTATTATGTCAGGTGTTGGTATATTAAGACTATGAATAGAATTATAAAGACGATTTTCACTAATTAATTTAATCCATCTCTCCCTGACTTTATTTATATTTATAGGATAATCTTTTCCTCCTAATGCTAAGTATCTTTTCCTTTTTATTGGATTTGTTGTAAGTTTAACTTGGGGCAATTTTGTGGTAAATATAATTTGGTTTTTCAATGGAATATTTATATCGTATACTTTTATATTTAGTTTAATTGTAGCGACAATAGATGCTTTTTCTTTAATATAAATTTCCCCTTTATAAAGACCTGCTAGTGAGGAAGAAGGAATATTAACTGTAACATAAAATGCTTTGTAAATATCTTTTTCTATTATTACCGGTTCCTGCTCTAAAATAATATCAAACATTTTATGTTTTTTAAAATCATTACCAGTTGCCAAAACACACCCCATTGGATTCCATATAAACTGTTTGGACTTTATTATATGTTTTTGAGATTGTAGATCAGTAAAATCAAGAGTAATCTCCTTTCTGGTTTTCGAGGATTTGACAATAACAATTATCCCTTCTTTTTCTCCTTTACAAGCAAATACTCCAATATTCTTTCTTGCATTTTCTTCTGTAAGTTTATTATCCATCCATAGATATTTTGTTGGAGATTGATACCATATCTTTAAATCATTATTTTTCAAAACAAGATAATTGTCTATTGTTTTTGCTTGTACTAAATTCAATTTATTTACAAATAATACACAAAAAACACAAATACAAATAAATTTTACACTCTTCATGATAACTTCCTCCCTTTAGAGTTTAGTGCTTCGAATTTAGAGTTTTCTCTTACCATTTTTTTGCCCCTACCTCATCAATTGCTCTTTTGCCTCTTCAATATGCTTTCTTGCCAGTTTCTCTGCAAGCTCAGGTTTCTTATTTTTTATAGCTTCCATAATGGATAAGTGTGAAAAACGCATATTCTTCCCCCAATATTTGGAAGATTTTGTCGCCTTGGCATATAAATTTATTGCTTGATAGTTATACAGTTCCATGATTTTCTTAAGTTCTTTATTTTCGCATTTTTTTATAATAAAACCATGAAACTCCCTGTCTATTTTTACCAGAGTATTCCAATCCTTGTTTTGTTTAGCTCTATTTTCTCCTTTTACAATGTTTTCCAATTCCCTTATTCCACGATTATCAATACACAAGGTAACTAATCTTGCAGCATAACCTTCTAATACAGCCCGTATCCCATAAAGTTGTTTTATCTCATCCAAGGAATGCTGTCTCACAAATGCTCCCACATTGGGAATAACTGTAATTAATTTCTTGCTTTCAAGCAGGAGAAGAACTTCTCGAATAGGAGTCCTGCTGACTTTGTATTTATTAGCAAGATCCTGTTCAACAATCCTACCATGAGGCTTCATCCCGCCATTCAGAATGCTTAACCTAATTTTTATATACAGTTGGTTTACTAATGTATCTTTCACGGAAAATCCTTTCACATTGCACTATGATTGTATACAACTTACTGGAAAATGTCAAAAAAAACGAGGAAAGGCATTATTCTCAGATGATTTTCCAACAGTAACTCTCAGGCAATTTTTTAACAATCTATTATCAGCTACATTGCGTATAAGAATGCCGTTTTTAAGAAGTTGGCTAAATACAGTTTTGGATATCACCTAAGCCTACTTGTTCAGGGGTTGACCAATGCTCAAAATCAGGAGATACACATCTGCTGAAAGAACGGTATTTCCCTTTTAACAGTGTGCGCATAAACGCAACATATTCCTTGCGCACAGAATCCTAGAATACAACATTCTGGCTGTCAAACTTTCCTTCTTTTAAATACCATCTTCGCTTTCCGCATAACAGGTTAATTGGTTCAATTTTGCCAAGCCATGCCCTCACTAATATATCCGGTAAAGATCCTTGTCCTGAAAAACAGCGACATAAGCAATATCGCTGGAATATTTTTTAATTGCGACTTCAGCAACTTCTTATGGGGTTTTAGATTCAGGTAACTACTTTAAGTTAGAAATTAATACTGGCAATCGTATTCTTCCGGTAATATTTTAACAACCTGCTGTTTTATTCTGGATTCTTCAATGGCATTACCGATAACTGTTGAAGTTAAACCAGAATAAAAATCGGAGCAGGGTTTACTGCCATTTTTAATACTGTTGATGAAGTTGTCAAAGAAGAGTTTATCACTGCCGCCATGCCCTGAAGTGTTATTTTTAGCTATGCAGCAGAATCTCTCATTTTCTCTGTCATCTGAATAAATGATTTCTATTTCTCCCGTACTGCTGTCTCCTGACAAATATGCGTCCGCCGCTACTATTTGAATAGTGCGCTTAGGCTTTCCGGCAAAAAGATTGAGTGAAAATGTTGCTTTTATACCATTAGCGTATTCTAAAATGATTACTTGATTATCCACAATGTCTTTATCAGAATTGTAAACACATAAATCAAAATTGTATTCTGACGGCGAATCGCTTTCAGTTTTACTAAGATAGACAAATTCCCCTTTAAAACGGAAACGGCAATCAGAGTCAGGACATTGCGAACAATATTGATATTTTTGTTTATCCGGCGTGAAGAAATTATTACTGCCGAAAGATGCTACACGGCTGGGATACGCACCGATAACCCATGAAAGCAAATCAAGGTCATGACTGCATTTTGCCAGGATAAAGCTGCCGCAATTAGCGCTTTTGCGATGCCAGCGCCGCATGTAGCTGGCACCGTGCATCACCCCGATATCCTCGGCCGTGTTAACGCTCATTATTTGCCCAAGCTTTCCTGAATCTATAATTTTCTTTATCTTTTTATACATTGGATGCTCGCGCAGGACAAAACCTACTTGTACTATTTTGCCACTGGATTTTTGAGCGGCAAAAATACGATGGCATTGCTCCACGGTGAGTGCCATGGGTTTCTCCAGCAATACATGTTTGCCGCGCAACAAAGCTTTTTCCGCGACCTCCGCGTGCTGAAAATCCGGCACGGTGATAATTAACGCATCAAACTCAGTACCGTCAAGCATTTGGTCAAGCGAAGTATATTTTGCTATATCAGTACATTTGTGCTTGTCTGAAAAATCCTCAAGCCGTTGGTGATTTTTATCACACAAAGCTGCAAGCTCCACCTCGGATGAATTAGAAATCAAATGAATAAAGGCTCTGGCGCGCTGACCAGTTCCAATTATTGCGATTTTAGGTGTTGAAATTCCGGACATGTTTCGACCTTATTTTTCCACTTTGTATAAACAATATCATTGAACAAAAAACCTGTCAAACATTTTTTTGTTTTTGTAAAGCTCCTATGGCACTGTGATAATGGATTTTCCTTCTGGTCAAATACGACTAAGTCCTCTGCATTAAATGTAAGGAGACGATTAACCTCTGATTTTTTCAAATGATATATTTTTATCGTCAATATAATTTAAAAACCTTCTACCTTGGACTCCTCACAACAATTTGTCTAGAACACGAAGAAAAGCATTATTTTCAGATGGTTTTCCAACAGTAACTCTCAGGCAATTTTTTAGCAATCTATTATCAGCTACATTGCGTATTAGAATACCGTTTTTAAGAAGTTGGCTAAATACAATTTTGGATGAAATCTCTGGTTTGAATAGAATAAAATTTGCCTCTGCCGGGAATGTGTAAATTGCGCTGATTTTCTTCATCTCTTTCAGAAGTCTGGCTCTTTCAGAAATAATATTTCCAACAGCTTCATTACATTTCTTTTTATGCTTTAAGGCTATCACTCCTATACGCTGTGAAATGGAGTTCAAATTAAATGGTAACTTTACTTTGTTAACCTGTTCCGCTACCTTTTCTGAAGCTGTCATATAACCTATCCTACACCCTGCAATGCCGTATGCTTTGGAAAATGTTCTTAATATAACCAGATTATCATACTTATTAATTAATGGAAGAAATGTCTTTTTAGAAAACTCCGAATAAGCTTCATCCATTACAACAAGCCCTGATGAATTTTCTATAATGCTTACTATTTTCTCTTTGGAAAAGCTGTTACTTGTTGGATTGTTAGGATACCCGATAAAAATAAGACTGGGCTGACTCTTCCTGATATATGCTAATGTTGTGTCTATATCTATGTCAAAATTCTCATCAAGATTTATAAATTCAGCCTCTGTGTTGCATGCTGTTGATATTATCCCATACATTGAAAATGATGGATAAAAGAATAACGATCCTCTGGTGCCAAAGACCAGTGTTAATGATTGTATTAATTCATCCGCTCCATTCCCTATTGCTATTCTAGCTTTGTTCACAT
>CAYZBC010000113.1:0-14300 GCA_964476535.1 uncultured Maribellus sp.
GTTTGTTAATATCATTCTTTTTATTGTTCTTATGCCCCCATGAACGGTTACAAAACATCTTACCAACTATTTCCCAAATAGCTCTGATAAAGAAATTGAAGAGTTTCATAAACTTACTAAGGGAATACCAAGAGTTCAAGCATATGTACTCGATTTAAAAAGAAATGGAATTAAAGAAGTAATTAATTACTTAAGGCCCAATGGGAAAGGTGTGGAAGACTTGATCCAAGATAAAATTCTTGAAGCTGACAAAAAAATTGGTAACGAAGGTTCAGTAATTATTAAAAACCTATTTCAATATTTGGTTAGCTTACCACGACCAGTACCAATCTCGTATTTATGTACGCTGATTGAAATTAATGAGGATATTCTTTTGGATTTAACCACGGATATTTGGCATGGTCTTATTTTAGAAAATAACCAATTAACTTTCAGGGATGAGGATTTTGAAACGTATATAAGAGAAGAATACAAATCCACTGTCGAAATACATAAAAAAATTGCCGATTTATTTCTATTAAAAGCTAATGAAGAAGAATATGCATCCATAAATCTTGGTACAGCATTGTTTGATGCAAACTACGATGAAGAATTAATAAATATTGTGCTAAATGAGGAATATATAAGTCACCCGCTTGATCCTCTCCGTAGAAAAGAAGTTTATATAAATAGGACAACTTTAGCAATGAAGTTATGTCATGTGATTAAAGATAATCTGTCCTTTTTTAAACTCGCTTTTATTGCTGCTGATGTTGCAAAGACCGGGGAAGCTCTTCGGAATTTACTGATTTCTAATGCTGATTTGGTTGCTTCGCTGGGCGATATTGATTCGTTAAATAAAATCCACCTTGAATCAGAAGGAAAATCATGGGGAGGTTCTTTCTATTACCAAATGGCAGCTGTTTACTCAAGAAGAAATAATTCGCTAGAAATAGCCAAAAAATATTTACGGTCGGCAAAACAATGGGTGGATTGGAGACAAGCTCAAAAGGATACCGATGAATTGCGTGATTTTAGTATTTCTGCGAATGATATAGCTTGTGGTGCAGAAGCAGTATTGAGAATTTATGGTGTTCAAGAGTCTTTCAAATGGATTAATGGATGGAAGCCAAAAGGCGCTGTTTATGAGGCTGCAAACATTTTTCTGGATAATATTTTATGTCACACAAATGATGAACAAATTTCGGTGTGGGCTCAATATATCAACTTACCAATCATTCCGAAATTGGTTGTTCTGAGAAAATTACGAAATATTGCGCTTGAAACCTTTGATTTAAATGGGCTTGTTAAAAGTGTTTCTAAAATATTTGACAGAGGAATAAAATTAAAAGAATATATTATTTCTGACGTTCTGATGCTCTGTGAGATTTTTATTCAAAAAGAGGGTACAGATACTAACAAAGAATTGGTGTTACACATTCTGAGAAAAATAGATATTTCAATTTCTGAGCATGTTCCTTCACTTATGGATGATTCCTATGTACACAGTAGAAACGACAAATTAAATCTTGATATATTTTTAAGAAAAGAGACATTAATACACTCCTTAAATTCTTCATCTCTACAAATTAAAAAAATATACCCTGATAAATTTAAAAACATTGAAAAAATTACCGACTATAAAACCAGACAATACAGGGACGAGGACAAACGGAAATTTGACAGGTTCTACAGCATAGCAATCGAAATTTATCAATTCAGAGCGGACACATACTGTAAAAAAGAGAATGAAAAGAATCGAACCAAACGCTTTCTTGATATTTGTAAAAGAATAAAAAATAATTCTGATATAAGGTTTTATGACCAAACTTGGATATCCTACAGACTGAAATTTTTAGCCCTAATTTTAACGGATACATTACCAATTATTGGGGCTAAATATGAATTATTAGAAAGTGTTGCAGTCTCTTTCGAAGTTAAAGACAAATCGAATATCCAATTACGAATTGACCTCTCAAAAACTATAGCATCGATTAAATATTTTCAACCTCATTGCATAAAACTACTTACGGAAGCTACTTCTTTTCTAAACAATTCTACCTTACCATCAAGTGAAATTGTTAGCTACTACATTCAAGCAGCCAAAATTGGACTTATTGTAAACAAATCCGTCGCCAGGTTCTACCTTGATAAAGCTATTGAAGCTGTTTCTGAAATTGATTTAGAAGCACATGCTCAAATAAAATGTATATCAAAATTATCACAAAATGGGATTAGAAAAGATAATCCTGAATTGGCTTTCAAATTTGCAAGATTTATTGAATACAGTAAAATTCGTTTAGGTGGATATGACCATTTTCCTATGAATGAAGGGATAGAAGGATTGGCGTATTTAGATTGTGCTTCATCCTTTGCAATATTATGTAGATGGGCACATAGATACGTGGTTGATATTCCTGAAAAGATACTTATTTTACTTCAAACATCTTTTGAAAAAGGATTTATTTCTTCTTCAATAGGTAGTTCCATCTTACCCCTAAATGTTTATTACTGGGAAAGTTATGTGAGCTATATAAAAATATTGATTGAGAAACTTGATGACGACGGTAATAGCAAAATAAAAAACTTCATCGTTAAGAATGTATTACGAGATATAGAAATTAACTGCCCTCCACGAAACAAAAAGGAAATTACAAATGAGATTTTTAATTTGATAAAGAATGGAAGATATCTCGATAAAAATCTATTAATTCAATTCAAGCAATATGTAAGTTACATAAACACTATCCAACCAGATGAAGACTCAAAATCAAAAAATCCACATTTAACAATATCGGAAAGAAAAGAGAAGATTCAATTCGATATAAAAACAATAGATATTACTTCAACCAGTAGTCTGACAGAAGCAATCCAAACGATACAAAAAGCAGAAGAAAACTTTGTAAGAACTTCAGAGGTTGATGATTTTCTAAAATCCATAAAGGAAAAATGTTTACCTCAGGATTACGTTGCTCATTTGGAAGCATTAATAAATATAGAACCATCATTATTCCACTATTATACATTTAGAAATGCCCTTAAATCAAGATTAAAAGATTGGAAAATATATCCAGATGTTGTTCAATGGGCTAAAAGTAGTTTTAAGCGTTTCATTCAACTTTGGTTTAAACAATTTTACGAGCATGAGTACATTTATTTTAGCGGGATTAAGGAATTTGCGCTCTACTTCTTTATTGATGATAAAAAACTGTCAGAAATACTTATCGATATTTTACCACAAAAGATAAGTGAGTTATCTGCAAATTCGATATATCAAGTGATTGAGTTTTTGGGCAAAAACTTAAGTTCTAAGAAAAACGAAAAACTAATAAAATGGGTATTAGACAAGTGGAATAAGCCAATCAAAGAGAATATTGCCGATGGCAGTTCACATGAAGCTTTTCTTCCACCAGTCAACCCAAACGCAACAATTGCCTATACTATCCGATTTATTCTTGGTAATCCAGACAAAAGAGTTAGATGGAGAGGTGTGCATGCACTAAGAAGAATTATTAATTCTGGAAACATTCAAGTTCTTGAAATTTTACTTTCTCAACAGAATGAGAAAACTTGTCACCCTTTTCAAAATAAAGATTACATCTTTTTTTGGATGTCATCAAAACTATATTTATGGATATGCATTTTTCGGTTGTCACAAGAAATTCCAGACCAGATTGTGACATTTAAAAATGAGATATTTCTGGAATTACAAAATAAAAAGCTTCCCCATGCTCTAATTAATTACTTCATTAAAAATACGTGTTTAAACTTAAATTCATACGATTCCACACTTTTTTCAAAAGATGAGTTTGAGATAATATCAAACTTTTTACAAAGTAAATTTCCGACAAATGAAAAAGCCGAAAAATATGAAATATACCATAGCCGAGAAGCGGATGAGGCTCGATTTAAATTTGACTCCATGGATACACTTCCATATTGGTATAATCCACTTGCAAGATGTTTCGGACTCACTGCTAATAATGTCTCAGATATTGCAGATAAGTTTATTAGAGAAAAATGGGGACATGTAGGCAAAAGAAGAGAGGGCGACTATGTTCAAGCAAGTTATGAGTTAATGAGTAACCGACATGGTAGTTTACCTACCGTTGAAGGTTTATCAATGTATTATGAGTATCATGCAATGTTTTGCGCAGCTAGTGAAATGCTTGACAATATATCTTTAATAAAAAAGGATGATGATTGGGGCTTGTATTCATGGGATGATTGGTTGGAATCACGAAGTTCAATTTGGAAAGTTGGTTGGCTTTCTGATTTAAGAGACCCAATCCCACTAACCAAAATGTTTTGGTCATCAGAATTTTCCAAATTCGACGAAGATTGGGAAAGGAATATCGAAGACCAACAATACGATAAAGTGATTGGATTTACATCAGATTCAAAAACCGATTATATAATGCCATATGGTTCTTTTACCCGATATTTTGGAGGGAACCATGAAGATGTTTCAATAAGTTCTGCACTGGTTACTCCTAATTCAGCGGAGGCACTCTTAAGAGCTCTACAAACTTGTGAAAGTCATTATGATTATCATATCCCATTAGAAAATGATGAGGCTGAAATTTTTGAACCAAATTTTAAATTAATAGGGTGGTTAAAAAATATATACTTAGAAAATGACGAATTAGAAAAGAATGATCCGTTTGTAAATCGGATTGATAAGAATATTATTCTTTTTGGTAAAAAGGTGGAGGAATTGTTCAATATTGAATATTCAGATGACTTAAAAACTGTCCATTACAACAATCGAATCATTTCAAAATATTGTATTTGGAGTGATTTAAAAGATCGATCTAACCACGGAGAACTAAACAGTTATGGGAACACTTTTTCAGTGGAAAAGAAATTTCTTGTAAACATGCTAAGAAAAGGTGGAATGTGCATGATAATAGAATGTTACATATCTAGACAACTTGATGATCGAAATCATAATTACGATTCAAAAGAAAAGAAGAATATTGCGAAACTATATTTAATCTATCCAAATGGAGAAATCAAAACCCTCAACGGAAGAAATTATAAAATTGGGTGAAAAAATCGTCCAGGAATTGAATATCGAACCAAGATTTGATACATTGTCGAATTGGATGGCGAATTACGTGGCCGAACTAATACACAAAGCCAAATCAAGTAATTCAGATGAAGAAAAAAGAGTTGCAGAAACTGAATGCTGTGAGGTAATATTAAAAATTTGGGGTAAACGAGAAAGCCTCCCTGGTGTTAAGGCTCCATTAACCGATCTGGAACCACTCATTGAGGTATTAGAAGCCATTAATAGTAAGGATAATCCCAAAAGGTTTAGGCATCTTTTTCCAGATAATTTTGATGATAGTAATAGTACTATGAAAGACTTTGTTGAGGTAATAAAGAGTAATACTGAAGATATATTCTTATTAAACATTTATTCCACATTGGGCAGCGACCTGATTAAACAGAAAAAAGAATTACAAGAAAATTTTGAAGACTTCTTGAATAAAGATGAAGTTCAACTGCTCGATCAAATCAATCAGTTGCTTAATCCTAACAAACTCAAATTCATATCTTCAAAAGCGAAAGAAGGTGAAGAAAAAGAAATAAAGTTCGAAGATCTTAGTGTAAAAGAATGGCATAACTTTATTCTTGATCGTATCGAATTTCATCTGGAGGATCAAAAAAATAAATATCATGTTTTAAAGGAAGCTATGTTAAAATTGGATGCGAATGGATAGAGATTTTCATTTTTATCATGAACTGAAAAAAGAGAAGTATTATGACCCTCTAATTCCAAAAAAAGAAGCAGGATTAGTAATTATTTTGCTTTATGAACAGTGGAAATCAGGCAAATACAACTCTAATAATTTTACAGAGGCAGCAGTAAAAAGTACCATTGAACAAGTTGCTTCAGATCTTGGTAATAAATATAAACGAAAACCTCACGAAAGATTCAAGGAAATAAATATTCGACTCCAAGAATACTTTTTGCTTAGAAACGAGAACACCAACCGATACAATATCACGCAATATGGGATTGAATTTTGTGAGCGTATCCAAGATAAATTAGTGCTTGAATTCAAGCCAACAGATATTGAGAAAATCCTGGATGATCTAATTGAATCATTGAAGAGCTATATTGATAAAGGAGACTTTCCTCATTGGTACAATTATCAATATGCCCCACAAAGGACTAATATCAAAAATCAGGTGGAAACTCTGTATCGTAAAGTTGAGGATTCTGTAAAGGAATTTAGAATAGCAACTAAGTTAGATGACAAAACCTTTTTAGAGACAGTTAGAAAGGTAGACTTGAGCCTCGGGGTAATTGGTAAACATTCACAGGAACTTAAAGATGCATTTTGGGGAGCCGAGGAGATAAAAGGACTTCTTTTGCAATTATCCTTCGACAAAACTTCTCATGAAATAAGTTCTCAAAAAGAGTCGGTGCGTTTATTTATTGAGGAAATAAATAATGATTTCGGAATAATAAACCAACGTATAGATCGAATCCGTCCTAAACTACGTCAATTTATTTCCAGTATCAACCAACGAAATTTTGATCGGAATACAGAATTATTTCTACGATTATTATTGAACAAGTCAGACTTTACTAAAAACGGGAACAAAAAGAAACTTCAACTTCCCAAGGGAATAACCTCCAAGATTGTTTTTCAACCAGAATCAGACTTTGTTATTGTAGAAGAAGGAAGGCTACAACCTAAACAACCAATACCTATATATCGTCCTAAAAAAAACGATATTAAAAAGCAAAAACAATTGGAAAAAGCAGAAATCGATTTTTTCATTCGTAATCGAATTCGATATTGGTTGAAACAACTGGAATTTGAGATTCACAAAAATGGATTCCTCGATTTTACTCCTTCTTATTTTGCAATACTAGATTATGAAAAGAAATATGGAAATACCATTGCAATCAAAGTTTCCTCCAGATTATTCAGCAAATACACCAAACTAAGAAGCTATAAAGTAACAGTAGAAAAAACAATAATGACTGATAAGAAACACTCAAATCTAGCAATATGGAAAATGAAAATCTACAAAAAGAAGTAGATAATAATCTTTACAAGTTTCTATACGATACTTGGGCAAAAGAAATTTTTGGAAGAATCGACTTTGCTTTAAAATCTGGGATTCATATTCAGTATATGCACCCTGATCAAGAAGATGAATTTCGATTTATAAATAAATATTCAAGTAGTTTGAAAAACTTCTATAAGGATTTCTTCGGCGTTATACTTGAAATAGGTGGGGAAGAAACTGAAACCTATTATTATCTCGATTTTGAAGGCGGCAAAAGGGGGGCAATTCCAATAGCACAGAGGTATTTTCTAACAGAAGAACATTTAATTATCGGAATTTTTGCCTGTAAAGTTTATGCAATTGACTTTAATTCTGAAGAAAGTTCTTTAACTACTTTTAAAAAACTGATGGCGGAAGAATATGAAGAATACAAAGAAGATTTTTACCGGCTTTTAGCTCAATCAAAAAGTTCTTTATACACAGGAGATGATGTTTATGAATTAGATAAAAGTGTTAATTCTGCATTTAAATATTTTAATAAACTGGGATGGGTATATTTTAAAAATGATGAACAATTTACAATTATGCCCTCATTTGAAAGATTAAGAAAGCTCTATGCCGATGAGATTAATAATATTCAGAAATTAACCCAAAATTATAAATTTGTTAGAACTCAATGAAAAAATACCCATATATCTATTCTCTTTCCACTATTGGATTAATTCATCATTATAACAATGATTACCTATTTAATCGTGTACGAACAGATTTTACGGGAGATAGCGGAACCGGTAAAAGTATAATTGCTGATTTACTGCAATTGATTTTCGTGGGGTCTTCGGTTTTTGTAGCAGCTACCCAGGCAATAGATGAGAAGAGAGAAACTAAGGGACTTGTATTATATGACAAAAAACGTGGGCATGGTGGAAAAGGATATACATTTTTAAATATTGCTGTTGATGAAGGTCAATATTTAGTAATTGGAATGTACATGGAACAATCTACCAATTTTGCTAAACCTTTCATTGTTCATAAAGGATATAACATAGAAAAGCCGACTTATTTGGAGGCCCCAATATTACATGAAGAATTTCTCGAACTGCAAACAATATTACCAATAGAAGGATTAAAAGAACATCTCAAAAAAAAGAAGTACAATTGTGAACCACTTCAAACAACATTCTATCATAAATTTCTTTTTACACAAAAGATTCTCCCCTTCGATCTTGCTGATAATCCTGACAAACTAAAAACTTATGCCTTAATAATCCGTTCTTTTTCAAGAGGAAAAGGTTTCAAATTCGACTCACAAAATTTGCAAAACTTTTTATTTGGAACTAATAAAGAAAAGGAACTACATACGAATTACAATAATGAGATTGAGAAAATAGAATCGGCTTTAAATGACAGTTTGGAGTACCAGGTGCAAATAAATTTATTAAAAGACAAAAAGGAAGCATTACAGAATTTAATTTCGCTTGAGAAAATAAAAATTGACTTTCATAAAGATTATTTGAATACTCAATACTGGTTTTATAAAACAAAGAAAATTAGTTTAAACAAAAGTAAAAGTGATGTTTTTTCTGATTTATTGGAAGTTATGGCCGAGACCGTATTATTGAGTCAGATGGATAATGAGCAACAAATTGAAGAAGTAATAAAAGATATTGCTGATGCAAAAGAAGTCCAAAAGTATAACGGTTCTGATAATGAATTAGAATTGAAAGAAAAGCTTGCCAAAAGAGAATATTTTGAAGCCCGAAATGCAATAGAGCAGATAGAAGCAATCAATAATTTATTAATAAGATTCAATCATTCTCTCAAAAAGATTAAGGAATACTATTATTTGCAAGCTCAAAATACTGAAGACCAAAAAGAACTGGAAAAATTCAATGAACAACTTCGTAAAAAAGAAATATTAAATGAGCCAGAATTAGTGAATTGGTTAAATGACTATCCTAATGCATTAAGCCAGTATAATATACGAATCAAGGAATTAGAAATTGAAATTGAAAAGAAAAAAGCCTTACTGAAATTCTCAGATATTGAAAATCGGGAATCTATTGCCAACTGGGCTATTAATAGAGAAAAGGCGTTCTCTCTGGCAGAAGAAAGTGTATTAATCAAATTGAAAGAACTAATTGTTGCACAACACAAAGACACAGAGCTAAAATATTTACCGTTCCCTGATGAACTATTTGATAATATAAACCAGAATTTTCATGATTCAAATGGTTTTTGGCTGAATTTAAATGGTATTCTTGAATATGTTCCTTATGTGACCAAACAGTTTTTGAGTAGTGCTGAACCAAATATTAAGAGAGAATACTTCAGTAAGGAATATGCGAATGCTAAGGAATTTATCGGAAAGGCAGAAAAGGAACTTTTAGAAAAAGAATCGTTTTTCAATAAACTTAATAGTATTTCAGGGTTACAAGAAAATATAGATTTATACAAAAGAAAAACTGAGATTGAAAATTTCAAAATCCTTGATTCACTTGATGTTCAGATAGATGAATTTGACAAAATTCTAAACCATTATGATAAGAAAGAGCAAATATTAAATAAATTCTCCGAAACTGAAAAAACATGGGAGTATGCAAACTCTAAATTCAAAAGCTTTCAGAACAAAGTTCAAAAGTTTTCAAAAGAAAAGGAGATTCAAGTCCATATTGATGAATTAGAAGAAAAGAAGAAATTATTGTTCGAGGGAAAAAATTCAATAGGTAGAAAAATATCTTTATTGAGCTATGTTCTAAATGGTAATAATGAAGATATTAATCAAGTTCTAACTGTTTTGAACATATTGGTTCAAAGATCGTCACTTGCAAAGGTTCTAAAAGATAAAACAGAACTTGAAGCAAAATTACAGTTCAAAAGAGAATCTATAAAAAAACAATTGAAAGATACGGATGGGAGGCTTCAAGCATTAGCTCAGGAATTTGTAGAGCACAATTTCCAAATTGGTGATAATAAGAAAAGCAATATAGAAAGTACGGTACTGGAAGCAAAAGAGAGTGAATTCAATACAGCAGAAACTAACTACAAAAATACATTTAAGTTAGTAGTAGATAATTATATCACCCACGATAAATATAAATTTGAAAATGAGGACGACTGGCGAAAATTAGCAAGAAGTGTTTTACCTGAAATATTTAAATCTAAAGAGATAACTAATGACCAATTTTCAACGGAAGTTGATCAACGATTACAAAAAATTATAGATCAGAATAAAATAATAGGAGACCGAAAAACTCAGACGTTAATCGATATATTCACAAAGGTTGAAGATTCATTCAGTAAATTTTCTAATGAAATTGACCGTCTGAAAACATTTTTTGATGGGAATGATAAAAGAATTACCGGAGGGCATAAGGTTGTACTAGAACTTGAACCTTCGAAAGAATATCCGATTGGATGGATTAATGAATTTAAAAAACAAATACGTCAGGAAAGCACATATAAGGTTGGAGGTTTGTTCAAATTAATAAATGAAGGCATTGACTTCAAAGAAAACATTCTGAAATCTTTTAAGCAATGTGGCGGAAAAAAAATCAATCCGAAAATAACGGATTTGTTAAACCCTAAAATGTATTTTACTCTTAGTTTCAGTTTGCAAAAGGACAAAGTAAAAAATAGTGGAAGTACAGGACAGGTTTATTCTGCTATTGCATTGTTATGTATTGCACGCATTTCGTTAATAGAACAAGATGATGGGAATAAGCAAGAAAGAGGTATTCGATTTATGCCTGTGGATGAAGCAGAAGGAATAGGAAGCAATTATGAAATGTTGTCAAATATTGCAAAAAATGAAGACTATCAGATTATCTCTATGTCTATTAATCCAGTTGGAGAATTTGAAGAGGGAAGCCATTATATTTATATGCTCAATGAGCCGGAAGATGAAGAAGTCCCAATTAATGGAATCCCTTTTGCTCAGTTTATAGAGGAAAGAATAACAGAAAATATTCTAGAATATAACATTGAACCTCATGATGAATAAACAACTCAAATGGCGTCATTTGAAAGCGTTACACCAGATATATGAGCGGGGATACACAAAAAACAAAATAAAAGAGCATCCATACATCAATTATCTTTTACGTAATAATTTTATAAAGCCAAGATTAGGCAAACTCGGTATCTTAGAACAAGACTTTCGATTTAAAGAAGAATATGAGAAAGAACATTTAACCAATTTTATTAATTACCAAAAATTTCTATCTGAAAATGATGTTCTGTTGAATCAATCTAATTATAGTGAAAAAGATATTCAAGTTCTCATTCTTATAAAAGAACAAAGTGAGCAGATTTTACAGGATAAATATTCTCGAAAAAAGTTCTCAGCATTTTTTTTCAAAGATGAAGGAGCAAAACATTTAGATTACAACCTGGGATTAGAAAGTGCCGTATTATCAATACTTGGGATTAATGAATTTGCGGGAAAAGATCCGAAAGATCAACAATACAAACTTGTCGTAAATTGTCCAAATCCTGAAAAAATAGTTCTTTGTGAGAATATTGACTTCTTACTTTTGCCTTGGGTTGCACGTGAAAATAACATTGAATTATGGTATGCGGGAGGTAATAATATTGCAAAATTGGATCATTTACCTGAAATAAACTTTCCAATATATTATTCCTGCGATTGGGATTATGATGGATTAAAAATATACGAAAGAATCAAATCCAAAATTCCTCAAATTCAATTATTGTTTCCATCGGCGTTAGATATCCGAAAACCTGTAAATTCTCCAAATCACAAAAGTAAATGGAAATACGACATGCCTTTTTCTGGACTAGAAAGTACAGCTTATTCAGATTCTGCAAAAGCTTTAATTCATCAATTAATCCAAAAAAAAGAATGGATTGAGGAAGAAAATAATGACTTAATTGAGATGCTTGAATTGGAGTAGAGAATACTTGGATATGCAACAAAAAGTTGGACGGTAAGTTAAGCTATGCAGCCATTTTTTTATTATTGTTTAATATTTCAAATTCTTCTATTGTTTTAATCCCAAAGCAGAATGTCTTCTTTTTCGGTTATACCATGTTTCAATCCATTTGAACAGGGATAATTTAGCATGGTCATGATTTTGATAAGTTTCGTTATAAACGGATTCAATTTTTATTGTTTTGAAAAAACTTTCAGCAACTGCATTGTCCCAGCAGTTTCCTTTTCGGCTCATACTTCCTGTTTTCCGAGTAAAATTCCATTCAAAATTACAACTATCTGTATGCCAATGCATTTGTCTTTAATAAGTTGATTTTTGGGGTGTCCCGTTGTATATTTAGGGATGTTTGTTCGAAAAAAGAAAAATAATAGCGGGAGTACCAGCATCCAAATTATACAAAAGCAGAAAGGAAAGTATAAAGTTGTAAAAACGCTTGGTTCTTCTTTTGACGAGAAAGAAATTGAGAAAATATACAGGCAAGCACAAGAAGCTATTCCAACGATGTTTGACCAACTCACCCTTTTTCAGGAAGATGTTACACCACTCAATTTAAGTGAGTTAAACAATGATAGCATCCGTATAATAGGATCAGATTTGATATTTGGGAAGATATTCAATTACGTGGGTTTTAATAAAATCAAAGATGGTTTGTTTAAAGACCTGGTTATTTCACGAATAACTCACCCGGGAAGTAAATTGCAACTTTCCCAATATTTGCAGGGAAACGACAATAAATACATTTCTTCAGATGCGATTTATTATTTTCTCGACAAGCTAAACACAAAATACAAAACCCAGATTGAAGAAATCTCTTTTGCATACACCAATAAGTTGTTAGAAGGAAAGATTGGAGTTGTTTTTTATGATATGACTACTATCTATTTTGAAAGCAGCCAGCCTGATGAACTTCGGATACCTGGTTTTTCGAAAGATGGGAAACATCAAAACCCGCAGATATTCTTAGGCCTTTTGGTAGGGAAAAACGGTTATCCAATTGGTTACGATATTTTTGAAGGGAATACCTATGAGGGGCACACCTTAATTCCGATTTTAGAGCGATTCCAAGCCCGGTTTAAACTCGACAAGCCCATTGTTGTTGCAGATGCCGGATTGTTGTCAAAAGACAACCTTAAAGCACTAAAAGGCAAAGGTTACACATTTATTCTTGGAGCACGAATAAAAAACGAAAGCAAAATAATGGTTCAAAGAATAAGGCAAATTGAACTTACAGATGGACAAAATACAGCAATAAAAAAAGAAGATGGGACAACACTTTTTATCAGTTACTCTGAAAAGCGTGCTAAAAAAGATTTGTCAAACCGTGAACGCGGGTTAAAACGTCTGGAAAAGAACCTAGGTGCCGGGCGGCTCACCAAAAGCAATATTAATAACAGGGGCTACAACAAATATCTCAGTATGCAAGGGGAACTCAAAATAGCAATCAATTATGAAAAGTTTGAAGCCGACAGCAAATGGGATGGATTAAAGGGATACATTACAAATACCAATCTTGCAGGGAATGAAGTTATTGACAAGTATAATAATCTTTGGAAGATTGAGAAAGCTTTCCGAATATCAAAAACTGATTTAAAAATTAGACCAATCTACCATCGGCTGAGAGATCGGATTGAAGCTCATATTTGCATTTCATTTGTTTCGTTCGTACTCTACAAAGAACTGGAAAGGGTATTAAATCATGATGATTCGGGCATTTCAATCAACAAAGCCATTAAACAAATCAAAAAAATGTTTGGCGTCAGAATACCAATAACAACTGAGCATTTTCAGACTGTTCTATTAAAAAATAATGAAATACAACAAAAAATTGTTGACCTAATCAATACCCATTTCTAAAATGGGTGTCTTTTTCGGAAAACAGGAGCATGGTCATGATTTTGATAAGTTTCGTTATAAACGGATTCAATTTTTATTGTTTTGAAAAAACTTTCAGCAACTGCATTGTCCCAGCAGTTTCCTTTTCGGCTCATACTTCTTTGAACCCATTTATTTACATTCAGGATATTTGTAAATTTTGTACAGGCATACTGAACACCCCTGTCTGAATGAAAAATCAGTTCCTGGTTTATCGGTCTATTATTCACTGCCATCCGCCAAGCAGCAATGATTGTTTCCTCTGCAGTCATACCTTTGCTCATAGACCATCCAACCACTTTGCGGTCAAATAAATCAATTATGACCGTTAGATACAACCAGCCTCTGTTTGTTTTTATGTAGGTGATATCCGATACCCAAACTTGCCCTGGTCTTGAGGCAGCAAACTCTCTGTTCAGGATATTGGGAGCAACTGGATAATTATGTCTTGAGTCAGTG
>CAYZBC010000114.1:0-14251 GCA_964476535.1 uncultured Maribellus sp.
AATAAAGTAATACGAAGAATTCCAAGCGAGGCCAATCAGGGAGTTGCGGTGGATGAGAATTATTATTATGTTATTAGCAACATAAATATTACCAAACACAATAAAATTACGAATGAATTAATTGCGACTTGGCAAGCAGATACAAATAATAAAACCTACGAACATTTCCAACACATGAACAGTGGAACCGTGATTGACGAGAAGTTGTATGTTGCACATTCGAGATATAGCAGCGACCCAAATTTTAATACCATTGAAATCTGGAACGTGAAAAATGATCTGCTTGAACATGAAAAAACGATTCCCATGCCACGAAAATATGGCTCATTAACGTGGATCGACAAGCACCCGGATGGTTCGTGGTGGATGTGTTATGCAGTTTACGGCGAGAGTGTAAATAAAAATACAAAATTGGTCAAGTATCAATATAAAAACAAAAAGTTTATTGAAGCTGAAAATTGGACTTTCCCAAAAGAGGTGGTTGATAATTGGGGAGATATGAGTTGTTCCGGTGGCTCGTGGGGAGCAGATGGAAATCTTTACACTACCGGTCACGATCATGAAAAGGCATTTGTTTTAGAAATTGATAAAACCGACAAACTTAAATATCTGCGAGCCGAAAATAACGTTGGTTTTTATGGTCAGGCAATTGCCTGGGATCGATTTTCGGAACAACCTATGCTTTGGGGAATTGTAAAAAGAAAATTTATAATCGTTACATCTATTCCCGAGAAGTAAGAAAAGGTCAGGTTTGAGTGCATGAGGAATTTTATCCTTCGTCGTTAAATTTCAACTATTTTTCAATATTCTAATTCGAAAGTCTTTGAATGGAATAAATAATTCAAACAGCTTTAATTTGGAATAACTTCAGCCGGAACTGATTCTGATTCGTACGCCTGATTCCGATATTGTGGTACAAAACCTGCATCGCGAATGGCCTGTTGAATTCCTGAAGTATCCAATTTATAATTAGCACCGGCCACCGAAACTACATTTTCCTCCATCATAATCGAACCAAAATCGTTGGCACCCCCGTGCAAACATAGCTGCCCGGTTGTTGCGCCAACTGTTAACCACGAAGCTTGCAGGTTTTTTACATTATTCAGCATTATCCTGCTAATTGCCACCAAACGCAAATAATCGTTTGCCGTTGACGTATTTTTAATTCCTTCGCTTCGCAGCACAGTCCCTTCGTCCATAAACGGCCAGGGAACAAACGTCACAAATCCATGATTCCCTTCCGGTTTTTCGCTTTGAACTCGTCGCAAATGAATAAGATGTTCCAACCGCTCTTGTTTTGTTTCAATATGACCAAACATCATTGTCGCCGATGTAACCAAATTCATTTTATGTGCTTCTCTCATTACATCGAGCCAATCCTGAGTGTTGCATTTCCCCGGTGAAATAGTTTTCCGAACCCGGTCAGAAAGAATTTCTGCTCCGGCGCCCGGCAAACTTTCTAAACCAGATTCTACCAATTCTTCCAAAACTTCGCGGTAACTCTTTCTTGCTTTTTTTGCAAGAAAAACTACTTCGGGCGGTCCAAGTGCATGTATTTTTAAACTGGGATATCGCTGTTTTAGTTCCGAAAAAAGATTCGTGTAAAAATCGAGCCCCAATTTTGGGTGCATTCCTCCCTGCGCAAGTATTTGCCTTCCGCCATTTGCAAAAAGTTCGTCTATCTTTTCGCAATATTCTTCGATAGTTGTAATGTATTGTACCTCATCGTTAATTTTACAATGGAAATTACAAAACTTGCAACCCGATGTACAAACATTTGTAATGTTTATGTTCCGGTCGATTAACCATCCAACTTTATTCCCAGGCACCTGTTTTTGGCGACATTCATTCGCCACCAACATTAACTCACTCGTTGACACTTCCTCGTATATAAACAGTCCCTCTTCCAAAGTAAGAGGTTCCAGTTTTATCGCTTTGTTCAAAATAGATTCAATTCTCATAACTCTTCAATCTCTTCCCAATTATTTTTATATTTTCATCGGTTTATAACTGTTTTTTTTAAGGCAACAGATGGAACTCCCATGAAAATTATGATTATATTTCTTTGTATTAAGATTTTTGTCATGGTCGTTTCATGCAAACAATATTAATATATTATTTTAGCAAAAAATTAAAACTATGTTACCACAGATTTCAAAAATAACAGAATTAAAGGAAAATAGTTCCACTGCAACTTTATTTGATAACATTGAACAGTTATCACATTCATTTTTGTCTGAAAATGAGGTGGATTATCTTAAAAATAAATTGGAGAAAGACAACGACTGCACTATTCTCAAATACCCTAATATTTTCTTTTTCAACAAAATAAAAGAAGAAAAAGAAAATCACTTTCAAATTGAAGGAGCAAGAAAAGCAGGTTCTAAACTCTTTGATGCATTAAAAGCTGAAAAAATTAAAACCGTTCAATTAATGAATTTCAGCCAGCCGGAATTAACCATCGCATTTTTGGAAGGAATACTTCTTTCAGGATATTCATTCGATAAATACAAAAAAGAAAAGGATGAATTCCACATTGAAGAAATATTTATTTTCGATAAAAATTGCACCATTGCACAAATGGAAGAGATCCAGAATTTAACTCAAGCAGTTTTTTATTCAAGAGATTTGGTAAACGAACCTCTTTCGTTTTTAACTGCTCCTCAATTTTCCAAAGAAATTGAAAAAATGGGTAAAGAATCAGGATTTTCGGTTGAAGTTTTCAACAAGGGAAAAATCGAAGCCTTAAAAATGGGAGGTTTGCTGGCCGTAAATAAAGGAAGTATAGACCCGCCAACTTTCAACATTTTAGAGTGGAAACCTGAAAATTCCAAAAACGAAAAACCTGTAGTTTTAGTTGGCAAAGGAATAGTTTTCGATACCGGGGGGTTGAGTTTAAAACCTACTGCAAAATCGATGGATTACATGAAATGCGACATGGCTGGCGGGGCTGTGGTTGCAGCCGCACTTTATGCTGCGGCCAAAAACAAACTACCGATTCATGTAATTGGATTAATTCCGGCAACCGATAACCGCCCCGATGGAAATGCTTATGTACCCGGCGATATAATTACAATGTTTGATGGGACTACTGTTGAGGTAAAAAATACAGATGCCGAGGGAAGATTGGTTTTAGCGGATGCACTTTCGTATGCAAAAAAATATTCGCCCCAGTTGGTAATCGACATTGCAACTTTAACTGGAGCAGCCGAAATAGTTGCCGGAAACCAGGCAATTGTGGGAATGGGAAATACAAAAGAACACCTTGAAAAACTAAAGGAAACCGGCAACAAAACCTACGAACGGATAATTAACGTTCCGCTTTGGGAAGAATACGCCAAAGCGCTTAAATCAGATGTTGCGGATTTAAATAATTTAGGTGGTCGCGAAGCGCAGTCAACAGTTGCCGGGAAATTCCTCGAACATTTTACCGATTATAACTGGATTCATCTTGATGCGGCTGGAGTTTCGTTTCGTTTTGAAAAGGACAATTATATTCCTATTGGAGGAACAGGTTATGGCGCACGCCTGCTTTTTAACTATTTGAAAACATTCAATTAAAAAACGTAACTTTGCACCTCTTTTTTTAGAAAGATTATAAATATCTGAAACTGAAACAAAATGGTAATTAATAATACAATACGAGTAGGTATTTCGCACGGCGACATTAACGGAATTGGCTACGAAATAATAATGAAAACATTGCTCGATTCACGAATTCTGGAAATGTGTACACCCATTATTTACGGATCGCCAAAAGTTGCTGCCTACCATAGAAAAGCACTCAATATTCACAACCTTAGTTTTAACCACATTCGTTCTGCCAACGAAGCACATTCAAAAAAGGCCAATATTATAAATTGCATCGACGATAATGCAAGAGTGGAACTGGGGAAATCAACGCGAGATGCAGGAGAATCGTCTTTTATGGCTTTGGATCGTGCCTGTTCCGATTTAAAAATGGGAGACATTGACGTATTAATTACGGCACCCATAAATAAGGATAATATTCAAAGCGACAATTTCAATTTTCCGGGACATACTGAATTTTTAGCAGAAATATTTGAAGCCGAAGATTATGCAATGCTTATGGTTAGCGAAACCATGAAAATGGGTGTGGTTACAACGCACATGCCTCTTTCGAAAGTAGCGGAGAACCTGAGCAAAGAAGCAATTCTTTCAAAAATTAGAATAATTGCTAGATCGCTAAATCAAGATTTTTCTATTTCAAAACCACGAATTGCAGTATTTGGTTTAAACCCACATGCTGGAGACAACGGGCTTCTTGGTGACGAGGAAAAAGAATTTATTATTCCGGCAATTGAACAAGCGAAAAAAGAAGGAATTATTGCATTGGGACCTTATCCTGCTGATGGGTTTTTTGCCGGAGATTATCGAAAGTTTGATGCTATTCTGGCCATGTATCACGATCAAGGATTAATTCCATTCAAGTTGGCTTCTTTTGAAAGAGGAGTAAATTATACTGCCGGACTATCCGTTATTCGTACATCACCGGCGCATGGAACGGCATATTCGCTGGCAGGTGAAGATGTAGCATCTCCCGAATCATTCAGGCAAGCGCTGTATTTAGCCATCGACATTTTCAAAAATCGGAAAATATACAAAGAGATATCTAAAAAACCTTTGCGGAAATATGATGTCAATCCAAACCAGGTTGACGAAAGTGTTGATATTGAAGCAGAGGAAAATCAAAACTTATAAATCAAACTTATAATGTACGAGTTTATCCGGGGAACCATTGTTGAGATTAATCCGGCAAGCATTATCATCGAAACAGGTGGTATTGGTTATTTTGTAAATATTTCACTAAATACTTACAGCCAATTAAAGGAGAAAAAAGAGGGCTTGTTATTACTTCATCAGGTAGTTAGAGAAGATGCAAATGTTTTATACGGCTTCTTCGATAAACGCGAACGCGACTTATTTCGAAATTTGATTTCGGTAAATGGAGTCGGATCGAGTACGGCTGTTATGATGCTTTCATCATTAAATCCGGATGAATTAGTTGCAGCTGTAACCACCGAAAACGTTTCAGCTTTAAAGGCAGTTAAAGGAATAGGAATTAAAACAGCACAACGAATAATAATCGACTTAAAAGATAAGCTTATAAAATTGCCTGAATCAGGTCAATTTTTGCTTTCATCAGACAATACTATTCGAAATGAATCGTTATCAGCATTAGTCATGCTCGGATTCGTAAAAAGAGATGCAGAAAAGACAGTGTCCAAGATACTTCTGGAGCAACCGGGAATAACAGTTGAGGGTGTGATTAAACAAGCTTTAAAACGGCTATAAAGAATAATGAAATTGACCCGAGGTTTACTGAAAATATACTTCTTTTACCTGCTAACATTTATACTCGCATCTGCCAATTCGGCTATTGCTGGTGTTACTGATAATACAGGAGATATCCCACTTGTGCAAGTTGCAGATACGGTAGAAGTTGACACAATTGGCCCTCTGCCGTACCCGTTTAGAGATCAACCTGCATTTGGCCATTCAGAACAAGATTCAATAAAACTTTTCCTAAATAAACCCAGCAACATTAAATACGAAATTGAATACGATCCCATAACCGGGCAATATGTGTTTTATGAAAAAATGGGCGATTTAAATTATCGTTTACCACAAACCATGTCGCTCGACGATTATGTGAGCTACGATTTTGAACGATCGATTAAAAGTTACTGGAAAGAGAGAAGCCGTATTCAAGACCTCGACAATCAGGGCTCTTTAATTCCGAAGTTAACAGTTGGCGGTGAAGCATTTAACCGTATTTTTGGTGGAAATACAATCAATATTCAACCTCAGGGTTATGTTGAAGTTAGTTTTGGTTACCAAATGAACGCCACCGAAAACCCCGCAATACCGGAACGTTTGCGTAAAGTTCCCACATTCGATTTTGATGAAAAGATTCAGATGAATGTGATGGGACAAATCGGAACAAAAATGAATATGCGGGTGAATTATAACACCGAAGCCACATTCGATTACGAAAATAAAATGAACCTGGAATATACTGGTGACGAGGATGAAATTCTGAAAAGAATTGAAGCCGGTAATGTTTCGTTGCCTTTAAATGGATCATTAATTTCTGGTGCCTCAAATTTATTTGGAGTAAAAGCGGAGATGCAATTTGGCAAATTATCGTTAACAACTCTGTTTTCGCAAAGCAAAGGCGAATCGCAAACCGTAGAAACCGAAGGAGGTGCGCAAATAACTAACTTCGAGATATCTGCTGCCAATTACGATGCAAACCGTCACTTCTTTCTTGCACAATATTTTCGCGATAATTACGATAAATGGTTGCAGAACACAGCTGTTCCAATGTCGCCTATAAACATCAATAAAATTGAAATTTGGGTAACAAATAAATCAAATAATTTCACCGAAGCCCGAAATATTATTTCATTTCAGGATTTGGGTGAACACGACCCAAATATTTATAACGATGTCTCTCAGTTCCAGCAAACATCGGGGCTTCCATACCCTAATAATATATTTCCGCACAACAATGCCAATGGGCTTTATTACGAAATGGCCAATACACATGCATCTATTCGTGCTGTAGAAAACATTACACAGGAAATGTCGCAATTTGGTCAGGCATTTTTGGGTGGTCGCGATTTTGAGAAAATTGAACAAGCGAGAAAATTAAGTTCATCTGAATATACCATTAACGAAAGTCTGGGATATATCTCTTTAAACAGCTCGTTGAATACGGATGAAGTTTTAGCCGTAGCATACAATTTTACATCTAATGGAAAAACATTTCAAGTTGGTGAATTTTCAACCGATGGTATTAGTGCCCCAAATACCTTAATCCTGAAATTATTAAAAGGAACGAACCTTTCGCCCCAGCTTCCCACCTGGGATTTGATGATGAAAAATATTTACAGTTTAAACGCCTATCAACTTACAAACGACGAATTTATTTTTAACGTGGTTTACCAAAACGATTCCACCGGAACTTATATTAATTATCTGCCTGAGAGTAGAATTAACGGTCATATTTTATTGGAGGTGATGAACCTTGATAAATTGAACAAACAGCTCGATCCGTACAAGGATGGTATATTCGATTACATAGAAGGTATTACCGTAAATTCGAATCGGGGTAGAATTACTTTTCCAGTTTTGGAACCTTTTGGAAAACATTTGGCCGACTCTATTCAAGATCCAACTCTCATCGAAAAATACACCTATCAATCGTTGTACGATTCAACACTTGTTTATGCCGAGCAAGATGCCGAACACAATAAATATCGATTGGTGGGAAGTTACACAGGATCTTCGAGTTCCGATATAACGCTTGGAACTTTAAATCTGTCTCAGGGTTCGGTAAAAGTGACCGCTGGCGGAAGACAACTCGTTGAGAATGTAGACTATACAGTTGATTACACCTTGGGCAGTGTAAAAATAATTAATCAGGCATTGCTTGAAGCAGAAACACCCATTTCGATTTCTACTGAAAGCGAAGATCTGTTTACCATGCAACGTAAAACATTAATGGGAGCTTATGCAAATTATGCATTCTCCGATAATTTTAATATTGGAGCCACCGCCTTGTACATGAACGAAAGACCCCTTACCCAAAAGGTAGATTATGGCGACGACCCTATTTCAAATTTAATGGTTGGACTGGATACACGTTATACAACAGAAAGTATGTTTCTGACAAAACTTGTAGATGCACTTCCCTTTTATTCAACAAAAACTCCTTCGTCAATAGATTTTGAAGCTGAGGTAGCACAAATTATACCTGGCCAGTCGAACGTAACAGATGGAGCTGTTTATATTGACGATTTTGAAGGGACAAAAACTTCAATTAGCCTAAAAACCCTGCAGTCCTGGGTTTTGGCAAGTACACCACAATTTCAGAATCAACTTTTTCCCGAAGCAAATTTAAACAATACCTTAGAATACGGTATAAATCGGGCAAAATTAGCCTTCTATATTATCGACCCACTGTTTTTACGTAACAACAGTTTAACACCCGACCATATAAAAGACAACAGAGACATGCAATCGAACCATTTTGTTCGGGAAGTTTTTGAAAAGGAGATTTTCCCGGCAAAAGAATCACCCGTTGGGCAACCTACAAATATTTCGGTATTCGACCTTGCATTTTATCCCAAAGAAAGAGGTGCATATAATTACGATGTTCGGCCAACTAATTATTCATCGGGTGTTAATACCGATGGTTCGTTAAAAAATCCGGAAACACGCTGGGGTGGTATTATGCGTAAAATTGAAACCAGTGATTTTGAAACATCAAACATCGAATTTATTGAATTTTGGTTGATGGATCCATTTGCAAACGACACAATGGGAAGACACGAGGGTGGTGATTTATATTTTAACCTGGGCGATGTTTCGGAAGATGTTTTAAAAGATTCGAGAAAATCATTTGAAAACGGGTTGCCAACTTCGGAGTTAATTACTGACGTTGATACTACAATTTGGGGGCGTGTCTCTACTTTACAATCTCTTGTAAATGCATTCGATAACGACCCAACAACAAGAGAATACCAGGACATTGGATTTGATGGATTAAATGACCTCGATGAACAACAATATTTTAATCAATACCTGTCAGAACTTCAATTACAAGTAAATCAGAATGCTTATGAAAATGCATTTAATGATCCATCAACAGATGATTTTCACTATTTCCGTGGTTCCGATTACGATGATCAGAAAATAGACATACTTAGTCGGTATAAAAAATACAATGGACCGGAAGGCAATTCGCCAACTTCTGAAATGAAAATTGAAAGTTATCCTACGGCAGCATCTACAATTCCGGATGTTGAAGATATTAATAACGACAATACCTTAAACGAGTACGAGCGTTACTACCAATACAAAGTAAGCATTCGAAAAAACGACATGAAGCTGGGTCAAAACTACATTACCGATATTAAGGAAAGTAGGGTTGAACTAAAAAACGGGCAAGTTGGAGAAGTTAAATGGTATCAATTTAAAATTCCTGTACGCGATCCGGATGCAACATTCGGAAATATTAGCGATTTTAAATCGATTCGATTTATGCGAATGTTTATGCACAGTTTTCGGGATTCGTCAATTTTACGCTTTGCATCACTCGACCTGGTACGAGCCGATTGGCGGCGTTACACACAAGACATTGGAGATGAGGATGCATTTTCACCCAATGTAAGTTTTGATGTTTCGGCTGTAAGTATCGAAGAAAATGGAAGCCGCGAACCGGTAAATTATATTTTACCTCCTGGCATCACGCGTGTTATCGATCCTGCCAACGCACAACTACTACAATTGAACGAACAGGCGATGGTTTTAAAAGTTACTGATTTGGAACAGGGAGATGCCAAGGCTGCTTATAAACCCCTTTACATGGATTTTAGAATATACAAAAGATTAAAACTTGAAGTTCATGCAGAAGAAATTGAAGGATCTTCGTTAAAAGACGATGAGTTATATTTCTTTATTCGGATGGGATCGGATTACAATTATAATTATTATGAATATGAAATTCCGTTGGCACTTACCCCTTCAGGATATTATAACAGCGAAAATGAAACAGACCGATACATTGTTTGGCCCGATGCAAACCGATTAAATATTCCTTTAGAATTATTTACAAATGCAAAACTTGAACGTAACGATGAAATGCGTGTAGCTGGTTCAAATATTTCCATGCAGGATGTTTATGAAACAGTTCACCAGGGTTGGAATAAAGACCGAAATAAAGTGAAAGTGAAGGGAAGTCCCAATTTAGGAAGTGTTCAGGTAATGATGATGGGTATTCGCAACAATAAAGGAACGATAAATACCGGGCCAAAATCTGTTGAAGTTTGGGCGAACGAAATGCGATTGACAGATTCCGATAATGATGGTGGCTGGGCTGCCATCGCGAGATTATCGACCAGGCTTGCCGATTTGGGCAGTATAACCTTCGCAGGGCGTTCCCGCTCTGAAGGATTTGGAAGTTTGAGCCAAAATATCAGCGAAAGGCAGATAGATAATTTAAATGAATTTGATATTGCAGCCTCACTCGATTTAGGCCGCTTCTTTCCCGAAAAAGCAGGAGTTAGACTTCCCATGTATTATGGCTATTCAAGAAGTGCCACCAATCCAAAATACGATCCTTTGAATCCCGATATTGAATTAAAAGAGTCACTAAACAGGGCAGATAATCAACAAGAAAGAGACTCGATTAAAAATGTATCGCAAGATTTAATTACACGTAAAAGTTTAAACTTTACCAACGTAAAAATTGAACCGCAAACAAACAAAGAAAAAACATACTTGTGGGATCTTCAAAACTTTGCAGCAACCTATTCCTATAACGAAACTGCAAAAAGAGACATAAACACAGAATTTAATGTTGATAAAACTCACCGCGGGATGTTTTCATACAATTACAGCAACCGCCCGAAGTTAATTCAACCGTTCAATAAGATAGGTTTTTTGAAAAAGGGACCATTAAAACTTATTGGGGATTTTAATTTTTATCCGCTTCCTACACAAATTTCATTTCGAACAGATTTGTATAGGAAAAACCATGAACGGAAAACCAGAAACATTACCAATCCAAATTTTATACTACCTGCCACTTACGAAAAAGATTTCCTTTGGAACAGGTACTTCGATCTTAGATATGACTTAACGCGTAGTTTAAAGTTCGACTTTTCATCGAGAAGCACATCCAGGATTGATGAACCCGAAGGAAGAATTAATCGGAAGGATGATGATTATCAGTGGAAAAAGGATTCCATATTATCTAATTTATACGATTTAGGAAGACCAGTATTGTACAATCATTCTTTCAACATTTCGTACACAATTCCTATCAACCGAATAAAGATGTTGAATTTTATGTCTTCAACTATTCGTTATCAAGGTACATACGACTGGGTAGCCGGGCCAATAACAGCAGACACGATCAGACTTGGAAACCAGGTTCAAAACTCTCGAAACATGCAAATTACAGGAAATATGACCCTCTCTAATTTGTACAATAAAGTCCCGTATTTTAAAGAAGTAAATCAGAAATACAAAAGAACAGGAAGAAGCAGAGGAAGTTTAAACCGCAGATCGGGTGGTGGTAGTGCCCGGGCAAACCAGCAGCCGGAACCGAAGAAGCAAGCTCAGACTTATACAAACAACATAAAACTTACGGCAAACGAAAGCCAGGAAATTACTCACAAGTTAAATACAAAAAAGATAAAAGTTTTAGTAACCGGAGCAGATGGGAAAATAATTTCGGGAAAAATAAATATTGTAGATCGTAACACGATTGAATATACTCCTTCAGTTAGTGCATCGCAGGCAATGCTTTCGGTAAGCGGAACACCTGGTAGCCAAAGTATAATGAAAGAAGTACTTGATTTGACAACCCGGATGTTAATTGGTGTGCAAATGATTTCGATTAACTACAGCAAAAACGGAGGAACTGTTTTACCAGGATACTTACCCGAGCCTGTAGTTTTTGGTGCAGGTAATTATACCCCTGAACCGGATCTGTTTAACAGTGAGTATGGTTCAAGTTTTGCTCCCGGGCTACCTTTTCTTTTTGGATGGCAAGATCCTGATTTTGCAAAGGAAGCGGCATATAAAGGATGGGTTACAACCGATTCAACATTAAATATGCCCTACCTGATAACCCAAAACGAACGAATAAATATTCGGGCTACAGTTGAACCGCTACCCGATTTAAGAATCGACATTACCGCCGATCGGTCGATTTCAAAAAACGTAAGCGAATTTTATAATTACGATAGTCGTACAGGAGCATTTAATGCAAATAGTTTTTCTGAATCAGGAAATTTTAGCATGTCAACATTAACCTGGGGAACCGCATTTTTTGCCATTGGAAAAGGAGAGGTGCACCAGTCTGATGCATTTGAACAGCTAAAGAACAATCGTATAGTTATTGCAAGGCGTCTTGCCGGCCAACGTACTTCCGACAATGGTTTCGGGTACAATCCCAGTAACGAACATTCTGTATATTCTGGTTATCCCGATGGATACGGACCAAATTCGGTAGAAGTGCTTGTACCCGCATTTTTGGCTGCATATCAAAATAAAAATCCGGAAGATATACAATTAGGTTTGTTCCCATCAATTAAGTTTATTCGACCAAACTGGAAAATTCAATACGAAGGAATGGTGTCAAAAATTCCGGGATTGAATAAGGTCATGCGTTCTCTGAATTTCACTCATGGTTATCGCTCCAGTTATAATGTAGGAGCATTTAATACCAACTTAAACTATTCGGAAGAAGGCGATGGTTTTAGTTATGTTCGCGATTTTGCGGATAACTTTGTTGCTCCCTATGATTTTAATTCAGTAAGTATTACTGAATCTTTCAGCCCGCTATTAAATATTGATATTATGTGGATGAGTGATTTTACATCTCGCGCAGAAATGAAACGGTCAAGGAATCTAAATCTTTCTTTTGCCAACAATCAGTTAACTGAGGTAATTAGCAACGAATATACAGTTGGAATGGGATATCGCTTTACGCAAATGGACTTAATAATTAAGACAAAAAATTCGCAACAGGCATACTCAAACGATCTAAATTTACGCGCCGATTTTTCTTTGCGTAAAAATAGTACAGTACTACGAAAGTTAGATGAAGACGACAGTCAGATTACTGCCGGACAAAGTGCTTTTAGTATTAAAACCACCGCAGATTATATGTTAAGTGATCGTTTTCAAATGCGTTTATTTTTCGATAAAATTATAAATACACCCTTTACATCTCTGTCGTTTCCAACATCAAACACGAACCTGGGAGTGAGTTTTAAATTTACGCTGGCAAATTAAAAAACATAAATTTTCAGAACTTTCTTCGCTGAAAGTTGTATTTAAGTAAAATATTTTATTCTTTTGAGCTGAAATTAAATAGAAAAATGCAAAAATTAAATACAATATGGCTTCCGTGGTGGGGTCTTCTTACGTAAGTTGGGAGTTAATGGCCATATTGGTATTTTAAAAATATATCAAAATGAACCTGCTCCTTTAAGAGCAGGTTTTTTAATTTTACAGAAATGATTAGTATAAATACAAATAATTGGTGGTGGCGTAATACTTTTTCACAATAACCGTGATAAGAGAATTCGCTATTGCAATAAGTAAAGCGGCTCATCGATACACGATGAGCCGCTTTTTTTTCATCAGCCAATCTCTCCAAAGGAGACAAGAAAGAAATATAACTATTATAAAATAAAGAAATGAAAACACTAAATTATAAACCAGTAGTACGAAAAATACTTGCTGACACAGTTACTCCGGTGAGCATTTATCTACGATTACGTACACTTTATCCAAAGTCAATTCTTTTGGAAAGTTCGGACTATCATGGGAACGAAAATGCTTACTCTTTTATCTGTTTCAATCCAGTGGCATCGTTTATTGTAAATAACGGAGAAGCGGTAAAAAAGCTTCCTGGGGAAGAAACAGAAAAATTTAGTCTTTCCTCCGAGCGTTCACTCGATAACGAATTAGATACCTTTTTCAAAATATTCGATGTTGACTCTGATGAAATTGAGTTGCCCGCAAACGGACTTTTTGGATATGTAAATTTCGATGCCATTCAGCATTTCGAAAATATTAAATTTTCGGCTGACAAAAAAGAAGAATACCAAATCCCAGAGGTTAATTACTCGTTTTATAAATATGTAGTTGCCATCGACCATCATAAAAATATCATTCATATGGTTGAAAATCTGTTGGAGGGAGAAACTTCACAAATGGATTACATCCACCATTTATTGGTTAACCTCAATTTTTCGACTGCAAAATTTGCAACTACTGGTAGTGAGACTTCAAACATTACTGACGAGGAATACAGAAACATGGTAACCAAAGGTAAAGAGCATTGTTACCGCGGTGATGTTTTTCAGATTGTCTTAAGCCGCCAGTTTAAACAAGAATTTCAGGGCGACGATTTTAACGTGTATCGTTCTTTGCGTTCCATAAATCCATCGCCTTATTTGTTTTATTTTGATTTTGGTGAATACCGTATTTTTGGTTCAAGCCCCGAGGCTCAAATTCGGATTAACAACAACAAAGCTTTTATTCATCCAATTGCAGGAACATTTAAACGAACCGGGAACGATGAACAAGACCGTGCTTTAGCGGAAAAACTTAGCAAAGATCCAAAAGAAAATGCAGAGCATGTTATGTTGGTAGATTTGGCGCGAAACGATTTGAGTAGAAATGCAGACAAAGTTAAAGT
>CAYZBC010000115.1:0-14243 GCA_964476535.1 uncultured Maribellus sp.
GTCCCAATATAAATTCAATGGTAATAAAAAGTGGGCGAAAGTTATCGCATAATTCCCTGGAACTTTTTTTAAACGCATGGGCTCCAAAAGCATATCGAATAAAAGGTTTTGTGAATTTGAAAGAAGGAAAAACGGCAGCAATTCAATGTACCTTCGATACGATTGAAATTATAGAAATAGAAAATGATTTTCATCCGACAGAGTTGGTTGCGATGAGTGACCGGTTTACGTTGAAAGAATGGAATAGAGATTTTAAGGAAATGTGTGGATTATAATTGTGCCCTTCATCTTCGCTCAGTCTGGCGATAAAAAAATTCGGGTACGATAAATTCCGCTTTGCCAGTTTTTTTATGCGAAATGAATCGAAAATTCGCATTACCCAGGGAAAAACAGAAACAACAAAATTTCTACAACGTAAGTTATTGTATTGGTTACTCCACAGCTAATAGAATGCGAGAAAAGTATGAGTAGTAAAAGTGGAAAGCACGACCCGTACAAGAGAATTTTACGCGCTGGCGAGGGAAACGCCTAAATGATTTTTGAACGAGGTTTCTTCAAAAGTTAAAAATGAATTAAATTGTGTGTAGAAACGTTATAAATTAGCTATTTTAGAGCCTCATTCTTTGCAGGTAAACAAGTGTTATCTACTTTTACGCTTTCAAAAAAAAGAAAATAATAAAAATAAATAGATAGATTATGAGCAAGTTTTTATTCGCATCAATTGGCAGAAAGTTCATGATGAGTATTACAGGAATTTTCCTGTTAATATTTATCGCTGTTCACTTGGGCATCAACCTGTTACTGATTTTTGACGATAGTGGAGAGTTGTTTAATTTGGGTGCTCACTTTATGGCAACCAACCCGTTGATTAAAATAATGGAACCACTACTCGGATTAGGTTTTTTAATCCATATTATATGGTCGTTTTACCTTGAATTCCAAAACTGGAAGGCAAGGCCGGTAAAATTTAATAAGCGAGCAATTAATGGGTCGAGCTCCTGGGCTTCTCGTAATATGCTGGTTTTGGGTGCATTAGTTTTAACTTTTCTAGTTGTACACGTAATTAACTTTTTCTGGATAATAAAATTCAATCCCGAAACAATGCAATCCGTTCATATTGATGGAACAAAAATGGAAGATGCTTACTCACTGGTTGCCGGACTTTTTAAGGCAAGTATTGCGTACGGCATTTTTTATGTATGTGGTGGAATTTTACTTGGAATCCATCTTTCTCACGGATTCTGGTCGGCATTCCATACATTGGGATTGAACAATAAACATTGGATGAAGAGATGGCAATTCATTGGAAACCTTTATGCAATTATTGTTGCTGTGGGTTTTGCAACTATCCCATTGTATTTCCTCATTAAGTTTTAATATTATAAGGAATAAATTATGAGCATATTAGAATCAAAAATACCTGCTGGATCATTAGCTGAAAAGTGGAACAACCACAAAGAGGCCATTAAAGTAGTGAGTCCGGCAAATAAACGCAAATTAGAAATTATTGTTGTTGGAACCGGATTGGGCGGTGCATCAGCAGCTGCTTCTTTGGCAGAACTAGGTTATAAAGTAAAAGCATTTTGTTACCAGGACAGTCCGCGACGCGCGCACTCAATTGCAGCGCAAGGAGGAATTAATGCAGCAAAAAATTATCAGAACGATAACGATTCGGTTTTCCGGTTGTTTTACGATACAATTAAAGGAGGAGACTATCGCTCGCGCGAAGCAAACGTTTATCGTTTAGCCGAAGTTTCCCCAAATATTATAGATCAGTGTGTTGCACAAGGTGTACCATTTGGTCGCGAATACGGCGGATTATTGGATAACCGTTCGTTTGGCGGGGTATTGGTAAGTCGCACGTTTTATGCACGTGGGCAAACCGGTCAACAGCTTTTAATCGGTGCTTATCAAGCCTTAAACCGTCAAATTTCGAAAGGAAATGTTGAAATATTCAACCGAACCGAAATGTTGGATGTGGTAAAAATAGATGGCAAAGCACGAGGTATAATTGCACGCGATTTAATTACGGGCGAAATTAAAAGATTTGGAGCTCATGCTGTAGTTGTTGCCACTGGTGGGTACGGAAACGTCTTTTTCCTTTCGACTAATGCCATGGGAAGTAATGGTTCGGCCGTGTGGCAATGTTACAAGCAAGGGGCTTTTATATCGAATCCTTGTTTCGTTCAAATTCACCCAACTTGTATTCCCGTTCATGGCGACCAGCAATCGAAACTGACTTTAATGTCAGAATCGCTGCGAAACGACGGTCGCATTTGGGTACCAATGAAAAAAGAAGATGCAATTAAATTGCAAAAAGGGGAAATTAGTCCGAATGATATTAAAGAAGAAGACCGCGATTTTTATTTGGAAAGAAGATATCCATCTTACGGGAATTTAGTTCCGAGAGATGTTGCGTCGCGTGCTGCTAAAGAACGTTGCGACGAAGGTTATGGTGTTAATAGTGAAGGGAAAGCTGTTTTTCTCGATTTCAAATATTCTATTGAACGATTGGGTAAAAGTGTAATTGAAGCGCGTTATGGAAACTTGTTCCAGATGTACGAAAAAATTACAGACACAAATCCGTACAATGAACCAATGATGATTTACCCTGCCATTCACTACTCGATGGGTGGAACCTGGGTTGACTACAACTTAATGACAACAGTTCCGGGATTATACTCGATTGGAGAAGCAAATTTCTCTGACCACGGGGCAAACCGTTTGGGAGCTTCCGCTTTAATGCAGGGACTGGCTGATGGATATTTTGTGCTTCCTTACACAATAGGAGACTATCTGGCTGACGAAATAATGGCCCCGAAAACAGACATTACCGCTACTGAATTCGATGAAGCAGAAAAAGCTGTAACCGAAAGACTGAATAAATTATTCAATATTAAAGGCACGAAAACAGTAGATTATTTCCATAAAAAACTAGGGAATGTAATGTGGGAACATGTTGGAATGGCGAGAAATGAGGAAGGTCTGAAAAAAGCAATTTCTGAAATTCAGCAAATTCGTGCCGATTTCTGGAAAGATGTTAAAATTCCAGGAGAGCTGAATAACCTGAATCCTGAATTGGAAAAAGCGGGTCGGGTTGCAGATTTTTTCGATATTGGGGAATTGATGGCACGCGATGCTTTAGACCGAAGCGAATCTTGTGGAGGACACTTCCGCGAAGAATCGGTAACCGAAGAGGGTGAAGCAAAACGTAACGACGAAAAATTTACTTATGTTTCGTGCTGGGAGTATAAAGGCGACGATAAAGAACCAACATTACATAAAGAAGATTTGGTATTTGAGAATGTTAAATTAACCCAGAGGAGTTATAAGTAGTTAGCACATGGTAGTAAGCAGTAAGTCTCAATGCTCGCTACTAACCATCTAAAATCTAAAAAAATGGCTGATAAAATTCTAAAAAAACTTAGTATAAAAGTTTGGCGCCAAAACAATGCGACAAGCAAAGGCAAATTTGAAACTTACCCTATCGAGAATATCTCTACCGGATCTTCTTTTCTCGAAATGATGGACATTTTAAACAATGACCTCATTGAAAAAGGAATTGACCCAATTGCATACGACCACGATTGTCGTGAAGGCATTTGTGGAACTTGCAGCTTGTATATTAATGGGCGTCCACATGGACCAGACTCTGCAGTTACAACTTGCCAGCTACACATGCGTAAATTCAAAGACGGCGAAACCATTACAATTGAACCTTGGCGAGCAGCTGCATTTCCGGTAATTAAAGACTTGATTGTTGATCGCACCGCTTTTGAGAAAATATTACAGGCAGGTGGTTTTATCTCGGTGAATACTGGTGGTGTACCGGATGCAAATTCTATCCCAATAGCATACGAAGATGCTGAAGAATCGATGGATGCTGCAGCGTGCATTGGTTGTGGAGCTTGCGTTGCTGCTTGTAAAAACTCGTCGGCAATGTTGTTTGTTTCTGCAAAAGTTTCACATTTAGCTAAACTTCCACAGGGTAAAATTGAAGCAAAAAAACGCGCTATAAATATGGTATCGAAAATGGACGAACTTGGTTTTGGAGGTTGTACGAATACACAAGCTTGCGAAGCCGAATGCCCTAAAAGTATCTCTATTACTAACATTGCGCGGTTAAACAGAGAGTATTTGGTGGCTAGAATTAGTAAATAAAATAATCAACTGAATATATTTTAAAAGCCTTCTCTGTTTCGTGAAGGCTTTTTTATTTTCGCAATTCACAATTAATTGTGAATAAAACGTTGGGCGAACAAATGAAATAAATTTCCCAATTCACTATATTCGCATAAACAATTCAGAAACTATGCCATACAGACGTTTGCCTACTACAGACAAAGCCCGAATACGTGCACTGGAAGCTGCGCTTAAAAGAACTGCTCAAAAAAACAGAGGTAAACTTGCCATTTCTAATCCATTAATTGAAGAATTACAGCTTGTAAAATCGAATTTTGAGAATACCTTAACTCAATACGAACTAGACATTAAAATACAAGCGCAGAAAAACCAGGATTATAAAACAGCATTGGAAAAAGCCAGGATGTATGTTTCACATTTTATACAAGTTCTTTTCTTAACATCGGAACGAGGTGAAATAAATGGTGGAATTAAATTTTACAACCTTGACGACTTTGAAGGGAAAGTGCCTCCACTAAACACAGAGGAAGAAATACTCTTTTGGGGAAATAAAGTAATTGGAGGCGAACAAAAAAGAATTCAAAATAGAGGAAGTGCCATATACAATCCTTCAATAGCTTTGGTTAAAATTAAGGTTGAAGATTTTAAAGACGCAGCATTTTTTCAAAGTAATTTGAAAAGAAACACCGCCCGCTCGTTTGATAAAATGCGTGCTATCCGAAAAATTACCAACGAATTTATTGGTCGGTTGTGGACAGAAATAGAGGAGAATATTATTATTGAAGACTCAAAAATTAAAAGACAAGTTTCGCAAGAATATGGTCTTGTTTATGTTTTTAGAAGAAATGAAAAGAAGAAACTTACTTCAAAGGAACTACAACGCGATTTATTATTTGATTTTGGATGATTGCATGTTTAATATTTCATTCCCTTTGTTCTGTCTTTTTATCATCAACATAAATACAACGATTAACCCCAGACTTATTGCTGCCATGTAATAACTTCCCGAAGTAGAACCAATTTCTTCAATCTCAGAATTGATTATTTTTTTATCAATCAGATACATGGCAATAACGGCAATTCCGTTATTTAAAAAGTGGGCCAAAATGGGCAACCACATCGAACCGCTCCAAACTAAAAGATAACCAAACATCGCTCCCAACAACATTCGGGGAACAAATCCAAAAAATTGCATGTGAAGTGCACTAAATAGAATTGCTGAGATCCAAATTCCCCAATGATGACTTCGGGCCCAATTGGTGAATATACGTTGAATTACGCCTCTAAAAAGCAGCTCTTCTCCAATTGCAGGCAAAAAGGCTATCATAAATAAATTAAAAAGCAACCCATTTATTGAATCAACTTTCAGAAATGCTTTTGTTAATATTTCGGCATTTTCTTCGGCATTTTTCATCCATTTCTCAACCCCCGACAACCATTCGGGAAAAACCATATTTGCATTTAACTCTCCAATAAAATTAATAAACGGACCAGCAAAAAACATCAAAACCAAAACCAACAAAATTGAGGCAGAATTAAATAACTTATTCAAATAAAGGTATTCTGCAACCCTACCGTAATATAATCGACCCAAAATAAGCGGAGGAACAATAAATAAACCTATTGCCTGCATCACCTGAAAATACTTTAAAACATTAATTGTTTCCGGGTTAGTCATCTCGTTCAAGGTGGGTAAATTCATTAAAGAATCTAAACCGAAAAAAGGGATTGCAGCAAGCACCGCGATCAACATAAATCCCAAAAAGCTCACCAAAATTACAAATACCGAAAACATAAGTTGCGGTAATGGTTTCATATCCCTAAAAGCAGTAAAAGCCATATTTATTTTGAATTTGAAACAAAGATAGTTTTTTGAATGAAATCAAATTTTAAATCAGCATATTTCGAGCAACCGAATATCAAAACTCAATACAGCATTTGGAGGAATTTTATTACCAGTTCCTTTTTTTCCCCACGCCAAATCAGCCGGAACCCAAAATTTGTATCGGCTTCCCATCGACATCATTTGTAAACCTTCCTGCAATCCATCAATTAATTCATCAAGTTTAACTTCTTCGGCTTTGTTTTTACGGTACGTATCTTCCAGAATTTTACCATCTAAAAGCAATGCTCGCTGATGGATTTTTACAGTATCCAATATTCCGGGTTTTACGCCAGTTTTCTCCTCAACCACTAAAAACTGTAACCCCGAATTGGTTTCAAAAACATCCACTTTTTTTGAATTATGAGCCAAAAAATCCTCCCCCGATTTTCGATTGTTTCCTACCGAACCTTTACTTCTCGATCTCGTTTCTCGCTTTGCCATAAAATAGAGTAAATTTTATTTCTCCGTGAAGATAGACGAATATCAACAAAATAGAAAACCCCAATATTAATAGAATAAAAAATTTAATGCCTAGCACAGTTTTTGCAAAACAAAGCCCGGATTTTTAAACAACTTTACACCCAGCCTAAAACAATTAAAAATTATTAGAAACAATGATTTCAAAATTTATCAAGTTATTTTTTCTGTTTTTCATCTTTGGAACAGTTATAAGTACTGCCTCGAATATCGATACAGACACAAAAGTTAAGGGACATTTTTCATACGACAAAAAAGAGGGCAAACCAAAAGTTTTTATTGAAGGTGCGCAATTAGATTTCGATTTTATGCATCGAAATATGCAATTTGTTGATTTTGTTAACGACCCTGCGGTTGCCGATGTTCATATAATTATTAATCGACGTGTAAACGGAGGTGGAGGTTTGGTTTATTCGTTAATGTACAACACAAAAACTTTTGAGAACTTTGGCGATTTCACACTTACCTGTACAACTTCGCCGGGAGATACACACGAAGAGAAACGAAAAATTATAGCCGATGCGATTTCTCTGGGTTTAATGCCTTTTGCCAATCAAACTGAGGTTGCCAAAAAATTGAGTATTCGGTATCGTGGAAAAGCAGGTACAAAAGAGATTGCAACGGTAGATCCCTGGCACAACTGGACTTTTCGTGGAGATTTTAACGGGAGTATTAACCTGGAAGAGAGCCGGAAAGATTTCAACTATCTTTATAATTTAAGGGCCAATAAAGTAACCGAAGACTGGAAATTTAGAAATTTTGGACGAATGTCTGTTCGAACCAGAGAATATTTAAATGATGAAGAATCATACCGTTCCGAAAATATTACTAATTACGTAACTTCAAGTATAGTTAAAAGTCTTTCGCCCCGCTGGTCGGCAGGAGCTTTTGTAAGTTATCACAACAGCAATTACAGTAATATTGTATATTCTATTTCGTTAAAACCGGCAATTGAATATAACATTTTTCCATGGGATGTGTCTGACCGTAAAGTTTTTACCGTTGCATATTACGTTGGTCCAGAATGGAAAAAATATTACGAAGAAACTATCTACGACAAATTACAGGAAAGGCATTGGGAACAATCGATAAGACTTGAGTTACAATTGATTAAAACCTGGGGAGAGATTGAAGCAGGGCTAAACGCAAGCAATTATCTACACGATTTTAGTAAAAACCAGATAACTTTTGATTCTGATTTATCAATCAGAATTATACGTGGCTTTTCCGTTAATTTTAACTTTAGAGCTGAAAATATTCACGACCAAATTTATCTACCAAAAAGTGAAGCCAGCCTCGAGGATATTTTATTGAATAGAGTAAAGCTCCCTTCTTCATTTGAATTATTCACCGGAATTGGTGTTAGAATTCAATTTGGTTCTATCTACAACAACATTGTAAACAACAGGCTTTAAAACTGTTGAAAGTTAAAGGTTTCATGTATAAAGTAACTGGAAAAATTTGCGAATTAAACTTGCAACTTTATCTTTGAGAATGCTTGCTTACCTAACTATATTTTCTACATCGTTTGTAATTGCCTTTAGCGGGGCGATGATGCCTGGTCCGTTTATGACAATGACTATTAGCGAAAGCGCCCGGAGTGGTCCGTGGGTTGGGCCAAAAATGATTGTTGGTCATGCCCTGCTTGAAATTGTACTACTTTTTGCCCTATTCTTTGGACTGGCACCACTTTTAAAAAAAGACGTTCTATTTATTGTCATCGCAATTATTGGTGGCGGAATTATGATTTGGATGGCGCAAAACATGTTCCGGTCGCTCCCTAAACTTGAAATAAAATCTACCACGACTTCAGAAAACCGAACAAATTTATACCTGGCCGGAATTTTAATGAGCCTTGCCAATCCGTATTGGATTATTTGGTGGGCAACCATTGGACTTGGTTATGTTTTGCATTCACAAAAGCTGGGGATTGCCGGAATTACTTTCTTTTTCATCGGGCACATTCTTGGCGATTTGGTTTGGTATTCTGCGATTTCAGTTGCAATCGGAAAAGGGAGAAAATTCTTTAGTGATAAAGTATACAAAATATTGGTTGGTACTTGTGCTGGTTTTCTGGCAATTTTTGCCGTTTGGCTAATTTATGATGGAATTATCAAACTCATTGAACTTTAATCCTTTTAACCTGAGTCGCCTTCCAACCAATCTTTAAAAGCATCTTACTTTTTTAAAAGTCAACCTTAAAAAAAGATGAAATCCAATAGGTATCTAAGATGTTACGAATTCTAATTCGCATTCAGCTATGGCGAATCGGAAAAGAATTTGTTAAATCAGATTGAACTTCTTAAGAGTTATTTCCATGATCAACCAAAAAAAGATACTTTTGTCTTTTCAAAATAGAAACAGGTAAAACAAAATAAAATGGCTGATATTCAAAAAACATTATTAATGATTCTCGATGGTTGGGGAATTGGTGACGGCTCAAAAAGCGATATCATTTCAACTGCACCAACTCCATTTATTGATTCGTTATTGAAAAAATATCCACATTCGCAGTTGCTTGCAAGTGGCGAAGATGTTGGATTACCCGACGGACAAATGGGAAATTCGGAAGTTGGACATTTGAGTATCGGTGCAGGTCGTGTTTTGTACCAGGACATGGTAAAAATAACAAAAGCAATCCGCGACAAATCATTGTGGGAAAATCCACAAATTTTAAAAGCATACAATTACGCCAAAGAAAATAATAAAAAAGTCCATTTGCTTGGTTTGATTGGCCCTGGCGGAGTTCATGCATTAAGTACACACATGATTGCACTTTGTCAGATTGCCACCGACATGGGATTGGAAGATGTTTTTGTACACGGATTAACCGATGGACGCGACACAGACCCACGTTCGGGTTATGGATTTTTAGAAACCGATTTAAAAGCACTTGAACCAACCAATGCAAAATTTGCATCGATTATTGGTCGTTATTTTGGAATGGATCGCGATAAAAATTACGACCGATTAAAGTTGGCTTACGATTTATACACACAAGGTAAAGGTGAAAAATCAACTGATTTATTGGCAACTGTTAAAGCATCATATAATGCCGGAGTAACCGACGAATTTTTGCAACCAATCGTAATGGTTGACGAAAAAGGTGAGCCAGTTGGAAAAATTGAAAAAGACGATGTAGTTATCTGCTTCAATTTTAGGACAGATCGTTTGCGCCAAACCACAATTGCATTCACGCAGGAAAACCTTCCTGATTTTGGAATGCATACCATAGATTTGAAATGGTACACTTTAACCAATTACAAAGCCGACTTCAAAGGAATAAATGTAATTTTTGATAAAGAAAATGTAATCAATTCAATGGGTGAAATTGTTTCTAAGGCAGGATTAAAACAAATCCGTATTGCAGAAACTGAGAAATATGCCCATGTAACTTTCTTTTTTAGCGGTGGTCGCGAAGATGAGTACCCAGGCGAAAGCCGTCTTTTAGTTCAATCTCCCAAAGTTGCTACTTACGATTTACAGCCGGAAATGTCGGCATTCTTAGTAAAAGATGCCATTGTTCCAAAGTTAAAAAATGGGGAAGCCGATTTTGTTTGTCTCAACTTTGCAAACGGCGACATGGTTGGTCACACCGGTGTTTACGAAGCTGTTTGGAAAGCAATTGAAACGGTTGATAGTTGTGTGAAAGATGTTGTAATGGCTGCTCAGGAAGGTGGGTTTGATGTTATGATTATTGCCGACCACGGAAATGCCGACAATGCAATAAACAAAGACGGATCTGCAAATACAGCACACTCTTTGAATCCTGTTCCTTGTATTTTCATAAGCAATAAAAAAGGCATTCAATTGGAGAATGGAATTCTTGCAGATATTGCCCCAACTCTACTTTCAGATATGGGACTAGATGTGCCGGCTGAAATGACCGGAAAAAATTTGATAAATATTAGTCATTAACGTTTAGATGCTAGCTTAAAAAAATGTCATTCCCACTCCCTCGGGAATCCCCTGTTATAAGCTGAGCATTGCTACTTCCGTTGGATTGATAACCAATAAAATAAGAATGATTGAAATCGGTCGTACCATATTAAGTCGCGATATTTTTGAAAAACACTTTTTATGCGACATTTTAAAATGCAAAGGTGCATGTTGTATTGAAGGTGATTCTGGTGCACCATTAACAGAAGAGGAAGCGAAAATTATTGAACGGGATTATTTTGCTTTTGAAAACTTACTCCCTAAAAAACACAAAAAAGAAATTTCGAAACAGGGATTCTCTGTAATCGACTGCGATGGCGACCTGGTGACTCCGCTTGTGGAAAATCGTCAATGTGCATTTTCATACTACAATAATAAAGGTATTTTAAAATGTGCCATCGAAAAAGCCCATTTCGAAGGAAAAACAGATTTTAGAAAACCAGTTTCATGTCATCTGTTTCCAATTCGAATTACAGAGTACAAACGTTTTGATGCAGTAAACTATGAAGAATTAGATATTTGCAAACCTGGTAGGGAATGCGGAATATCTGAAAAACTACCACTTTACAAATTTCTGAAAGAGCCCTTAATCAAAAAATACGGTGAAGAGTGGTATAAAGAAGTTGAGATTACCGCTCACTTCCTAGAAAATGAATCTCAAAAATAATATTTCAATTCTCTATCCAACAATGTTGTCAAACAGATTGTTGTTAATCTTTTTTCTTAACAATAATATATTCGTGCACTACTATTAAGCATAATCTTAGTTGTAATTAGTAGTAGAAAAAGCACAATTCTTAATCCCTCCTTTTGAAAAGCAACTGCGTCCCAAATATCACTAAAGGTCCCAATCGAGAACATTTGTCCCAATATGAGTCTACTAAAGATTTGCACTATTAATTAATTCCCTTATTTTATGGTAATTACAATTTTGGCACTTTGATTGTTTATAGTTTGGCACATCGACGCTAAAGATGATTTATTACAAACTATTAAAAATATTAAAATTTAAAAACACAAAATCATGAAAAATTTATCTATTATTTTCGCAACAGTTTTATTTTTTGCAGGTGCAACAGTTTCTAACGCTCAAGACAGTAACTCTGCAGTGCACACCGTTGGTATTACAATAAGCACAGTTGCTTTAGTGGATATTAAATCCACGGGAGGAAGTACAAACATTGCTATTACTCCAACTGCGCCAACATTTGCCGGTGACGGACTTAGCTTTGCAGAAGACACAAAAAACAGTACATTATGGCTTAACTATTCGTCCATTGTTGCATCAGGAACAAGAAATATTACTGCTGCCATTACCGCCACGACTCTTCCTTCAGGACTTTCTCTACAATTAGCTGCCACCACTGTTGCAACTACAGGAAGCCAAGGAACTTTAGGGACAACCAGCCTTGCTGCAGCAACGACTCTTTCATCAAATTCAGCTACAGCTACAACTGTTATCACTGGAATTGGAAGTTGCCATACTAGTAAAGGGAAATCGAAAGGAAGTAACTTAACCTATAGCGTTATAGTTAACGAAGATAATTACGCTTCGCTTGTTGCAGCTTCATATGTAGCAACTGTAACTTACACTATTACTGACGAAATTTAATAAATTACTATATAATATTAAAAGGCTGTCCTTTCAAGGCGGCCTTTTTTTTGATCAAATTTATTTCACAATTCTATAATCTGCTTAACGGATGACCCCCTGAAATTGTGTTAGATATAACTTAAAAATCAGGATTTTTGGAAATAAGAAATCAGGATTTTTAACCCTCTAAATCAGTAAAACCAACCATGCTTATTTAATGTTAGATAACTAACTTTAAGCATGAATTTTAAAAGCACAATATTAATTTTCATTCTGGTTGTTTTCAACACAACAATTGCTTTATCTCAAGACAATTCAGCATCGCATAAAATCAACATCGAAATACCCGAAGTTGCACTTCTGGGGCTGGTTTCAAATGGATCAACAAATATTAATTTTCATTCTGCATCGCCGGTTGAAGCCGGAAATTCAATCGATTTTTCAAATGCAAAACAAACCAAAAATCTTTGGATAAATTATTCATCCATTATCCGTGACAACAATCACCGAAGAAAAATTGTAGCTTTTATTCAAGGAAAAACACCTGTAGGAATACATTTAAAAGTAGAAGCATCGGAAGCTGCCGGGTCTGGAAAAGGAAAACTTGGAACATCATCAGGCACTGTGTCTCTTTCTGACCAGCCCTCCGAAATAATTACCGATATTGGCAGTTGCTACACCGGAAAAGGAACAAGCAACGGACATTATCTTACCTACAAACTGGAATACGACGATTCTGCAGATAACTACGCACAACTTGCCCTGTCCGAAACTTCTTTTAACGTGGTTTATACATTAACCGATCTTAATTAGGATTATACTTACCTTTGTTTTGAAGTTAAAGATTAATATTTTAGCTGTAAATATTTTGTATAACCAATTTCATAAAAACCAATGATAATGAATTTTAAAAATTTATGTCGAAAACTACTGGCTTCAGTCTTTTTAATCCTGATTGCTACTCCCTTTGTTTTGGGGAGTATTGTTGTTTTAAATGGATTAACTCATGAAAACACGGTTGCTCCGGGAGAAACTTACAGAGGAAGCATCGAAATTCAGAACACTGCTGACACCGAAAAAAGCGTAAGAGTTTATATCCGCGATTACATTTTCAATTTTAAAGGCGAAAGCAAACACGACGCCCCCGGAACCGTTGCTCGTTCGAATTCTGGCTGGATAGCTTACAATCCTCAATTACTAAATCTGGCAGGCGGAGAAAAAGCAACAATCGATTTTGAAGTAAAAGTACCAACCAACGATTCACTAAAAGGAACTTACTGGAGTGTACTTATGGTAGAGGGAATAATTCCTCCTGACACAACCACACACGAACAGGGAGTTACTATAAATACTGCCATTCGTTACGCCATTCAGGTGGTGACCCAAATTGGGAATTCGGGAACAAGCGATTTACAGTTTCTTGGTTTGGAACTGGAAAAACAAGATAAAAATAATATTTTAAATGTTTTTGTTGAAAATACCGGAGAACGGCAACTCAGACCCGAACTGGCACTTGAACTTTTTGATGAGAATGGGAATTCGGCTGGCGTGCTAAAAGCAGAAAGACGAAAAACTTTCCCAGGAACTTCAGTAAAACTGGGGCTAAATCTCGAAGGAATAAAACCAGGAAAATATACCGGAGTTTTGGTAGCCGATTGCGATGAGGACCATGTGTTTGGAACCAACGTTTCGATAGAAATCGAATAATGTATAAAAAGCTCATTACCATATTTTTTATTTCTATCGTGCTGATGAGCGGATTAAAAGCGCAGGAAAACAATGCAGTTTCCATCAAATTTATTGAAAAAGACTCCCGTTTGCTACCTGGTCAAATTACAAATCTTGCATTTTTTATTACAAACCAAACTGCCAACAATCAGATTATTAAAAATATTCTTTCGGTTCCTGAAAAATGGAAAATTATTTCTAATTCACAAGAAATAAATCTTTCTCCATCAGAAAAAAAATTATTCATATTTACTATTCAGGTACCATCGAGTTATCCGGTTGGAAATTACAATATTCAATTGTTTGCCATTCGAACCGAAACAAACGATACGGTTAATTCTTTTTTGACCGTGTTAACTGTAAAAGAAATTGAAAACATTTCAATGGCTTTTGTAGATGCTTCAGAAAACGTGGTTGCAGGCCAGACCATAAAAGCATCGTATCTTTTACAAAATCTAGGAAATACGAAAAAAAAAG
>CAYZBC010000116.1:0-14224 GCA_964476535.1 uncultured Maribellus sp.
TAAGGTAATAGCCGTGGTAAAAGAAAAAGTAAGCCTTCTGGAAAAAGAAATAAGTCAGGAAGAGTTCAATGAAATGATGAAGTAATCGAATAAAGATTTTATTCCGAAGAAATATACTTTGCTGCAAGAATCAGCAAACAAACTTTTTGTAACTTTGTAATTCGTTAATTAAGACGAACTTTACGAAGTTACTTTTTTTTAAGGCAGTTTAAAAATGGAAAATCACAACGAATTTAAAAAATACGCAGTTAAACATGCGGGGATTAGCAGTTTAACATTGAATCGGTTTTCATCGATATATGGAAATTACATTTCTCCAACAATTATTGAAGAACGTCAGTTAAATGTGGCATCGATGGATGTTTTTTCAAGATTAATGATGGACAGGATTATTTTTCTTGGAGTTCCTATTGACGACACAGTTGCCAACATTATTCAGGCACAATTACTTTTCCTCGAATCAACAGACCCAGCGAAAGAAATACAGATATATTTCAATTCTCCGGGTGGTTCTGTACATGCAGGATTAGGAATTTACGACACCATGCAATACATTACCGCCGATGTAGCGACAATTTGCACAGGAATGGCAGCATCGATGGCAGCAGTTTTATTAACCGCTGGAACAAAAGGAAAACGTTCGGCACTAAAACATTCCCGGGTAATGATTCACCAACCAATGGGAGGTGCGTCAGGACAAGCTTCAGATATTGAAATTACAGCCCGCGAAATTATGAAAATAAAAGCCGAACTGTATGCTATTATTGCTGAACATTCAGGACAGACAATAAAACGGGTTGAAAAAGATTCTGACCGTGATCACTGGATGACTTCGGAAGAAGCGGTAAAATATGGAATGATTGATGAAATATTGGTTAGAAATAAAAAATAATGACAAGTAAAGGAAACATGGATAAGTGTTCGTTTTGCGGACGTGAGAAAAAAGAGGTTAACCTTTTAATTGCAGGAATTGATGGACACATTTGCGATCGTTGTGCAGAACAGGCGCACTCTATTATTCAAGAAGAAGTAAAAAAAAGTGACTCATTCGACTTGAATGCTGTTAAACTTTTAAAACCAAAGGAGATAAAAGAATTTGTTGACCAATATGTAATCGGACAAGATCATGCAAAGAAAATTCTTGCAGTTTCTGTTTATAACCATTATAAAAGACTTACACAACGTATTGACGACGACGAAACCGAAATTGAAAAATCGAATATAATTTTAGTGGGCGAGACAGGAACAGGAAAAACACTTTTAGCCAAAACCATTGCAAAAATGTTGCATGTTCCTTTTACTATTGTCGATGCAACAGTTCTTACCGAAGCCGGTTATGTGGGCGAAGACATTGAAAGTTTGCTAACCCGATTGTTGCAAGCCGCCGACTATAATGTTGAAGAAGCCGAGCGTGGTATTGTTTTTATTGATGAAATTGATAAAATCGCCCGTAAAAGTGATAATCCATCAATTACCCGCGATGTTTCAGGAGAAGGAGTTCAGCAAGGTTTATTGAAACTTTTGGAAGGCGCAATTGTAAATGTTCCACCGCAAGGAGGACGAAAACATCCGGAGCAAAAACTTATTCCGCTCGACACAAAAAACATACTGTTTATTTGTGGTGGAGCTTTTGATGGAATTGAACGCAAAATCGCAAACCGATTAAACACAAAAGTTATTGGGTACAGCGCTGCAAAAGATGCAGATCGTATTGAACGCGAAAATTTGCTACAATATGTTTCTCCACAAGATTTGAAATCATTTGGATTGATTCCGGAAATTATTGGTCGTTTACCAGTACTTGCTTACCTCGACCCACTTGATGAAAAAACATTACGAAGTATTTTAACCGAACCTAGAAACTCGGTAATAAAACAATACAAAAAACTGTTTAAAATTGATGGCATCACTTTGGAATTCGAAGAGAGTGCACTACAATATGTGGTGGAAAAAGCCATCGAATTTAAATTGGGCGCCCGCGGATTACGTTCCATTTGCGAAAATATTATGAACGATGCCATGTTTGATTCTCCATCCGAAAAAATTGAAAATTTATATGTTTCCAAAGAATATGCTGAAAGAAAAATAAATCGTTCCAATATTCAACGACTTAAAGCAAGTTAACTACTGAACATCACTCTCTAAAATTAGAATAAAAGAACCGTTCCATATTTACTGAAATAATAAGGAACGGTTCTTTTTTTTATTGTCAACTACAGCATCCAGCCGATCACTTCTTCAAATTCTCCTCAAACAGTTTAAATATACGTTTATACTCGTCAGTCCAACTACTTGGTTCACGAAAACCGTGTGCTTCAACCGGATAAACAGCGAGTTCCCAGTCCTCTTTCCCCAATTCAATCAGTCGTTGCGTTAACCTCACAATATCTTGAAATTCAACATTGTCGTCAACCATTCCGTGGCACATTAACAATGCACCTTGCAAACCTTCGGCAAAATAAATGGGTGAACTGCGAACATAAGCAATACTATCTTCAACCGGAGTATTTAAAATATTTGTAATGTAACCATGATTGTAATGTGCCCAATCGGTTACAGAGCGAAGTGCACCTCCCGCAACAAATACTTCAGGATGATTAAACAAAGCCATTAATGTAATAAAACCACCGTACGAACCGCCGTACAAACCAATTTTATCCGGCGAAACTCCATATTTTTCAACCAACATTTTAGCACCGTCCACATTATCAGAAAGATCTTTCCCTCCCATATGACGATAAATTCCGGTGCGCCAATCGCGGCCATAACCGGCACTTCCACGGTAGTCGATATCCAAAACGGTGTAACCATTATCAACTAAAAAATTATTAAATTGATACTCGCGAAAATAGCTACTCCACCATTTGTGGGCATTTTGTAAATAACCTGCACCGTGTACAAAAACTACTGCCGGCCCTTGTTTTTCAGGTGAATCTGGCCGGTATAAACGGGCGTGAACTTCTGCTCCGTCTTCCGCCTCAAAAGTTATAAACTCAGGAATTCGCCAATTGTATGCATTAAATTCTTTAGTAGTTGAATGGGTAATTTGAATCGTATTTGCTTCCTGTTTATTTTCCTGAAAATAGATTTCCTCTGGTTTGTTGGCATACGAATATCGAACCGCCAAATACTTTTCGTTGGGAGAAAGAGTAACTTCGTTGTTTCCTTCCATAGTAGTAAGTTGGATAGGTTCGCCTCCAAAAACCGGCATTTTATAAAAGTGTTTTACACCCGGATGAACTTTATTTGCAGTAAAATAGAAATGCTTTTTATCGTTTGAAATAAATGCACTTGAGACCTCAAACCTACCATTGGTAAGTGCTTTCTTTTCTTTGGTTTCTGAATTAACGGTGTACAAATGCGAATAGCCCGATTCTTCAGAATGAAACCACACCGATTTTCCATCAGGCATCCAACCCATATCGCCGGTCGAAAATCCCCAGCCACCAATTCCAGGACCGCCAACCCACGCTTCGTCTCGCTGACGATCAAGTAAATCCAATTCTCCAGTTGCTGGATCAAGCAATAAAATCCATCGGTCTTTGTTATCGCACGACAAAGCTACAACTACTGCCAAATCTTCTGTTTCATTCCAAATCGGCCCCAGCAAACTAATCTCCCGATTTTTAACTTCATAACTATCCGCCAAATTTCTTTCAGGATAATCTTTCAAATACTCAGGCTGATCTTTTAGTCCGGGGATTTCGTCTGTTTTGATTTTTATCACTTTGTTGCTGTCCACATCAAAAATCGCCATTTCCACCTTGGTCTGTTCACTCCCAACTTTTGTGCGTGCATTTTTTTCTTCGGTGTACCCCGAATTGGTAATATGGTGTGTTACCGAAGTTGATTTTGTTCCTTCCGGATTTTGGTAAGTAGTGTAAATTACAAATTTTCCAGTTGGACTTAAAGATGTTCCTCCTAACCGTTTTTCCCCGAGATATATTTTTTCAACTTGTTCAATTTTTTCTTTCTCTCGCTGATTTTCACGCGCTCTATCCATAGCTTCTCTTTCATTCAAAACAATAAAAAGCTCCTTTTGCTGCTCTTCCAGCCATTTTTGCTGCCCTTTACTTTTGCGTTCAGGTTTATCTTCACCCGAAACAAAATTTGTAATTTGTTTAATCAGTCCTGTCTCAGGATTTATCAAAAACAAGTTATTATCTTTCGTAAACGAAATCTGCGAATCGTTCAAAACAAACTCAGGAGAAGATGCCCGACCAAGCCAATTTGTTAATTGTTTTTCTATTCCTTTTTTAATGTTCAAAAGGAAGATATTGCCATTTCGGGTATATACTTTCTGCGTATCTTCTGAATTGTAATTTCCGTAATTGCCCGGTAAATTAATTTTTACTTCAATTGGTACTTTTTCAATCTCCTTTGTTTTTATTGAATAGGAATAAAGAGATGAAAGAGTATCCATTTCCGGATTCCAATCGAAATATATGTTTTCTCCTTTTTCGTCCCAAAAAATACCAGACGGAGATGTGCCAATCCATTTGTCAGAATTTTGCATTATTTGTTCAATGGTAAGTACACTTTTATTATTATTTTGAATTTGCGAAAATCCTGTGAATACACAGAATATGAACAGAAATAGAAAAAGATTTTTCATGGTTTTTGTAAAATTATTGGTTCATTTCGAATCAACGAAAATAGTATTTTATTACGAGCTTAGCATTTCCTGATAAAGCTTGAAAAACGATGAATAATATTTTTTAGTTTTGTTGTTGTAGATTATTAAGGTTAATACGGAGTATTAAAGAAATTATTAGTAAAAATGAAGGTATTTAAATTCGGTGGAGCTTCAGTAAAAAATGCAGAAGCAGTGCGAAATGTAGCAGAAATAATAAGTGGTTACAGCGATAATTTAGTAGTTGTAATTTCTGCCATGGGGAAAATCACCAATTTAATGGAAACTTTGGTAAAAGCATATTTTGATAAAACTGAGAAAGTTGGATCTATTTTTCAGCAATATAAAAAATATCATCTCGAGATTAGTTCTAACCTTTTTGGTGAAAACAATATCCCTGAATCTGTTACTTCACTTTTTTCTGAACTCGAATTAAAACTTAAAAAAACTCCATCGTTTGACTATAACTTTGAATACGACCAAATAGTTTGTTTTGGCGAATTAGCTTCTACACGAATTGTAAGCGAATACCTTAATTATAATAATCAGCCAAATCGATGGATTGATGTGCGTACATGTTTACGTACTGACGATGTTTTCAGGGATGCAACGGTTGATTGGGAGTGGACTGAAAAATTGGTTGGTGAAGTTTTTAAATTTGAAAACCAAAGAATATATATTACTCAGGGATTTATAGGTTCAACCACAACGAATTTAACTACAACTTTGGGTCGTGAAGGTTCCGATTTTACTGCTGCTATATTAGGAAATGTATTAAATGCCGAAAGTGTTTCAATCTGGAAAGATGTACCGGGAGTATTAAATGCCGATCCAAAAAAAATGGAAGGAACGGTAAAAATTGATGCACTGTCGTATCGCGAAGCGGTGGAAATGACCCATTCGGGAGCGCAGATTATTCACCCCAAAACAATGAAACCCCTCCACAACAAAGGAATTTCATTGTATGTGAAATCGTTCATAACACCCAATGATTCTGGAACAGTTATTCATACCATCGACCATAAAATTAAACTGCCACCCATATTTATACTTAAAGAAAATCAGGTTTTGGTAACTCTTTCGCCAAAAGATTTTTCGTTTATCAACATCGAGGATATCGAGAGAGTTGTTAATTTTCTTAAAGGAAATAGGGTAACAGTTACCCTGATGCAGCAGTCGGCCATCGATTTAAACCTGGTACTTAATGACCCGGATGCCAATTTAGAAAATATTTTTCAAGAATTATCTCCTTTTTATACCATCCGCTATAATACCGGACTAACACTAATTACCATCAGGCATTACACCGAGGAAACATTAGATTGGATAGTAAAAGAAAAAGATATTTATCTCGAACAACATAGCAGGTTAACTGCAAGAATGCTTGTTAAACAATAATTTTTTCCGATTCCTTGATTTTTGATCGGGATGAAAAGCAAATTGTTGTAATTTTAAACGGTCTTAATTGACATATAAACAAAACTGCGCTAAAAAATGAAGCATAAAAAGATTTTACCTTACGCCATCGGACTCGTTGTAATTGCCATTATTGTTTTAGTTATAGGAAAACAAAAGGGTTGGTTTGGCAAAGATTTTACGGTTAGTATTGCCACCGAAACGGTTAAAAGCGAAACATTAACTGAATTTATTACTGCAAATGGAAAAATTCAACCCGAAACTGAGGTGAAAATCAGCCCCGATGTTTCGGGAGAAATAATTGAACTTTATGTAGAAGAAGGTGATGAAGTGTTTTCCGGTGACCTGCTTTGTGTGATAAAACCCGAGATGTACATATCGGCGTTAAACAGGGCAGAAGCTGCTTTAAATTCGTCGAAAGCTAGATTGGCACAAACCGAAGCACAGCAAATTGAGCGCGAACTTTCTTATAAACGATCGAAACAACTTTATGAAACAAAAACGATTGCTGTTTCTGAATTCGAAACATCGGAAGCAGCTTATAAAGTTTCTCAGTCGGAAGTTATGGCTGCTGAATTTTCTGTAAAAAGTTCAGAAGCTACCGTTTCTGAGGCAAGAGAACAACTTACGAAAACCAAGATTTATGCACCAATTTCGGGTACAGTGGCTGCTCTAAACGTCGAAAAAGGCGAACGCGTTGTTGGAACAAATATGTATGCCGGAACAGAAATGATGGTAGTTGCCGACCTTGAAAAAATGGAAGTTCAGGTAGAAGTAAATGAAAATGACATTGTAAAAGTGGCAAAATACGACACTGCATTAATTGAAGTTGATGCCTACTTAAACCGTAAGTTTAAAGGTATTGTTACTGAAATTGCAAACTCTGCAAGTACCACTGGAACCACTGCCGACCAGGTAACTAATTTCGACGTGAAAGTACTTCTTCTTCGCGACTCGTATGTCGATTTAATAGATTCTACTGCAGGAAATTTTTATCCTTTCAGACCGGGAATGTCGGCAACAGTTGATATTCTCACCGAGACCAGGGAAGATGTAATTTCTGTATCAATTTCTGCGGTAACTACCCGAATTAAAAAAGAAGGCGGTGGAACTGTTGAAGTAGAAGACGAAACAGTTGAAGACGAAAATAGTGAAGAAGAAAACAATGAGGAAGTTGTAGTTGAACGCGAAGAAAAACAGGAAGTGGTATTTGTTTATACTGAAGGCCGGGTAAAAAAAGTAGAGGTAAAAACCGGAATTCAGGATAACAACAGCATAGAAATTTTAGAAGGAATTAGCGTAGGCGACGAAGTGGTGGTTGCACCTTATAATGCAATTAACAAAACTCTTAAAGACAGTATGCAAGTTAAAGTGGTAAAAGAAGAGGAACTGTTTAAAGTGAAGAAATAAGCAGTCGAATTTTATTGATGCTTTAAAATGGAACGTCATTCCCACATGAGTTGAAATGACGTTCCAATATTAGGAAATTCCTGTTTTTAAACGAATGAAAAATTAGAAATTTACTCTCCAGTAAAATATTGCCGGGTTTCCAATTGTGTTAAATCTGTAGCTTTTACCTGAATTATTTCCAATGTAGAATGTTCCGTAATCTTTTTTCCATTACTTGAATACAATTTATTCAGCTCAAATTTAGAAGGCTTTAATGTTGAGTATTGAATAGAAAAATCAGAAGAAACATTTTTGAAATAATTGGTATTTGTGTTGCCAATCGCCAATGCTTTTCCCTGTCGGTTATTTTTAGTTGACTTAATTTTTCCCTCAATTTTCAAAACCGAATAATCTTCTTTGTTGATTGTAATTTTTCCTTCGAAAGCAGTGGCATAAAAATCGCCCGAACCCACGAGAGTTGGTTTGTTCTGTTGGAAAGAAATCACCCAATAATATTTCCCGTCGATAGTTGGTTCGCTATCTAATTTTAGTTGAAACCCAACCGTTAATTCTGGATTTAAAACAGATGAGGCTGAACGTGCCCAATCCAATTCAAGCAGTTCATCAATATTTGTTGTGCCGGTAGAAAAACAATAATCTTCATCCGAATTATCTTTTTTCAAAGAATATTTTAACGACTGAAAAGCATCCTTTTTTGTTGGGTTTTTATACCCGTTTTGATCGAATATTAAAACCTCAGCATTTTGTTTTACTGTGGTATTGTTCGCTGTTTTTTCGTTAATGTACTTTCCAATTAAATTATAAGGCCCCTGTATAAAGTTGTATGAAATATTTTCAGAAGCCATTCGTAGAATTCGCACAAGCACCATGTTTTGTGCAGCAATATCAACGTCATCAATTCCGTACGATTGCGCTTCAATTTTAATAATATTAAATTCTTTATCGAAAAGTGATTCTACAGGGAATTGTTTGCTTTTAAAACCCACCGCAGAAAAAAAGATATTTTTCGACACCAATTCGTGTGGAATTTTTAGTTCAAAATTACCCTCGCCATCGCTGGCAGTTCCAAAATAAGTACCTTCTAAACCAATGTTTGTATATGATATTGGTTCGTTGGTAGTCGCATTAATTACCTTTCCCTTAATTGTTTGAACAATTTTTCCCGGTTGTTGTGCTGTTGAAAAAACACTCAGCCCCAGTGCGAATATAAGTATTGATAAGATTTTCATTTCAGAATAATTTTTAATAAAAGTAAGGTTTTCACCCGAATAATTCATTTGTTATAGAAATAGAATAATTTATTAATTAATCGGTTTATATAATATACCCTATTAATAACGTTATTCTATCGAATTATTATTCGCTATATTTGTTAAATCTAAATGAAGTAATTATGACTCGAAAATATTTTATACTAATTTTTAGTGTAGTGCTAATTGCATTTACATCGTGCGTTTCGAAAAAAAAATACCTGGAAATGGAAGCAGGACGATTAAAAGCCGAAAAACTTTCGCAGCAGCTGACCGATGAAAACAACGCAAAAGCAACACGAATTGAAGTATTAATTGCGGATTTCGAAAGTATGAAAAATGGGTTATTGGAAAACAATGCCATAAAAGACCATTACATCGATTCGTTAAACAGCGAGATTTCTATTCTGGCTGAAAACTTAAATAAAGAACAGGAGTCGCTGCAAAAAACCAGTTTTAATCTCGATTTCGAAAAACAACGTTTAACAGCTGCATTAAATTCCAGCGAGAAATCTATTAAAGCTTTACAAACAAAAGTTGAACAATTAGAAACTGAAGTCTCCAATGTTAATACCGTAGTTGACCAAAAGAATTTTGAGATTGGACTGAAAAATGACCAGACAAAAGTAATGGAAGGCAAAATTCAAGCGGGCAATAATAAATTAACTTTACTACAAACCGAACTTGATAAAGTAAAAGCGGAAACCGGGAAATTGCAAGCTCAAATAAAAGAAAAAGAGGCTACAATTTTAAAATTGGAAAATAATGTAAAACTGCTGAAAAAGGAGATCGGCAGTTAAGTTGTATTTTTGTTGAAACACAGTCAGACTGAGCGAAGTCGATGGCTAATCTGTGAATTCTAATAACATTTATTTATCTATTATAATTTAAACATGAAAAAATTAACTCTTTTTGTATTAATCGGGGTCTTTAGCTTTGCAACAATTGCTTGTACAGATGGCGGAAAATCAATTTTTAATGGTAAAAATCTTGACGGATGGAAAATCCACGGTACTGAAAAATGGTATGTGGAAGAAGGTTTGCTCATTTGCGAAAGTGGCCCGGATAAAGAATATGGCTACCTTTCAACCGAAAAGAACTACGATAATTTTGAAATTACCCTCGAGTTTTTACAGGAGGCCAACGGAAACAGCGGCGTGTTTATTCGTTCTACTTTTGAAGGTACAAAAGTAAGCGGCTGGCAAGTTGAAGTGGCTCCTCCAAATCACGACACCGGCGGTATTTACGAATCGTACGGACGTGGTTGGTTGGTTCAAATTCCAGACGAAAAGGAAAATATCCTGAAAATGGGAGAATGGAACAATATGAAAATTACAGTTGTTGGAGGACACATTACTACCTGGTTGAATGGCCAGCAAATGGTTGATTTGGAAGATGAAAAAATTGGACAAGGAAAAGGTGCCATTGCATTGCAGATTCATTCCGGAGGCGGTATAAAAGTAAAATGGAGAAATTTGAAAGTAAAAGAGTTGTAGGTTCAGCTATTATTCCAATTTTTGCGATATTGATATTCAATATTTAAAAACCTAATTCCATATTCTCTATCCTTGAAATACCATATATCAGAAAGTTCAAATATTTGAATTACTTTTGACAAACAGGCAAAAAAGTGTAATTTCATAGCCCGTTTTTTTTGTTATAAAAAACGCAGCTCAATAATGCACTTGTATAAAAATAAAATAAAAATGGCGAAACTTACATCAAAACCTTACGGAGAAGATCAAAACCCATCAATCAATATTATTAGTGAAGGCACTACAATAAAAGGTGATATAATTTCCAACGGAGATATTCGAATCGATGGAGAATTGTCCGGAAATATTTCGGCAAAAGGAAAATTGGTTGTTGGCCCAAGAGGAAAAATAGAAGGCGAAATTGTTTGTAATAATGTGGAAGTTTCCGGATTTATAAAAGGAAAAGTTACAGCCAACGAATTGTTGAACATGAAATCAACTTCAAAAATTGAAGGCGATATTATTGCAGGGAAACTATCCGTTGAACCAGGTTCTTTATTCACCGGAACTTGTTCGATGAAAGGAACCTCCTCAACCAATGAAACAGCAAAAAGAAAATAATCGCAAAGGGTTCGATACTTTTATTCGCTACTCCAGCCTTGGATTCGAGATGATGGCAATTATTGGCTTGGGAACATTTCTGGGATACAAAATCGACCAGTGGATGGAAAACGAATTTAAAGGATTCACGTTTGGGTTAATGATTTTTTCAGTTGTTGCTGCAATTATATACGGAACCCGGAATTTGCTCAAAAAAGAATAAATCTAAAAATCTATATTTCAAACTAAAGTTTCTTGATTATTGGAATTTCTGTTTTGAAATTTATTAATAATCAATATGAAGCACTTTATTATTAAACTTACGATTGTTACTTTGGCAATTGCCTTATTGAGCGCGTTGGCTTTTTCATTTTTATTTACTGAATATTATCTGCCAATTTTACCATTTCTATTGTTGTTTTTCTTTGTAATTACTATCTTAATCCATGCATATCAGCTAAAATTAACAAAAAAGGACATAGGTAAATTTGCTCGTAGCAATATGTTGATTACATTTTTTAAATTGATTTTATTTTCTGTAGTTGCGGTGGTCTATATCGCATTCGACACCGAAAATGCATTGGTTTTCGTAATTTGTTTAATGATTCTTTACCTCATTTTTACATTTTTTGAAGTTTCTGAAATTACAAGAAGTTCAAAAACAATTCAAAAAAAATAAAAAAACAACCCAGACAAGTGCTCAAAAACATTGTTAATTCTACTACTAAAATTTCAAAAACTTAACTTGTCAATCAAAAAATCTTATAAATTTGTGGGCATTTGATAAACTAAAATAAACTATGTTAAAGCTTTTCAAAGCAATTTTTATATTTTTTGCACTAACAATAATAGGGTTTACTGCATTATCAGCACAACAAAGCCACGAAGTAGAGCAAGGTCATGAATCTGATGCGCACGTTGAAGAAGGTTTTAATGCAGGTAAATTTGTAATTGAACACGTTTCTGATTCGTACGACTGGCACATTGTTTCTTTTGGTGACAAACACATTAGCATTCCGTTGCCCATCATTCTTTACAGCAAAAGCCCGGAATTACACGAAAACAAAAGTTTTCATGTTTTTATGTCTTCCAAATTTCAACATGGCCATTCGCCATACAAAGGGTTTCAAATTTCGCACAGCGAAGAGTTCGAAGGTAAAATCGTGGAACTCGACTCTTACGGTCATGAATTAGGAAAACCCATCGATATTTCAATAACCAAAGCCATTGCTGGTGTTTTGGTCTCTGTTGTTATTATGTTTTGGTTGTTGCTTTCAATTGCGGCAGCTGCAAAACGAAACAAAGGGAAAGCACCAACAGGCTTGCAAAATGCTTTTGAACCAATTATTCTTTTTATTCGCGATGAAGTTGCTAAACCTGCAATAGGAGATAAAAAATATAAAAAACACATGCCGTTCCTGTTAACCGTTTTCTTTTTTATTCTGATTAACAATTTTATGGGTTTAATCCCCATTCCTCCATTTGGGGCGAATGTTACTGGGAACATATCCATTACATTGGTATTGGCACTTTTTACATTCGGCATAACTACCATAAGCGGAAATAAACATTACTGGAAAGAAATTTACAACCCCGATGTTCCCTGGTGGTTAAAATTTCCAATCCCATTAATGCCAATTGTTGAGCTTTCGGGCGTAATTACCAAACCATTTGTTTTAATGGTACGGCTTTTTGCAAACATGATGGCAGGACACATGATTGTGACCGTTTTTGTAAGTTTGATTTTTATTTTTGCAAATATAATGGGACCTGTTGCAGGATTTGGGATTAGCCCGGTGTCCATCGCGTTTTCGGTATTTATTTTACTGTTAGATGTTTTGGTCTCATTTATTCAAGCGTATGTTTTTACACTGTTGTCTGCACTCTATTTTGGAATGGCGACCGCAGATCATCATTAATATTAATTTAAATTAAAAGCTATGTTATCAGCTATTTTAACTGTATTGCTACAAGCTGCTGCCGGTGCCGGCATCGGTAAAATGGGAGCTGCCCTGGGAGCCGGATTAGCTGCAATTGGTGCAGGTATGGGAATTGGTAAAATTGGTGCCAGCGCCATGGAAGCCATTGCTCGTCAACCTGAAGCCAGCGGCGACATTCGTTCGAACATGATTGTTTCTGCAGCACTTATTGAAGGAGTTGCCTTCTTTGCTGTTATCATTTGTGCACTCGTAATTTTCGTGTAGCAAAAGAATTTTAGCAACAACCTTCGGGATTGCCGGAGGTTGGTTGCTTATTTAAGGTGAAATATTTTCAATAAAATAAAAAATTAGACCATGGGTTTAGTAATGCCAAATCCCGGAACAATTTTCTGGATGTTAATAATCTTCGGAATTGTTCTTTTTGTTCTTCGGAAGTTCGCGTGGAAACCAATTTTAAATGCCCTTAGTGAAAGGGAAGAATCCATTGCCGCAGCATTAAATACTGCAGAGGCTGCACGTAAAGAGGTAGAAGGATTAAAAGCTGACAATGAAAAAGTTATTGTCGAAGCTCGAAAAGAAAAGGATATTATCTTAAAAGAGGCCCGAGAGATAAAAGATAAAATTGTTGCCGAAGCAAAAGAGAAAGCGAATCTTGAAGGCCAAAAATCCATTGACCAGGCACGCCAGCAAATTCAGGCTGAAAAAACAGCCGCCATTAGTGAAATAAAAAAACAAGTGGCTGAATTGTCGGTTTTAATTGCTGAAAAAGTAATTAAGAAGGAGTTGAGCAACTTGGGCGAGCAGGAAAAAATGGTAAATGGTTTAATCGACGATATTAAGCTGAATTAAAAGTATGGATCAAAGTGCAATAACAGTACGTTACGCAAAAGCTTTCTTTTCAACGGCAAAAGAAAAAAATACATTGAAGACACTAAAAACTGATGTTGAATTGGTTTTGGATGTTTGCAATAACTCTTCCGATTTCATTTTATTATTGGAAAGCCCAATTATAAAAACTTCCAAAAAAGCCGAGCTAATTTCTACAATTTTTAAGGGGAAAATTGATGAGTTATCATTGAAATTTCTTTTACTGATAACGACCAATAAAAGAGAAGTACATATTCCCGGAATTTGTCGGAATTTCCTGGGACTCACCCGAAAAGATCAAAATATAAAATCAGCGGTACTTACTACTGCAACTGGAATAGATACTGATACCGTTGGTAAAATCGAGTTATTACTGGCAAAAGAATTGGGAGCAAAAGTGGAGCTAACGAGCCAGGTCAATGCCAATTTAATTGGTGGAATGATATTGCGCATAGAAGACAAACAATACGATGCGAGTGTGGCTACCCAACTCAAAAAAATAAAACAGCAATTACTCGAGGCTGAACTTTAATAATTAAATATAAAAGCGATAAAAAATATATAAAATGGCAAATATAAAACCTGCTGAAGTAAGTGAAATTTTAAAACAACAACTGGAAGGTTTCAAGTCGG
>CAYZBC010000117.1:0-14224 GCA_964476535.1 uncultured Maribellus sp.
TTTCATCTTATCTTAATGAAGGCAAAAATGTTGTTGTTCTTTGGTTGAGCTATGGTTGGTACAAACACTTCAAACAAAAGGCACACAATGGCCCATTGGTAAAAGCACAACTGGATGGTTATAAAAACAATAAATGGAAAACTCTTCTGCAAACAGATAAGAACTGGAAAGTTTCGGAAAGTGAATATGCTATCTGGAACATCAGTAAATTTGGTGGAGAAATTCTGGATGCAAACAAAATAAATCCTGAATTCTCAGATGCAGATTTCGATGATTCAATTTGGAAGCCGGCGACTGAAGTTCAGGTTACAGAACATTTAGTTACTCCACAAGTTGTTGAGTTAAACCGCCTTCAGGAAAAGATTTCTCCGGTTGAAATAAAAAAATTGGTAAATGGCAATTATTTGGTTGACATGGGTAAAAATCTTACCGGAAGTGTAACCATCCATTTTCCTATACTTCCAAAGGGACATGAAGTTGTTCTTCAGTATTCCGATTTTATTTATGCAAAAAACCAAGAGTTGTTCGAATCCCAATCAGATAAACCGGGCTGGGAAAAACCCAAACAGGTAAATAACCTTTTTCGGTCGCAACGCGATAAATACATCTCTGCAGGCAAAGCCGGAATTTTCATAAACAAATTTAATTACCGGGCTTTCCGTTATCTGGAAGTATTAAATATGCCGGTGGAGCTTCATAAAGACTCGATTACAGCACACATGATTCACACCGATTTTAAAGATGCTGCAACTTTTACTTGTTCTGATGAAATGCTGAATCAGATACACGATTTATTTGCACACACTTTAAAATGCCTAACTATTGGCGGTAAAATTGTGGACTGTCCTCATTATGAACGACTCGGTTATGGAGGTGATGGAAATGCGAGTACAATGACCGCACAAACACTTTACAATTTGCCTTCGCTCTATACAACCTGGTTAACCCATTGGGCAGATTGTAATGTCCCCGACGGTGACATGCCGCATACAGCACCAACCTTCTGGAGTTCAGGTGGTGGCCCTTATTGGTGCACATTTATTATAAAAGCGACTTGGGAAACCTATTTAAATTATGGTGATACACGAATTCTGGAAACATTCTATCCGAACATGTTAAATTGGTTAGGATTTATTCAAAAATATTCTCCAAATGTTTTGTTAGAAGAATATCCGACAACTGAAAATAGAAATTGGTTTTTAGGCGACTGGGCCACACCGGATGGCATCGATCAGAGAGACCCGCGTTCGGTGGGATTGGTTACCAACTGTGCCATTATAGATAGTTACGACAAAATGATAAAAATTGCGAAAGTTCTAAATAAAACTTCGGATTTGGAGAAATTCGTCAGTAAGAAAAAGGAACTTTCTGAGGCGGTTCACAAAAAGTTCTATAATCCCGAATCGGCGAACTATGCCAGCGGTGTTCAGATTGACATCACCTATCCTTTACTTTTGAATTTAGTTCCCGATTCATTAAAAGAAAAAGTGACTGCAAGTCTTCAATCTCAAATCCTTGAAAAAGACAAAGGCCACTTGGCGACCGGGCTTGTTGGATTACCTATTTTGACACAATGGGTAAGCGCTAACGAAACAGCTGATTTAATGTATGAAATGATGACCAAAAAAGATTATCCGGGATATGGTTTTATGCTGAAACATGGGGCAACCACAACATGGGAACACTGGAGAGGAGAAAGAAGCCGCATACACAACTGCTACAATGCCCCGGGTTCGTGGTATTATCATTCGATTGGTGGCATTCAGCCATTAGAAGATTATCCGGGATATGAACGATTTCTTCTTGCACCTCGTCCACCAAAAGCACTCGAATGGGCAAAGGTGACGAAAGAAACACCCTATGGTACAATACTGGTTAATTGGAAAAGAGAGCAGAAAGACTTCATTATTCAGGCTACCATCCCAACTGGAAGCATGGCAAAACTGGTGCTACCAATAGGTGTAAAAAACTGTTTAATTGATGGAGAAAACATTGAGCCTGATAAGCAGGGAATTATTTGGATTGAAAACGGGAAATATACTATCAAATATTAGAAACTGTTCAATCTGAAGCATGTAGACTGAAGTTGGAAAATAAGAAGAATCTTCGTATAACTTTGAACTTCTTTTTAGTGACTTTGAGTAATGGTTGCATCACAAAGTTTCACAAAGAAATTTCAACGTTTTTCAGGGTAGAAATAAAGAAGATTTTTATTGCACTAATTAATGAAACTTGACGATAAGATTGGATAGTAAATCCATACATTTTCATACAACCGGGTGAAGCATTTACTCTGGCTGAAATAGACGGCTAAAGAGCGATTCAACACATTTGGATGACGGCCAGTAACTATTATAAAATTTTACCGGGACGGAGAAACAGAACAATCATTGAAGTTCCTCTTGGCGACTTTTATGCCGGTGGTTAGGGAAAAGAAATACCAAGCAGTACCGAACGAACTTTGAGTTTCCAATTGAAGAAATTGGAAACAGATGGTTTATTTAGCCGTAAAGTGTTCACCATAAAACCGCCTTTAAAAGTGGTGTATTCGTTAACACCATTAGGAAATACAGCTGCTTCTGTACTACTAACAATTATTGAATGGGGAATTTGAGCGGCAATCGAAAAGAATGAGTTTATTGAACAAGAAAATAAATAAGTAAAAAATACGACTATGAATTTAGAACAAAACAAAGAAAATGCGATAGCGTTTTACCGAATGGCTTACGAAGGAAATCCTCGAGAAGCAATAGATTTATATGTTGGGAAAGAATACATTCAGCATAATCCGGCAGTTGCCAACGGTACAGTTGGTTTTATCGAATATTTTGAACGAATGCAAAGCGAGTATCCCGAAAAATCGATAGAATTTGTGCGATGTATTGCAGAAGGTAATTTAGTAGCCTTGCATACACATCAAACATGGCCAGGAAATGACCAATATGTAACCATGGATTTTTTCCGTTTCGATGAGAAGGGCAAAATCTGTGAACACTGGGATTCTATTCAGCAAATTTCTGAATCATCAGCAAATCCAAATAAAATATATTAGCACAAGAAAACCTTTTAAATACTATTTTGGGGGGTGGTGTAGTACTATTAGGTGCAGGAATTGGTGAGAAGTTTATTTTTGGGGTTTTTCTATAAGTTTTGCACCTTTTTTAATTAAATCCATTACTTTAAGATAGTTGTCAATTTTATCATCACTATATGGTTCAAAATCTTTTGAAAAATCAATATTTTCATACTCTATATATGATTCGAACACTTCAATCCTACAAAAAATATTTGTTAGATATATGCGAGCTAATTGTTTTTTACCCTTCATCATATTAATGTATGTGCTTTTAGCTCCTATATTGTTTACACTATTAAGAACATTTTCAGAGTACATATTAACTTTATCAATATATTCTGAAAGTTCCATCAAATAACCAATAATGGTTTCATTGCTACTAATAGTTTGATACTTCGTTCATCCATAGCTTTAACAGCATTATCAACAACCGCCAGTTTAATAGAATCACTTTTAAGACCATTATTAATAGTTAGTAATTCAAGTTCTGCAATTCTACTACTATCAGTAAAAGCTTTAGTTTTTAATTCACTAATTATAATGGAAGATGTTATAGAATCATTGTAAGCTTTAGTTTCACTATCTGAAATACTGTTATAGGATATAACACCATTTCCAATACTGACAAAAACAGACAATATTATTAAAAACAGACCAACACCTGTAAGTTTAGATACACTTTTTTCTTTCTTTATTTTTAATTCACCTTCAAATATAATAGCTATTATTACTGCTAATCCAGATGAAGTAACAAATATTATACTAAGCGTTTTTACATCACTTCGGAAAATAAAAATAAGTACTGCTAATAGGACAACAAAAAGAGAAATTAGTATAAACCGGATTTTAAAGATGCTACGGATATTCATATCATTGTATATTAATGATATAAAGATACTAATAAGGCGGTTTCAAAATTAACAAGTTAATAAAAAGTGATGGAAACAGTGAGAAGTTTATTGAAAAATTGGTGTAACAGACTGATATACAGCACACAATTTAGCATAAATAAAAAGTTAGGCTATTCGTGACCAGGTACGTGAGGCAGAACGATATCAGGATCATGCCCCATCCAACCATGTCAGTCGCTGTGGCAAATTCCGGTTGCACCAACTTTTATAATCACACGATTTGTTGAAACCTTTGGGCTTTGAACTTCCCGAACATCAACCGGCCCTTGAAATTTTTCGTAATAAACAGCTTTCATTGTTGTGACTTTTTAGAATTTTCAAATTTAGTTAGAAAGAACTTCCTAACAAAAAATGAATTCTATCTTGAACCAAGCAGTTCTCCTAACTCAAACCATTTTTTTAATGTTTGTTGGTTCTTGCTAGAATCCAACTCGGCCAAAGAATCCGGCAATCCAAGTTTAGGATACAATTCGGCCAATTCTGTTTTGTTCTTTGTTATTTGTTTTACAACTCCCAAACGGGTCGCTAGTTTAACGTGTAACCGATTTTTTGGTCCAAGTATTTCAACCATAAATTTAAATAAATCAATTACAGGTTGGGCATCTTTATCGCTCGACGAACCTAAACTCAGCAGCAAAACAAAATCTTTGTTCCACTCGGTATGCGGAGTATGTTTTAATCCAGATTCGGTAATTTGAACATGCACAAACGAGCGAAAGCGATCCATAATTTTTTTAATTTGTGCCGAAACATGATGAAAATAAATAGGCGATGCGAAAACCAATACATCAGATTCCAGAATTTTTGCACTTAAATCGTTCCACTCATCACCACAAATTGAACACCGTTTTATTAGATTGCATCGCAAACAACCAGTACAATAATCGAGATTGATTTCGTGCGCAGGTACCTCTTCTGAAACAACTTCATTGTTTTCTGCCCCTTCAATAAACGATTTCAACAAAAAGTGTGTATTCCCAATTTTTCGAGAGCTTCCGTTAAATGCTAGAATTTTTTTCATAAGTTTAAATTGTATGTAATCATCTGTAACTTATGTAACTCGCGATGAATTTAAACATGTCCTTTTGTGAATTTGACAAGTTAAAATTCATGCTCGTTTCATTTTAAATTTTGAATGAATGAAGTGTTTTTAATAGATCGAATGTCTTTTATACTAGTTTTTTTCAGTCTTTTCCATTCAATTTATTTTGATTTTTTCATAAAAACAGAATAAAGTTTGAAACAAAAAAAAACAAAAAACCGTTCTCTTTCTGAAAAGAACGGTTCTTTCGGTACAGTTCGATTTCCTTCGCTATAATAGTAAAACCAAATGGAGTCGTTGTCTTACAATTCCTGAAAGAAATCATTCCCTTTATCGTCAACAATAATAAACGCTGGGAAATTCTCCACTTTAATCTTTCGAACGGCTTCCATTCCGAGCTCTTCAAAATCGACAATTTCAACCGATTTAATACTGTTTTTTGCCAAAATTGCGGCCGGCCCTCCTATTGAACCAAGATAAAAACCACCATGTTTTTTACAAGCATCGGTAACTTGTTTCGAGCGATTTCCTTTCGCCAGCATTATCAACGAACCACCATTTTCCTGAAATACATCTACATAAGGATCCATTCGACCTGCTGTTGTTGGACCAAAACTTCCGCTTGCCATTCCTTTTGGTGTTTTTGCCGGGCCTGCGTAATAAACCGGATGATTTTTAAAATAATCGGGTATAGGCTTTCCTGCGTCCAACATTTCTTTAATTTTTGCATGTGCAATATCGCGCGCCACTATTAATGTCCCGTTAAGATTCAATCTTGTTTTCGTTGGGTATTTCGTGAGTTCTTTTAAAACATCAGCAATAGGTTGATCCAAATCAATATCAATTGCAGGTGTCATCGACGGAGCTTTTGATGGTAGAAATCTTGCAGGATTTTTCTCCAGTTGTTCCAGGAAAATTCCTTCTTCAGTAATTTTCGCTTTTACATTTCGGTCGGCACTACAGCTTACACCCAAACCTACAGGACAAGAAGCCGCATGACGTGGTAAACGAATTACCCGAACATCGTGAACAAAATATTTTCCTCCAAACTGCGCACCTACTCCACTATCCTGGCAAATCTTCTCAACTTTCTTTTCCCATTCCAAATCGCGAAAAGCTTGTCCTCCTTCGTTTCCTTCTGTTGGTAAATTGTCGAAATAACCCGCCGACGCTTTTTTAACGGCTGATAAGGTAGCTTCAGCCGAAGTTCCACCTATTACCAAAGCCAAATGGTATGGCGGACAGGCAGAAGTACCCAAATCCATAATTTTATCTTGTACAAATTTGGTTAAATTCTCTTCCGTTAAAAGAGATTTAGTTTGCTGGTACAAATACGATTTATTAGCTGAACCACCACCTTTTGTAATAAACAAAAATTCGTAAACATTACCCTGTTCTGCATAAATATCAATTTGAGCCGGTAAATTGGTCCCCGTATTTTTTTCATCCATCATTGTAAACGGAACTACCTGCGAATACCTCAAATTTTTCTCTTTGTACGTATTGTAGATTCCTTGAGACAAATGTTTGGCATCGTTGACCCCGGTATAAATATTTTCACCTTTTTTAGCCATTACAATTGCCGTTCCTGTATCCTGACAGGTAGGAAGTTCACCTTCCGCAGAAACAGCCTGATTCATTAACATTGTGTGCGCCACAAAACGATCGTTATCCGTTGCTTCCGGATCTTTCAAAATTTTAACTAATTTCTCTAAATGAGCAGGGCGTAAATAAAACGAAACATCGGTAAATGCTTCTTTAGCTAAAAGCTCTAATCCCGCTGGGTCAACTTTCAACAGCTTTCGTCCATCAACTTCTATTGTTGTAACAAATTCGCTGGTTAGCAAACGGTATTCGCTATCGTCTTTTTGAATTGGATAAGGTTTTTGGTACTTAAATTCTGACATATTATATGATTTTTACACAATTATTATTTCTAAAAAACAAAGATAAAACTATTCATTGTTTCGGGTTCATTTTTGTTTCAAATAGTTGTTATAAACTTTTGATTGTTATTCAAATATAGCACTGAGTTCAATTTGAAGAGATTAAACAATTTAACCATTTTTTACTATATAAATTCTATCTCCAAATGAAGGGGAACAGGTAATAAATTGTTAATAAACTGGTTAAAAGTAATTTATAAAAGATTATTCTGAGACAAGGATTTAACTAGGTTTGCATCATAATTATAATAATAGTTAATGAAACTAACAAGATTTCTAATTCTTGTTATCCTCCTAAATTTCTTAATTTTTCCAAGCATTACAAGTGCGCAGAATTCCATTATCAAAAGTGGTTTAGAAACAATTCAATTACCTGACATTGAGAACAGTCCACCAATCGCGATTAATGACACATTTTTTTTATTCACAGGATGCGACCGTATCTCAATTTCAGGAGACATCTTTTTAAATGATTCGGATCCCGATGGAGATGAAATTGAATTGTTCTATATAATAACTCCAAAAGTTGGAGAACTTTCGATTAACACCAATGGCCAATTTTCATTTACAATTCCAACGGGATATCTGGGAACCTTAATCTTTGAATATTACATCAAGGAAGTAGGTAAAAACAACTATGTAGATTTAGCGGAAGTTGTAATTTTCGTAAAACCCGACCACGACTGCGATAACATTTCTGACGAAGATGACATTGATGATGATAACGATGGAATTTTGGATATTCACGAAGATAATGGCAAAATAGATTCGGATATGGATGGAATTCCAAACAGTTTCGATATTGATTCTGATAACGACGGGATAACTGACAACGTAGAGTGGCAGCACGAGGATTCTTATGTTCATCCTGCAGAGAAAGACATTAACTTCAATGGGTGGGACGATGCTTATGATAACTCATCTTCCATTGGAGGCATTTATTATGATGCAGAAGACTGCGACAAAAATGGGGAACCTGATTATACGGATACCGATTCAGATAATGATGGAATTTCTGATTTTATTGAAGCCGGCGATCAAAGCAGTGAGAATATTTCTGAAGGGTATCTTTTAAATCGTGACTTTGATCAGGATGGTTTGGATGACGTTTTTGATTTTATTTCATGTTGGACAGAAGGTTGTAATTCTATTGGAAGTAATTCGCCACTACCTGATGTAAATAAAAACGGAATCCGAGATTGGAGGGATCAAGATAATTCTATTCCAGGAGAAGAAAATTTTGCAACCGTTGATCATATATTAATATATCCCAATCCTTCAAAAGAAGCATTTTCAGTTTTCGTGCCTAATTCTGTAGAACAAGAAAGGATTGAACTACTTCTTTACTCGGCAAACGGAAATCTGGTTACGAAAAAAATAATTAGCTCGTTTGAAAACACTGTAAATGTTACGAATTACAATTCAGGAGTTTATACCATAAAATTACGATTCGACACATTCATTCATTCTGAGCAACTAATAATTATCCATTAACAATACTTATATCTCCAATTCAATATTTTTTTTCTCGCTCAAAAAAAAATAAAATAATAATATTGGCTCTTTTCAAAAAAAGGATTTATCAGAACTTCGCCAATTAAAAATCAGCCTTTTAAACGGTCATAACAAGCATTTTAGATTAAGTTATTCCTCCAACTTGATTTAATTTTGAACCTAATTCGTAATATAAAAATCGATGAAATCGTCAGGAATCCATATTCTTGTTTTGTTCCTCAATTTTTTACTTTATTGTGGTGCGTCAACAGCGCAAATTTCACAAAAGTCAACTATCAAAACTTCAGACAATTCAAATCAAGCATTTTTCATCACAAACAATCCTCCAGTTGCAGTAAACGACACTTTTGTTTTATGTACAGGTTGTGGTCGGAACTCAATCACAGGAAATATTTTTCTTAATGATTACGATCCCGATGGAAATAAATTTGAATTAATATTTATTGTAACTCCTAAAATCGGTGAATTCTTTATCGATGATAATGGTCAGTTTTTATATACAATTCCGTATGACTTTTTAGGCACAATTAAACTTGAATATTACATCACCGACATATCTGAGAGCAATTTTAAAGCTGACGCTGAAGTTTCAATATTTGTTAAGCCCGATTACGACTGTGATAACTTATCTGACGAAGTTGATCTGGACAACGATAACGATGGGATTTTAAACATAGACGAAGGAAATGGTTGTGTTGATACCGATGCCGACGGAATTCCTGACAGTAAAGACATTGATTCTGATAACGATGGAATAACAGATAACGAGGAGTGGCAGCGAGAAGGCTATTTTATTGCGCCCAAAGAAACAGACTTGAACAAAAATGGGTGGGATGATGCCTATGACAATTTAGATTCCATTAAAGGAATTTATTATCATCCTATCGACTCAAACAACGACGGTGTACCCGATTTCATAGATAACAATTCGGATGACGATGAAATACCTGATTATATAGAGGGGTACGATACTAATCACGATGGAGTACCGGACATATCCATTTTAAATTGCGACACAGATAAAGATGGCTTGGATGATGCATTTGATGTAACCTCATGTTGGTCGGAAGCTAATAATCCGGTTGGATGCAATTCACCACTTCCCGATTTAAACAAAAATGGCATTCGCGATTGGAGAGAGACAGAAAATTATACTACTGAAGAAGAAAAAAAATTAATAGCACAACTTATAATTTTATACCCAAATCCCTCAAAAGGGGTATTTTCAATTAATATTCCAAATTCCGACACACAAGATGAAATTAAACTGCTTCTGTTCTCAGCGAGCGGTAATCTGGAATTAGAAAAAACAATTACTGCTGAGTCAAACACCATAAATATTGAAAATTATAGTTCAGGTGTCTATATTGTTCAATTACATTTCGACACATTTATCCTTTCAGAAAAGCTAATAATTAAAAAATAGAAACAATTTACATCTTAAGCAAAATATCACTCAAAAAGAGTTGTCTATAAATTTAATTTCCAGCAAAAGAGAAAGGGCTTTTATACTATCCTCAAAAAGGATAGAATCCTTTAACAATAAAAAAAATCAAATACTATTAAACCCAACTTCACCTGTTAAAAAATTTCCACTACCCACAATTTATTTATCAATAAGAAGTTGAATATAAAACCGTTTGTTAGTTTTGTGCCGATGAAGAAATTTTTTACCATTTTAGTACTTCTTTTAGTTACCAATATCACTCTATTTGGGCAAAGAAACAATGCTACATTAAGGGGTGTAATTAAAGATTCAGGTGGACAAGCGATGGATATGGTAAATATTGCTTTAAAAGATTTTCCGCTTGGTACCAGCTCGAACCGAAAGGGTGAATTTATTCTTCGTATTCCGGCTAAAAAAAATATTATAATTGTTTATTCTTCGCTGGGTTACCAATCTGTTTTAGATACCATTTTAGCTGATGAAGAGGAAAATATTCTAAAAAATATCACTTTACATACCACAAATTTACAACTTGGCGAAGTTATAGTTACAAAACAAAGAATAGGAGATGGAATAACCCGAATAAATTCAAAATTATTGGATGTTTTGCCTACTGCCGGAGGTGGTGCTGTTGAGTCTATGTTAAAAACATTACCCGGTGTTTCATCCAATAACGAATTAAGTTCTCAATATTCAGTTCGGGGTGGGAATTTCGATGAAAATCTGGTTTATGTAAACGACATTGAAGTTTATCGCCCCTTTTTAATTCGATCGGGACAACAAGAAGGATTGAGTTTTATCAACAGCGACATGGTTTCAACCATCGATTTTTCGGCTGGGGGATTTGACGCAAAATATGGCGATAAAATGTCGTCGGTTTTAGACATAAAATACAGAAAACCCAGCGATTTTAGAGGTTCTGCTTCGGTAAGTATGCTGGGTGCCACAGCTCATTTCGAAGATGTTGCCTTAAAAGGGAAACTTGCCCACATTTCGGGATTACGTTATAAAACCAATCAATATTTATTGGGTAGTTTAGACGAAAAAGGAGAATACGACCCAAAGTTTTTAGATTTTCAAACCTATATTACGTATCAGGTTTCAGAAAAATTCGACATTTCTTTTTTAGGAAATGTTGCCCAAAATCAATATAAATTTATTCCGCAAACACGCGAAACTACATTTGGTACTTGGGATGCGCCACTGAATACAAAAATTTATTTTGAAGGACAGGAGGTGGACGACTTCCAGACTTATACCGGAGCTCTTTCCGCAAATTATCATCCAAATGTTAACCTGAATTTAAAATTTATTGCTTCGGCATATTATGCCACCGAAAGGGAAACATATGATATTTTAGGTGAATATTATTTAAATGAACTGGAACAAAACATGGCTTCCGAAGAATTTGGCGACAGTGTTTTAAACCTCGGAGTTGGTGCTTTTTTAAACCATGCACGGAACAACCTCGATGCAATGGTTTACAGTTTTTCTCATCGCGGAGCTTACAATTCAGATAATCATTTAATAAATTGGGGAGTAAAATTTCAACACGAAGAAATTCAGGACGAAATAAACGAATGGATTTTTCGCGATTCCACTGGTTATTCCATTCCTTATTCAGATACAAATGTTGATTTGTATTATACATTAAACAGCAAAACATCAATCAGCTCCAATCGCTTTTCCGGCTTCATTCAAGATGTTTGGAACACTCCGGTAAGTAGTGGCAATTTATACCTCACCGGCGGAGTTCGTTTTAATTATTGGGACTTTAACAATGAATTATTAATTAGTCCGCGAGCTACATTAAGTTATTACCCCGATTGGGAAAGCAAAATTTCTTTCCGTTTATCGGCAGGAATGTATCATCAATCGCCATTTTTTAAAGAGTTGAAATTTAGCGATGGAACCCTAAATTACGATACAAAAGCACAACGTTCGTATCAAATTGTTGCCGGTACCGACCTTGTGTTTACAGCTTGGAACCGGCCATTTAGAGTAACTTCAGAAGCATATTACAAATACATGAACCGTTTGATTCCGTATCAAATAGATAATGTTCGCATTCGTTATTTGCCCGAACAGAAAGCTGTTGGCTATGCAACCGGAATAGACATGAAAGTAAATGGTGAGTTTGTAAGCGGTGTGCAATCGTGGGCGAGTTTGTCGTTAATGCAAACCAAAGAAGATATTTTGGACGACGGCCATGGTTTTATTCCGCGACCAACCGACCAATTGGTAAATTTTAGTCTCTTCTTTCAAGATTATCTACCAGGAAATCCTTCGTACAGAATGTCACTTTCAGGATTTTATGGAGCACGTTTACCAACCGGACCACCAAATTCGGAGCGTTATCAGGATGTTTTCAGAATGCCGCCCTACCGCCGAATTGACCTTGGTTTCTCGAAAGTGTTAATAAGCTCTGCTAACCCAGTTAACCGCAATTTGTTGCGCCATGTTAACGACATGTGGATTAGTCTGGAAGTATTTAATTTACTGGACATAAACAACACCATTTCTTACTTCTGGGTTTCCAGTATTTATGGCGACCAATTTGCCGTTCCCAATTATCTCACAGGAAGAAAATTTAATTTAAAATTAACGGTTAAATTTTAACACTTAATCCCTAAAACACCTAAAAGGGAACTTATAATCATTTTTCAAATCCTGTAAAAACAGACATTTTACTATTGTTAATAGTAATTCAATTTTATTTATTGAAAATCATTTTTTACTTTAAACTTTGAACATTAAACTCTGCAATTATGCAACTATCCATTTACCAGATTGATGCTTTTACTGCTCATGTTTTTAGAAGAAATCCTGCAGCAGTAATTCCACTAGAAGAATGGTTACCAAACGAACTGATGCAAAACATTGCAATGGAAAATAATCTTTCCGAAACTGCTTTTTTTATTCCAAAAGAAAACGGATTTCATATTCGATGGTTTACACCGGCAGCTGAAGTTGATTTATGTGGGCATGCAACACTTGCAGCTGCACATGTTTTATTTCAACATTTAAATTATTCTGAAAAAGAAATTCTATTTGATTCGAGAAGTGAAATTTTGAAAGTGTCAAAAAGTGGCGATTTAATTGTTTTGAATTTCCCAGCATCAGCAGTTGAATAAATTGAAATTACTAAAAATTTATCTGGTGCGTTTAATTTTCAACCCGGAAAATGTTTTAAAGGAAGAGACGATTTTATGTTGGTATTTAGCAACAAATACGAAATCCTTAATCTTCAACCCGATTTTCAAAAAATAATTGAATCGAATACCCGGGGAATTATTGCAATAGCAAAATCAGAAAAGTACGATTTTGTGTCCCGCTTTTTTGCCCCGGCGGTTGGAATAAACGAAGACCCGGTAACCGGTTCGGCACACACAATGTTAATTCCTTATTGGGCAAAACAGCTGGGAAAAACAAATTTAACTGCCAAACAAGTTTCTGCCCGCGGAGGAATTTTACATTGTACTTTTTTAGGCAATCGCGTTGAAATTGGAGGTAATGCAGTTACTTATTTAATTGGGGAAATGTACATCTGAACAATTGAAAATAATCCTTCGACTAACTAATTTTGTTATTTAATGTTATAGACTCACTTATCTAACCGGCTCCCCAATAATCTCCAAATTACGAATCATCGATTTTCCCAAATCACTTCCTGTTCCTCGCACGCGGATTGAAATTCTACCAGCTTTCAGTGGTTTTTCATCGGTAACATCAATAATTGTTTCACCATCAATTTTTAGCCAAACATTATTTCCCTTTTTTCCACATTCAACCAAGTGCCTCCAACCCGAATGCATCATATCTTTTTCGGCTAAACCAATAGTACTATTTACACCGTCAGTCGCCGGATGTTTGCGCAAAAAAGGAGTGGAATTGTGCGCCACAACCCGAAACCCAAACATATAATCTTCAGCCTCTTTGGTCCAAAAACCAAAGTTACCCTTGTTATCGTCTGTGATGGTTAAATTGCTTGAACTTCCAATGTCGGAAGCATTTAATAAGGCAACCAAAACAGTAGCAGGATTCATGGTCATCACTTCGTAACGTAAGATAACATCGTTATATTTTTCGGGAGAAAAAACCATAAAACCAATACTTCCTTCTACCTCTTCCATCATAAACTGGCCGTGGGTTACATGACCTAAACCATCGCCTAAACTTTGCCAGCTTTCCAATTCATTTGGCGAATATTTAGTAACGGTTTGCGCTTGAATTGTAGCACTCGCAAAAATTAAAACTACAAGAATTAAATTTTTCATCACTTTTATT
>CAYZBC010000118.1:0-14199 GCA_964476535.1 uncultured Maribellus sp.
ATACATTCCCTTAGGTAGTTGGCTAACGTTAATTTCGTCGGAAGTAAAATTATTTTTTACAAGAATTAGTTTGCCGGTTTGATTGTAAATCTGTATATCTACTTTTTTATTCCCAACCTCGACATAAATTTTAGTGGTAGCCGGATTTGGATAAATATTAATGTCAAGTTCTGGTATTTCACTTATTCCAACTGGTGTAGAAATAGTTAATTTTATGGGTTCAGACTGTAGGGTTAAAGAGGAAATCAAGGTATTGGTAATTTCACAGGTGTAAGTTCCTGCATCGGTGTAATCCACTGAGTCTAATTTCAAAGTAACATTTGTTGCGCCCTCAATTGTTTTATTCCCTTTATACCACTTGTACTGGTCGTTGTTGCCAGGTATGTAGTTTTCAATTGTAAAAGTAAACGGTTTATTTCGTACAACCGTGGTATCGCTTATTGTTCCAACCTTAGCCTGAGGTGAGTATTCGAGTTCCTCTAATTGAATTAGTTGACTCCAGTCGTCTTCCAGACTGGCAAAAACAAAGTTATTATACTTAATATGTAATTTATTTAGGACTGAATTTTCATCAATAAGTCCACTTTTTTGATTCTGCGAATAGCTTAAAACACCGGGTAATTCTCTCAGTTGATTTTTTCCACAATACAATTCCTCTAATAAAGTGTTATTGCTTAAATTAAGTTCGCATAAATTATTTTGGTAGCAACTGAGGTATTTTAATGCTGCGTTTGTACTTAAATCAATTGTCGTAATTTGGTTTTGTTGAACATTTAACCAATCGAGCATTGTATTTGCCGCCACATTAAGTTCGGTAAGCTCATTCATGGAGCAACTTAACATTGTAAGTGCTGTGTTGGCATTCACGTTAAGGGTGGTAAGCTGACAATTAGCACAGAGCAATTCTTCTAATAAGGTATTTGTGCTTAAATCGAAATTTATTAGTGGATTTGAATGGCAAACTAATTTTGTAAGTGCTTTAAAATCTTCGATGCCCGTTAAGTCGCTAATGTTTTTACCTGCAACACTAAGTTGTGTAAGTTGCTTAATTTTTCGTGTAGGTACCGAATCGTTTAAACTTCCCGAATCGTAACCCAAATCAATAAGTGCCTGTTCAAAATTATCATCAGGAACATAGGTCATTTCTACTTTGTAAGCGCTACAATTGTTCGAGTATTCCGAATCCCCATTTATTTCCCAGTTTGCATATCCTGTAGCTGCCAACGAATCATCCACCTGAATACAATAAAGGTTTTTGTTTGCCCTTGCATTTAGTTGTTCTAAAGAACTGTTATTGCCGTTTTTAACATTTAAATCTGATAAATTATTACTTTGACAGAAAAGCATTGTTAATGCACTGTTCGTGCTAAGGTCGAGCGAAATAATCTGGTTGTTAAAACAGGCAAGTTCTTTGAGTACCGGGCAAGCATCGAGGTTAAGCGAAGTAAGCTTGTTCCCTATCACTTGCAAAATTTCCAGAGCAACACATGTGCTAAGGTCCAATGTCGAAATTTGAGTGTAATCGCTATAAATCTTTTTGAGTAAGGTGTTTTTGCTTAAATCGAGGTTTGTTAATTGATTTTTACTACAACCTAATGTTTCTAAAGCAATGTTGTTTGAAATATCAAGTGTGGTTAAGCCATTATCGCTACAACCTAAATTCTTGAGGGCTGTATTTGTACTTACATCAAGTTCCGAAATGTTGGTTTCATCACAAGCCAAACTCTCTAGAAGGGTGTTGTTTTGCAAGTTTAATGCTGTTACAGGATTATCTGCAATGTAAAGCTCGCGCAGTTTTGTGTTGTTTTCGAGGTTAATAGTTGTGAGTTGATTTTGGTTGAGTTGTAATTTTCCCAATTCGGTGTTGGAACTCAAATCTAACGATGTTATATTATTTGCATTGGCGGATAAATAGTACAATTGTACATTCTTACTAACATCCAAAGAAGAAAGCTGATTGCCATAGCATATTAAATCTTTAAGTGCTGCAAAGTCTTCAATTCCTGTAAGGTCGGCAATGTTTTTCTGACGAACATCGAGAGAAGTTAGCGAGCGGATTGTATTTGTTGGAACCGAATCGTTTAGTTCGCCAGAATCCAAGCCAAGGTCGATAAGTGCCTGTTCAAAATTATCGTCGGGAACAAAAGTTATTGGTATGGCAAAATTTCCGCAGTTTTCAGAGTAGTTAGCAGTTATATCTTTTCTCCACCTGGGATTTGCTTCGGCGGCAGTAAGGTCATCAATATCAATACAAGTTAAATCGGGATTAAATCTTGTAAGCATATTATACAAAATAGCATTATTTCCATTTTTGAGGTTTAATTCGGTTAACTGATTTTTTTCGCAGTATAAATACGTCATTTGGGGATTATTACTGATATCTATGCTGATAATTGAATTATCCTGGCAATGTAAATTCTGCAAATTGGGACACGTGGATACATCAATGTCTGTTAGCATGCTTTGGTAGATGCTTATATATGTTAAGTTTACATTGTTTGAAAAATCAACCGATGCTAGTTGAGTTTTATATGCTTTAAATTCGATTAACAGTGGGTTATTACTAATATCGATTTGAGTAATTGGATTATCATAAATGTCGAACTTGTTTAATTTTGGCAGTTTGGTAACATCGATACTTGTTAATTGATTGGTGTAACAGCTTAACATTGTTATATCTGGATTACTTGAAATGTCCAGCTGTGTTAGATTATTCTCACCACAAAAAAGTCTGGTGAGTTTTGTGTTTTTACTCACATCAACATTGCTAATTTGGTTTCTATCGCAATACAAATGTTGCAATGCAGTATTTTTACTAAAGTCGATGGAAGTAAGTTGATTTTTAGCAACATATAAATTCGCCAAAAGAGTGTTGGTACTTACATCTATGTTTGTTAGTTGGTTACCGTAACAGTTGAGCAGTTTAAGTGCTGCAAAACCTGCAATTCCGGTTAAGTCTGAAATGCTTTTGCTAATAAGATTCATTTCGCTTAGTGTATCGATTGCAGCAGTAGGAACCGAATCGTTTAAAGCACCCGAATCTAATCCCAGGTCGATAAGTGCTTGTTCAAAATTGTCGTCAGGCACATAAGTCGTTTGTGCTATCGAAGGCACATAAAGTAAAAATACGATTGTAATTAAAAATAGAAATTTTTTCATTCTGGTAGTTTTTAGGTGAATTTGAAAATAAAAGTACCGTATAGACTTATGCTGTGCCGGAATTTATACTTGAACAGTAGTAAAACTGTGCTAAACGTCTTTTTTTGATATTTAAAAAATAAATGGTTAACTTTTCGTGTTTTTATTAAACACTCAAATAAAGAACTCAATAGTTGTCATTATGAGAAAAATACCCTTCCTCCTGATTCTTTACTGGCTAGTAGTTTTAAATATAAATGCTCAGAATGTCGACAGTTTGTACTCTCAGTTAGATACTTCAACTGTTGATTCTGTTATTACAAATACACAGCTTGTTTTGGCCAATCATTATTTTTATTATGATACTGATAGCGCCAGAAAGTATTACTGGCAATTTGTTAAACTAAATAAAAATGAATTGGAGAATGCACACGCTACCAGCAAAATTGGGGTGTGTTATGCTTTCGATAGTAAATTCGATAGCGCATTGTACTATATGGGGAAAGCGCGAGAGGTATTTAGTGAAGAGCAGGATTCCTTGAATATTGCATATTCGTACAACAGTATTGGATTGGTGAAAATTAATACTGGTAAATATGCCGAAGGTATTAAAAGCTTACTGAATTCTATAAAATGGAAGGAGTGCTTAGTTGGCTCCTATCCTACAAAAACATTGCAACTTGCAAGCACTTTTTTGAATATTGGAATTGGATTTCAATCGTTAGGACAGTTTGATAAGGCAATGGAGTATTACAACAAAGCTCAACAAGAATATGTAAACGAAAATAATAAAAGAGGAGAATACTCTGCACTTGTTCAGATTGCCGGCGTTCATTTTGAAAAGGAGAATTTTGAAGAGGCGAAAAAGCTTTATATTCAAATTGATGAAAGTTTGGTGTTCGAGAAAAACCCTTATTCTTTAGTGAAAGTTTATAATAATCTTGGTGCTACACTTTCGAGATTGGGGAGTTATGATGAGGCTGAAAGTATACTTTTAAAAGCCTTTGATTTAAATACTAAATTGGGAATTGATTTTTCTGCTTGCAAAAATTTGAATAATCTTGGTCTTTTGTTCTACTATCAAAATAATGCAACAAAGGCAATAGAATATGGAATTCAGGCACTTGATTTAGCAAATAAAGTAGATAATATTAGTTCTCAACAAACAGCAATGGGTGTTTTGGCCGATTCGTATGAATTGAATGGGCAATACAAACAATCGGTAGAGTATCATAAACAGGGGAATGCACTTAGCGACAGCATTAACGAAATGGAAATGAACAAAACCATTGCCGATTTAGAAAGTAAATATCAACTTGAAAAGAAGCAACAAACTATTCAGAACTTAGAGATAGAAAATCAGCTAAGAAATTTAGAAATAAAACGAAAAAATACGGTTAATCTATTAACTACTTTAATGCTTTTGGTTTTTGTAGTCGCCTTGTTTTTTGTGATAAAAGCCTTCCGAAAAGTAAGAAAACAAAAAGTACTACTCGACGAAAAAAACCGTGAACTGGAAACGTTGAATGATAGTTTGAATAAAATGTTTGCCATTATTTCGCACGACTTACGAAATCTAATTTCTGGTTTTAAAGGAAGTGGAGATTTGGTAGCTTTTTATCTTGAAAATAAAGATACTCAGAAACTTAAAAAGCTTGCTAGTCATCTTTCTGAAAATGCCAATCGTTTAGAAGTTCTATTAAATAACTTGTTGAACTGGGCACTTTCGCAGGGTGAAATTTACTCGCCGCAACCCAAAACAATTGTAATAAATGAATATATAGATAGTTTAATTGCATTGAGTGAAAATCAGGCCGAAGAAAAAAACATAGCTATAGAAAATAGAATAGAAGCTGGAACAGAAGTGTTTGCTGACCCCAATAATTTTAGTTTTATTTTTAGAAATTTACTGTCGAACTCGTTAAAATTTACTGAAAACGGTACTGTAATTTTTAGTGCGGAAACAAGCAATGAAAAAACTATAATTACGGTTGTTGATAGTGGAGTAGGAATTTCGCCAGAAAAGCTGGATACGATATTTACACTAAAAGAAGATAAAAAGAGTGTAGGCACATCGGGTGAAAAAGGTACTGGCTTAGGTTTAAAACTGGTTCACGATTTTGTTACTCTAAACGTTGGTTCTATTAAAGTCAAAAGTGAATTAAATAAAGGAACCACTGTAATTCTTGAATTTCCAAATGCTTAGTTTATGAAGATTTTTATTGTTGAAGACGAAGATTTACACCTAGAAACGGCAATTATGAATATACAAAAGGCTGGTTTTGAATTGGCTGGATTTTGTAAAAATGCTGATGTTGCTTTTGATGAAATAGTAAAAACAAAACCCGATGTTGTATTAGTTGACATTGCACTACCGGGAATTCTAAATGGAATAACGCTTTCAGAAAAAATTAATAAGGAGCTGGGGATACCACATATTTTTACCACGTCGTTTACCGAAAATGAAGTGATAAAACAAGCGGTTGCCACAAAACCATCTGGATACCTTAAAAAACCAATTGAATTAACAAATTTGAAGGCTGCTATTGAGATTGCTAAAATTGGAAAGAAATCGCTAAAAGATTCTTCAGACGAGTTGAAAACAGAAACACGTTTGTTGTTTACGAAAATTGGAGATCGTTTGGTGAAAATCCCTATAGACGAAATTTTTTACATAAAGGCCGATGGTGAAAACTATACGGCTATATTTTTAGATAAAAAGGAACTATTTTGCAGAATAACGATCAAGCAATTGTTAACTGAACTGCCTAAGAATTTTATTCAAATTCACCGTTCGATTGTAATTAATACCAGTTTTTTGGATGAAATAAATGAGCAGAATCAAGTTGCTATAATTAAGGGAAAAGAATTGGCAATAGGCAGAAAGTATAAAAAACTATTATTGTCAACTTTTAATCGAATTTAGATTAGTTTGGGATTTATTCGAAATCCCGGATAAAACTCCAAATCATAAAACCCGAAAGTAAAATTCCCATAAAACTTCCACCAAAACCTACTAATAATAATTGTTTGGCGGATAGTGTTATAACATCAAACTCTGTAAATTCGGACCAAACAGCCAAAGATGTATATAAACTTGCTAACAAAAACAGACCTCCGAGAATTCCATTAAGCGCCTTAAATTGATAGACAAACTGAAGGCTCAAAAATGCCATTGCAGACAAAGTAATAATGCTGGCAAGCAATGGCCTGCCCCCGTACAAATACATAAAAGCTAAAATAAAAAATACCAAACAAGCAATTCTACTGGCAAGGTGTTTTTTTTCGAATAGATAAAATATTAATGGAGACTTGGAATTCCGTAGAATATTGATTAAGAATTCGGCATCTCATTGGCTCTCACACGTACCTTACTCCCTGGATAAACCTTTAAAGCTTCTTGTAAAATCTTCAAACAAATTGCCAAATCTTCTTTTTTTAAGACGTAAGCAATTCGTACTTCATCGGTTCCTTTGTTTGGAACAGTATAAAAACCAGAAGCCGGAGCCATAAAAATGGTTTGGTTTTCGTACTCAAAATCGGAAAGCAACCATGCACAAAATTTATCAGCATTGTCAACCGGAAGACGTGCAACCGTATAAAATGCACCCATCGGAATTGGCGAATAAACTCCGTCGATTCGATTTAAGCCATCAATTAGAAACTTCCGTCGTTGTACATATTCGTTATAATTGTTTAACATGTAACTATCATCGGCATCCAATGAAGCTTCGGCAGCAATTTGTCCAATTAGTGGTGGACTTAATCGAGCCTGGCAAAACTTCATTACATTCTTTTTCACCGCTTCGTTTTTGCAAATCAATGCTCCAATTCGTAAGCCACATTCACTATAACGTTTCGAAACAGAATCGATAAGTACAACGTTTTGCTCAATTCCTTCCAAATGAAAAGCAGAAATATAGGGTGCTCCGGTATAACAAAATTCGCGATAAACCTCATCGGAAAAAAGATACAAATCGTACTTTTTTACTAGGTCACGAATTTTATTCATCTCCTCCTGAGTATATAAATAGCCTGTTGGATTATTGGGATTACAAATCATAATCCCTTTGGTTTTTGGTGTAATCAGTTTTTCAAACTCCTCGATGGGAGGCAGCGCAAAACCTTCATTAATATCGGCTGCAATTGATTTAATTTTTGCTCCCGCAACAATTGCAAAAGCTTCGTAATTTGCATACGCAGGTTCCGGCACAATAATTTCGTCACCCGGATCGAGACAACTCATAAAAGCAAAAGTTACCGCTTCACTCCCACCGGTTGTAATAATAATATCATCAACTTCAACCTCAATTTTGAATTTTTGATAATACTTTACTAATTTTTCGCGAAAGGAACGAATTCCTTCGCTGGGAGAATATTCTAAAATAGTACGATCAATGTTTTTTATCGCTGCCAACGCTTCCGGGGGGGTTGGCAAATCGGGTTGACCAATATTCAAATGATATACCTTTCTTCCCATCTCTTTGGCTTTGTCGGCCAAAGGTCCCAATTTCCTAATCGGTGAATCGGGCATTAATCGTCCTCTGTCTGAAACTGTTGGCATATTGTATAATATATTTTATAAGAAAACAAATATACAAGTATCAAATTGAAATAGATAACTTCTTATTTTCATTAATTTGATATCTTATTAAAAAATTAACTTCCAAATTATTATCTGGTCACTTTAATATAATTCAGAAATTTCCAATAATTTAAAATCATGATTTTTTATCATGATTTTATGGTCACAAAAACTTATTTTTGACAACATAATAAATTTAATTCATACTGAAATGATTATTGGTGTACCAACAGAAATAAAAAATAATGAAAACCGCATTGCATTAACTCCTGCAGGTGCTGCAGAATTAGTTAAACGCGGACACGAAGTTTATGTTCAGGCAAACGGTGGAAACGGAAGTGGTTTCCCAGACGAGGATTATATTGCCGCAGGTGCAAAGATGCTCCCAACCATTGAAGATATATACGAAATTGCCGAAATGATTATGAAGGTGAAGGAGCCAATTGAGTCGGAATACAAACTGATTCAAAAAGGTCAGATATTATTTACCTATTTTCATTTCGCATCTTCGGAAATATTAACCGACGCCATGATAAAAAATGGATCTATTTGTTTGGCTTACGAAACTGTTGAATTGGACGACAGATCACTTCCATTACTAGTACCAATGAGCGAAGTTGCTGGCCGGATGTCAGTTCAGGAAGGTGCTAAATATTTAGAGAAAACTTACGGCGGATACGGAGTTCTTTTGGGAGGTGTTCCCGGAGTACTTCCTGCTAAAGTATTAATTCTTGGTGGTGGTATTGTTGGAACTGAAGCAGCAAAAATGGCTGCCGGACTTGGTGCTGATGTAACTATTATGGATATTTCGTTGAAACGTTTACGTTACCTCGACGATATTATGCCCGCCAATGTAAAAACAATGATGAGTAACGAATTTAACATTCGCGACATGGTAAAAACGCACGATTTAATAATTGGTGCAGTATTAATTCCAGGTGCAAAAGCTCCTCATTTGGTAACCCGCGACATGCTAAAAACCATGAGACCGGGAACTGTAATGGTTGATGTTGCTGTTGATCAAGGTGGTTGTTTCGAAACTACTGTTGCAACCACACACACCGAACCAACGTTCTTTATCGATGATGTCCTGCATTACTGCGTTGCAAATATGCCCGGGGCTGTGCCACGCACTTCAACAATTGCACTAACAAATGCAACTTTACCATATGCCATTCAAATTGCTGATAAGGGATGGACCCAGGCCTGCATTGACAATGAACCTTTACGAAAGGGATTAAATGTTGTTAATGGGAAAGTAGTATATGAAGGAGTTGCCGAGGCATTTAATATACCATTTAAAAAGTAGAAAGTATGCTTTAGAAATTATCATAATTCTTAAAATATACAAAGCCTTTTGTCTGCAATTGACAAAAGGCTTTTTTTATACCTCATCTTTGCCACCTGACTTCCCAATTTTTACTATATTTAATTTTCAATATTTTTCCAAATGAAAAATCTAAAACAACAGCTTTACGAATTAATATTTGAAGCAGATACTCCATCTGGAAAAATATTTGATATCGCATTGCTATTTACCATTCTTCTAAGCGTTGCATTAGTTATGCTGGAAAGTGTACCTGCAATTCGCGAAGGTCATCAAGCATTTTTAAAAACATCGGAATGGATAATTACCGCTATTTTTACAGTGGAATATGTTTTAAGAATATTGATTATAAAAAAACCATTTCGTTATATTTTTAGCTTTTATGGGATTATTGATTTTTTATCTGTAATACCAACCTATTTAAGTTTGTTTATTTTAGGTTCGCAAAGTCTGGTAGTTATTCGTGTACTTCGATTACTTCGTGTTTTTAGAATTTTAAAACTAACTCGTTACACTCAAGCAGGCAAAAGCCTAGTTCGGGCAATGTGGAGCAGTCGCGCCAAAATAAGTGTTTTTATATTTTTTGTAACTCTTATTGTGGTAATTGTTGGTACTATTATGTATTTAATTGAAGGTGAAGAACATGGATTCACAAGTATTCCCCGCAGTATTTATTGGGCCATTGTAACTTTAACCACTGTTGGTTACGGCGATATTAGTCCAGTTACACCACTGGGGCAGTTTTTAGCAAGTATTGTAATGATTATGGGTTATGCAATAATTGCAGTTCCCACCGGAATTGTAACAGCTGAAATTATAAAACCAAGTATAAGAAAGAATACACAGGTTTGCCCCGAATGTTTACACGATTCGCACGAAGACGATGCAATTTTCTGCAAAAAATGTGGGAGTAAAATTAATATCTGAACAGCGGAGAAGGAGTTTCTAACTCCTGACGTTTAATTTTTTGTTACGAGAGGTTAAAAATTCTATATCCCATTTTCCGGTTAACAAACTCTAAACATTTGTGGATATTTAACTGTCTCAATTGTAATTCATCTTTTTTCAAAAAAACTATTTTTGCAGTAAATAATAATTAATGAAGCAGTATTTAAATTTATTGGAAACCATTTTAGAAGAAGGAACGGAAAAGAAAGACAGAACCGGAACCGGAACTATTAGCCGGTTTGGACATCAAATGCGATTCGATTTAAGCGAAGGATTCCCGATGGTCACGACTAAGAAGCTACACTTAAAATCTATTATACACGAATTACTTTGGTTTTTAGCCGGCGATACAAACACCAAATATTTAACAGACAATGGAGTGCGAATTTGGAACGAGTGGGCAGATGAAAACGGTGATTTGGGACACATTTATGGCTACCAGTGGCGAAGTTGGCCATCTCCCGATGGGAAACACATCGACCAAATAAGTAATGTCATCGAATCAATAAAAAATAATCCCGACTCACGCCGTCACATTGTAAGTGCCTGGAATGTTGGAGAACTGGATAAAATGAATCTTCCACCTTGTCACATTCTATTTCAATTTTATGTTGCCGATGGAAAACTTTCTTGCCAATTGTATCAACGAAGTGCCGATGCATTTCTCGGTGTACCTTTTAATATTGCGTCGTACGCAGTCTTAACTTTAATGATGGCACAAGTTACCGAATTAAAACCGGGCGATTTTGTACATACTTTTGGCGATGCACATATTTATTCCAACCATTTGGAGCAAGTAAAACTGCAACTTTCGCGTAAACCGTTTGCTTTGCCAACATTAAAAATTAATACCAACATCAAAAATATTTTTGATGTTGAATTTGACGATTTTGAGTTGGTAAATTATCAGACCCACCCACATATCAAAGGAAAAGTAGCCGTTTAAATATAAATCATGATTCAAAAAAACATCTCAATAATAGTTGCCATTGCAGAGAATTTTGCCATTGGGAAAAACAACGATTTACTTTTTCATTTGCCCAACGATTTGAAACATTTTAAGGAAATAACCAGCGGGCACACCATTATTATGGGGCGAAACACCTTGCTTTCGTTACCAAAATGGCCTCTCCCAAATCGCAGGCACATTGTAATTACAGATAAAAAAAATGATAATTTTCCGGGCTGTGAAATCGTTTTTTCAATTGAAGAAGCCATTGAAAAAGTTAAAAACGAAGACGAAGCTTTTGTAATTGGCGGCGGAATGATTTACAGACAGTTCTTCCCATTAGCCGGAAAATTGTATTTAACGTTGGTTCACAAACCATTCGATGCTGATATTTATTTCCCTGAAATTAATTACTCCGATTGGGACGAAATTTCCAGGGAAGATTTCAATAATGAAAAGAATGACTTTAACTATTCGTACTTAAATTTGGAGCGAAAATAAAAGTATTCAGTTTTCAGACGCAGTTAACAGTAAGAAATTAATTGTATAACCATTTATCTGTAAATTTTATCTTCGGCTATTCTTTTTATTAAAAACCAAATAAACCAGTGCAGCATGAAAAAAATAAAAATCACTCTCTTTTTTCTATTATTTACTTTTGTGATTTTTGCACAAAAACAATCCCTACTCAATTTAAAATACGAAGAAAATTATACGCCAACATACGACGAAGTTATTCAGATGTATAAAAATCTGGATCAAAATTATGCCAATGCCACACTTCTTGAAAAAGGAACAACAGACACCGGCAAACCGTTACATCTGTTTGTAATAAATAATGAAGCCGAGTTTAATCCGATAACTTTAAAAGCACAGGGGAAATCAATTCTTCTTATCAACAACGGCATTCATCCGGGTGAACCCGAAGGAATTGATGCAAGTTTATGGTTTGCCGACGATATTCTTCGCAATAAAGATGGAATGGCTCAAATTTTGAAAAAAACAGTGATTATAATTATTCCGGTTTACAGTGTTGGCGGGCATTTGAACCGAAGCGCTCACAACCGTTCGGGGCAAACCACACCTTACGAAACAGGTTTCAGGGGAAATGCAAAAAACCTGGATTTAAACCGCGATTTCACCAAGTGCGACTCGGAAAATGCCAAAAGTTTCAGTAAGATTTTTACTGAATGGGACCCCGATATTTTTCTGGATACACACACCACAAACGGTTCCGATCATCAATACAGCATTACTTTAATTCCACCGTCACCCGATCTTTTTCCAACGGCAATGGAATCGTTTATTCGCGAATCATTTATTCCTTCGATGTACGATAAAATGAAACAGGGAGAATATGATTTAATTCCGTATGTAAGTTTTATTTTCCGCGATCCGAAACTTGGGATCAACATGACACAGGAAGGACCGCGCTACTCGTCCGGATTTGCAACTTTGTTTCATTCTTACGGAATGATGACAGAGAATCACATTTACAAAAATTACCCCGACCGCGTGAAATCGTGTTACCAGTTTATTCATGCACTAGCCGGTTTTACTTCAGAAAAAAGCAGTGAAATAAAAAAATCGAGACTAGCCGGAATTGAGGAATCGATGAAAAAAGAAAATTACCCGATTGCTTTTAAACTGGATACCACACAATACCAAATGATCGAATTTAAAGGATATGAAACCGACGAAAATCAGGTAAGTCCGGTGAGTGGATTAAAACGTTTTGGTTATGACAGGTCAAAACCTTACACCGAACAAATCAGGTATTTTGACAATTGGGAAGCTACTGATTATGTGAAAGTTCCGGAGTTTTATATTTTGCCGCAGGCTTATAAAGATGTAATTGATCGACTCGATTTTGTTGGAATTAAATATTCTGAAATTCAAAATGATACGGTAATGAAAATTACAGTAGAATACATTGATGAATATACCAGTCCTCCACAACCATATAACGGACACTATTTCCATGCTCAAATTTCTACACATTTGGAAGAACAGGAAATTACCTATTTTAATGGCGATCTGATAATTCCGGTTCGACAGGAAAAATTCAAATACATTCTGGAAATGCTCGAACCCAAAGCAAGCGATTCATTTTTCCGTTGGAATTTTTTTGATAATATTTTGGATCAACTCGAGTATTTTTCGTCGTACGGTTTCGAAAAAAACGCTTTAAAATATTTAAATGAACACCCCGCTTTTAAAGCTGAATTTGAGAAAAAAAGAAAAGAGGATGTTGAATTTGCAAAAAACCACCGCGCTCAGTTGGCGTATATTTATAATAATTCAGAATGGTTTGAGAAGACCTGGAAAAGATACCCGGTGGGAAAAATTTATTAATTCAAAAAGAACAGGTTTGACTAAAAAAAATCAAACCTGTTCTTTTTTTCAGGAAAGTAACTTCCCAAGATTATCAAATTTTTCATTATAATCCTCTACGGAAAGCCGAATTACTTCGTGTGCTTCTTTTGCTCCGTACGACCCTGCAATCTCAGTATCTTTTTCTTCGCCAGGCATGTCTTTGTAGGTCAGAAAATAATGCTCGAGACGTTGAATAACAATTTGTGGAACTTCGGAAATATCTTTAAAATGCCCATAAACCGTATCATTTCGCAAAACAGCAATAATTTTATCGTCGGCTTCCTTTCCATCAATCATACGAAATCCACCAATTGGAATTGCATTTACCAGCAAATCGCCGTGTGCAATGGCTTTTTCCGTTAGCACACAAATATCAATGGGATCGCCATCGCCAATAATGCCTGGTTTCCCTGTTTTTTCACTGCAATGTTCGCCAACCCTTTTGCCACAAAACGTTTGCGGAATAAAACCATACAAAGCCGGAACAACGTTCGAATATTTCTGAGGCCGGTCAATCATCAAATAGCCACTGTCTTTATCGATTTCGTATTTTACCGTGTCGGTAGAAACTACTTCAATAAAAGCGATTAATTCGTCAGGTGCGTTTTTTCCGATAAAAACCCCATGCCAGGGATGCGATTTATAACGAAGTCCCATTAATCGACCAATGGGATCAGATAATCTATCTAACATTCAGTTAATTTTTAATTTTATGATTTAAAACCAATAAAAATAAAATTGGTTCATGAAAATACAGTATAATTTAGATTAATATTATTTACACAAGTGTTGATTCGGCTCGGTTTCCTGACTTATCAATGGAGGAAACAATAATTTTATCGTTTTCTTTTAATTCCGTTTTAAAAACAAATGGTT
>CAYZBC010000119.1:0-14197 GCA_964476535.1 uncultured Maribellus sp.
CGGCTTTTATGATGCAAAAAGTAATGGAAGAACAAAACGCATTTAATTATTTAGACACTTCGCCCCGAACTCTTTCGGCAAAAGAACACCGCCCGGCTTATGGAATTGATGGAGAATATTTCTCGAAACCTAATGTAGAATTGATTTTTAGAAATTGTTATGAAATGATGCGTGAAGTGGATGAAAAAAAGTTCCCTGCATTATAGGTAATTTGCCTCCAACTGCCGGGCAAATACCACGTTAGTGAAAGCATCGAAAATTGTAAGGAAAAAAACATCGAATAAAGAAAATTCTTATTTTATCTATTGGCCGCTGCGCCAGCAACAATATTTGCAGCATAAACAAAAAAGACGCATAATAGAATAAAAGCATAAATTCAAAACAGTCTCTTATTCTGTTTAAGTATTTTCAACAATGCACATGTTAACTTAGTTTCATAATTCCTAAGGTAAAAATTAGCCTTTATGAATAGGAAAACCTTTTTATTTCTCCTTTATACCCAATGCAAAGGGAATTGCGCCAAGTGCCAGGAAAGAAGAAATAAGGTATGTTTTTTCGAGGCCGAGCCAGTCGCCCATTATGCCGGCAAAGAATACGGCCGAGGCAGCTGTAATAAATGTTACGGTCATATAAATACTGTTCATAAACACGGGCAACTCTTTCGCTCTATCCTGTACCAGCGCTATGAGTACGGGACCGGGGGCAAAAACAAAAAAGCCCAGCAGAATCAAGAATACAAATGCGACCCAACCCTCGGAGTTAATAAACAGGAACATCATAACCGGCGATATTATACTTATTATCAGCAAGGTGTTTTTCCGTCCCAGCTTGTCGGAGATACTTCCGGCTAAAATGGTTCCCACGGCACCGGCAAGCTGAAATCCAGCCAGGGCCGAATTGGCAAACCACAGGCTTTCGCCTCGCTCGGAATAGAAAAAAGTAGGTAAAAATGCCGTTAGTCCCGATTTCATAATTGCCCTGAATAGCGTAAAACCGATGAGCACGGCGAAAAATGGCAGGTATTTTTCTAGTGTGGATAATGCATTGCCTTTCGCTGCCGTTTTCCTTTTGAATTCGTCGGATATTTTTATGTTGCGGAGTTTCATAAATAGAATAAAGGAGGCAACCAAGCCAAAGGGTATCAATTTCCAGGTGCCTTCAAGTCCCCAGAATGAAACCGAAGCAGTAATAATTAACGGTCCGGCGGTTCGAGCCAGTTCGCCTCCGAACATGTAAAAACTCATTCCGCGTCCGGTATGCTGGCCCGACAAGCGTTTTACCATTGTTGGTGCTGGAACATGGAATACTGCACTGCTTATTCCCATCGTAAAAAGCAAGATGCATATTATCGTAAAAGAAGGAGCCACGCCCAGAAGGCTCATAGCTACTGCAGTTATTGCCGGTGTTACAATTAAAAAATATCGTGCGGCTGTTCTTTCGGCAATTACGCCGATAAAAGGATTTAAAAACCACGGGATGCGCATAATAAGATCCCAGACAGATGCAAGTGCCAGCGAAATCCCAAATTTTTCAATCAACAACGGACGAAGTGGAGCTAAAAATGAAGAATAAATATCGTGCAACATGTGCGACGATGCCACGAGGATTACGTTGCCCGATTGGAATTTTTTAGACCTTTCTTCTTTTTGCATCTTTTTGAATTTTTACCGGGTAATACATCAATTCGTATTGGCCCACTAAGGAGATGCTAAAGTATATCTTATTCTATAATCATTTTTGATTTCCATGCTTTTATGGTCAGATGTTCGTTAATTTTAATGTGAAATAAGATTATATGGTCGTTCTGCTTCAGCTGCTGCCTGCATTTTAATGCAAACTGTAAAATATAAACAGAAAAACATTTTAGGAAAAAATATTGGCTCTGCATAAACGGACAAAACAGGTATTCCATAATGAACGAATCTTTCCAGCAAGTAAAGTTTAATGAAAAAATTAAGCACCGACTTATCCTTCATATAAAGGTTCATTAAATGTTTAAGCCTTCCCTTGGTCAAATTCATAAAAAAGTATAGCTAATAACACATCTGTCCTAATTAAAGTCAATTAAGTTCCAGTTTTCCAGAGCTATTATTTTTGTGGTATCGAATCATAAAAATACCAATTGGATATGAAGACAAATAAATTTCATCGAGAGTTCCCTGTAAGACCGGGCATGCCAGGCAGGCATCTAATATCGTTGAAAACTTTGATTTAAATTAGATGAAACGAGCATGGTAAATATTGGCAAACATGAGAATGATTCTTCAGTGAGTTACATGTGTTGCTGTTAAAAATAAACAATTATTAACACATGAAACCAACAAGCATAATAAAGGAATCGACAGTTGGACGCATTTAATAACGATACTATTCTGCCAGTTTTCAAAATTAAACTCGCTTCGTGATGTAAGCAATGGTCTCCGTTCTGCTTCGGGCAACCTTAATCATTTCGATCTGCAAAAAACACCGTCCAAATCTTCCTTGTCTTATCAGAACCAAAACCGGGAATGGCATCTTTTTCAGGATTATTATTTTAAATTACTCCAAAAATTATCGGGATTAATACAGTTTAAACAAACAGAGTTATAAACTGATAGTTCGAATCGTTGAAATGCCAAACTCACCAGATTAGAACCATTAAAGCAAATGCTATTAATACCACTACAAATTGGAATAATTGACTAAATTAGATGCCTTTAAGAGAATATTTCAAAAAGGCAGTTTGTGTTTTAAAGATGCAAACTACAAAAAAAGTATTTGTGAGAACTTGATTCATAATTTATGCGTTAGTCAGAATTAAAACGAAAATTCAAATTTTGCTAAAACATGGAAATTAAAAAACCTACATACGAAGAGTTAGAGCATGAAGTCAATAGGCTTCGTAAAATGCAAGAAAACAAAACTCATACGAAAGATGCAATTAATTTTCATCATGCAAGTATGCATAAAATAAATAATGCAATACATACGGCAGCCGATATCGATGAAATGATGTCGACTGTATTGCAAGCTGTTTTAGATTTATTTGATAGCGAGAGGGCTTGGTTGTTATTTCCATGCGACCCAGATGCAAAATCGTGGACTGTTCCTATGGAACGCACAAAACCCGGATTTGAAGGAGTTCATGCATTGGGAGAAGAAATACCGATGCTTCCAAAAGAGGCTGAAGCTTTTAAGAGAATGCAAAGTTCCCATGAAGTAGTAACCTACGATTATACACAAAACCCCAAAGAAATATCTATCCGCTTTTCTATTTTATCCGAAATGCACATGCCCCTTCATCCAAAAACAGGAAAAGCATGGCTTTTTGGAATGCATCAATGCACTTACGCTCGCGTTTGGACAAATGAGGAAAAAGTATTATTCAAAGAAATTGGGAATAGAATTAGTGATGCATTAAATAGCTTTTTGTTTTTGAATGAACTTAAGGCAAGCGAAAGAAAGTTTAAGGAAATATCTGAAATCTCACCTCTGGCAATTTATTTGTCTTCGGGGATGGAACAAAAAGCGGAATATATCAACCCCACTTTTGTTAAATTATTTGGATATACTATAGAAGAAGTTCCTATTGTGGCAAAATGGTGGCAATTGGCTTATCCTGATGAAAATTACCGAAACAAGTTGGTTGCTGGATGGCAGGAAAAAGTTGAACATGCCATAAATACAAAATCGGACATAGAACCAATGGAAACAGTGGTTACTTGTAAAGATGGTTCCGAAAAAAATATTATCTGGGGATATATATCAACGAATATTCAATATTGGGCTTTTGGGCTTGATATAACAGAACAGAAACAAGCAGAGGAATCCCTAAGAACAAGTAAAGATTCTATCGAAAACTTAACCAATTCATTAACAGATATTGTTATTTCAGTGAAAATGCCCGAGCGAGTTATTGAGTGGAGTAATAATAGTATAAGGTCTATAGCATACGAACCCACCGAAATTATCGGGCAAACAACAGCTTTTCTTTTTACCGATGAGGAAAATTATTTGGATTTTTCCATCAGATTACAGCAGTCATTAGAAGAGGGCAACGTTGTTTTTTTAACAGAACAACTATTTAAAAAGAAAAATGGTGAAACATTTTCAGCAGATGTAAGGGTTACTTGTGATAAAGAAGATGGAGAAATTGTGCGCGCCACAAGCATTATTCGCGATATTACCAAGCAGAAACAGGCCGATTATCGCCTTCAGGAAAGTGAAGAAAAATACAAGGCTCTTTTCGACAATGCTCCACTATCTTATCAATCGCTCGATGAAGATGGTCGTTTTATCAATATTAATCCGTCGTGGTTACGAACACTCGGTTATGAGCAGAATGAAGTAATTGGGGAAAATTTTGCCGATTTTCTGCATCCCAATTGGAAACCCCATTTCGAAAAACACTTTCCTACATTTAAAAAACGAGGTTATGTAAACGATGTACAATATAAAATAAAACATAAAAAAGGTCATTTTATCGACATTTCGTTCGAAGGTTGTATTGGTTATCTTCCCGATGGAAGTTTCAAACAAACCTATTGTGTATTTCAGGATATTACCGAGCGAAGAAAAGCGGAAGAGGAGATTCTTCAAAGTCAAAAAAATTACCAATCTCTATTTGACAATTCACCTGTTCCGCTTTGGGAGGAAGATTTTTCAGAAGTTAAAAAATACATTGAGACGCTACAAAAGAGGAACATCAGTGATTTTAGAGAATATTTTAAAAATAATCCGGATAAGGTAAGAGAATGTGTTCCGCTGATTAAAATTAGTGATGTTAATATTTCAGTTTTGAAGTTGCATGAGGCAGAGTCAAAAGATGAATTTTACAATGGATTATCCTCACTCTTTACTAACACATCTTATGAAGCCTTTATCGAAGAATTAATTACCATTGCCGAAGGCAGGTTCGAATGCGAATTTGAAAGCATTGTTAAAACATTAAAAGGTAACGAAAAAGAAGTCCATTTAAAATGGATGGTAGTGCCGGGTTATGAAGAAACATTTGAGAAGATATATGTTTCGACCGTAGACATTACCGAACGTAAGCAGGCAGAAGATGAACTAAAAAAACAAAAGGAAATGTTTGAGTTGGTTATCAATTCAGTTCCCACGCGCATTTTTTGGAAAGATTTAAATTCAGTTTACTTGGGTTGCAACCAGGCTTTTGCAGAGGCAGTAGGTCATGAGAAAAGAGAAGCTGTAATTGGAAAAAATGACTTTGATTTGATATGGGGCGAAGAAGCTCAAAAGTATATTGATGACGACAAACAGGTGATGAGTTCAGGAATTCCCAAAATAGCTTATGCAGAAGACTATACCACCCCCAATGGTGAAAACGTTTGGTGGAGCTCAAACAAAATGCCATTACTTGATAACAATGGTAAAATTTTTGGGGTGCTAGCCATATCAGAAGATATTACCGAGCGCAAACAGGCTGAAGAAGAACTTAAAAATATTACCGAACGCTTACAATTTGCTACAGAAGGTTCCAATATCGGTACATGGCATTGGAATACAATAACCGGGGAATTAATATGGTCGTCGCTTATGAATCAGCTGTTTGATGTGCCACAAGAGGAAGTTATAAACTATGAGCGCTTTAGCCAAGCCTTACACCCCGATGACCGTGCAAGTACAGATGAAGCCGTTAGTATTGCGTTAGAAAACCATACCGTTTTTAATACAGAATACCGATGTGTTTGGAGAGATGGAAGCGTGCATTGGCGCAAAGCGCTGGGTAGAGGTTACTACGATGAGTCGGGCAGGAATATACGAATGGAGGGTGTGGTGTTTGATATTAATGACCAAAAGAATGCCGAACAATCATTGATTGATAGTGAACAAAGACTAAATGAAGCACAACGAATGGCTTCAATTGGATACTGGATTCAGGATGTGCCATCCAAAAAATTGATATGGTCGGATGAAACATTTCGAATATTCGAAATAGACAAAGAATTTTCGGGTGAATTATTCGATGCATTTGAATCAAAAATACATCCCGAAAATAGAGAAGCTGTAACCAAAGCTTTTAACAACTCACTAAAATCGAAAAAGCCCTATGAAATCACTCATAGAATACAAATGTCTGATGGAAGGGTAAAGTATGTTCATGAACGCAGTGAAACAGAATATGATGAGAGTGGGAACCCGGTAAAATCTATTGGAACTGTTCAGGACATTACCGAGCTTAAAAAGACAGAAGAGAAACTAAGAGAAATCCAAGATAACTTAGAAAAGCTAGTTGATGAAAGAACCAAAGAATTGGAAGAGAAATACGCTGAGCTAGAGCGCATGAATAAACTTTTTGTGGGACGTGAATTGAGGATGGTTGAGTTGAAAGAAAAAATTAGAAAATTAGAGAGCAAAGAATAATATTGAAAGATTCTTTAGAAGGGAAACTAAATAATAAACACTAAATTGCATATATATCAACGAATTTGTGATTACAGTTGGTATATCTGGATGAAACGAGCATGGCAAATATTGGCACACAGGGGAGTGATTATTCAGCAAGTTACATGTGTTGCCGATAAAAACAAACAATTATAAACACATGAAAATAAAAGATGGAGCAGATTATTTCAATGACGAAACCAGGATTTTAATAATTTATTGAGCAATTGGTTAAAACACAAAAAATTCAAAATAATAATCATGAAAAATTTAAAACTAACACCTTTATCAGGCCTATTTTTAAGTTTTTTGTTTTTTGTGTCAATAATTTCAAATGCACAGGAAAATACAGATACTTTAAAAGCAAAAGACCTAACCGAATTGTCTTTTGAAGACTTGTTGCGTGTTGAAATTAAAACGGCAACATTAACGGGAGTAGAAATGATAAAAACGCCCGGTGCTATCACAACCATTACAAAAGAAGAAATTCAAGCGACTCCTTACCGTAATTTATTAGATTTATTAGAGATTTATGTTCCCCAGGGGACATTTGTAAACCACTGGCTTGGCCCGCGTATTGGCATTCGTGGCGTTATGAGCGACCAGAACTATTCGTACCTGCTTTTAGTCGATGGCGAAAACATGAATTTGCAAGTAGAAAACGGGGCAATTTTTGAAATCCAGAATAAGGATCTTTCGGATATTGAAAAAATTGAAATCACGAGTGGACCGGGTTCTGTAATTCATGGCCCGGGAGCTATTGGAGGAGTAATTTCTATTACCACAAAAAATGCGAAAACCGCAGACAAGGCAAGTGTTGGATTGAAGCGCGATTTTACATATCGTTATTCAACTTTAAATGGAAATTACTCGATTAATAAATCGAAATTTTCAGCCTATTTGTTTGGCAGTGTCACCAAATCGGAAGGAATTGAAAATCCTGAATTTTATTATATCGATCGAGCTCATGGCTATGGTTACGGCTATATGTCAAATGATTGGGGAAATAAAAATTTAGGAACTCCCGCGCCAAATTTTTATTCCGATTTTAACAATCGGCCTGAAGTTAAAGTTCATTTGAATATTGATTTTTTGAAAGAGTTTACTTTCAAGTCAAGGTACACCAACTTCAGCTTTAATAAACAACAGCAACAAACATTTTCACAAGATGGACTTGCTTCCCCGGGTAGTTACGGTCAGCAATTTATGTCTGTCGTAAAGAATAATCACAGGTTTTCAGAAAAAATACAATTGGCAAGTAGTGTAAGTTTTCAATCTCAAAGTCATGGTGATATTCAACTATATCAAAGTGCAAACAAGCCTTTTGATGATATAACCCAACGCAATAAGTCTTTTTCCGAAAACAAAATAAATGCACGTTCCATTTTATCGGTTCAACCATCGCACAAAATAAAACTGGCCTTGGGTGCAGAGTACAACTATTGGTATTATAGGCCGGAGTGGGGAAAAACAAATAATAGTTTTATTATGGATTTTCCTTCTCCAATTAAGTTTGCAGTACTGAATACTACTTCGGGCTTTTACACGCAATACAATCCGAATGGCATTGTAACTCTTATCGATAAAACGATAACAGCAAACCAATTTTCAGGTTTTTTTGAAGTCAATTATCAACCAATTGAAAACACAACCATTATCGTTTCTGGCAGATTTGATAAGCATAATCTTGCCGAATTAGCTTTTTCGCCACGCATTGCAGTTATTCAACAATTAAATAAGAACAATTACTTGAAATTAATCGCACAACAATCGGTCCGTCTACCTGGTTTCCGCGAGCTATATACCATCGATTATGCTTCAGAGAATCCATCAGCTCCAGAAAAATTAAATGGCATAGAATTGATTTATTCACGCATTCAAAGCCAAAATTTCACCATAAATATATCAGCCTTTTATCAATCAATTGACCAAATTGCCTGGATTGATGATAAAGGTTCGGGATTGGTGGGTACTTTTGAAACTGCTGGTTTAGAAGCTGATATTTCATATAAAATCAACAATTTAAATGTTGCTTTAAGCTATTCTTATATCCAACAATTAAGTTGGGAACCTGTATTTGAGTTTAATTCATACTTAACAAGAATTGGAACAGATAGTTTGAATATACCACTTGCTGATGCCGGTGCTAACAGAATTAATAATATGCCGCAGCATCAAGTAAAATTGGTTACATCCTATTCAATTAATAAGTCATTATTTATTCATTTCGACGGTCGCTTCGCTGCAAAACAGGGTCAAACGGAAATGCTTGATATGTTTAAAACCATTCATGACGAATACGGTTTAGAGCATACAAAAAACGAAATGACAGCTTTATATAACAATGTTACCGACAATGGTTATGGCAAAGCATCTTTCACTTCCAATCTATCCATTCGTTATAATCTTCCTGTAAAAAATATAAAAATGGCAATTACTGCTTATGCCATGAATATAGTTTCAGTGAACAACATTAGGTATGTTTATCAATACTGGGAAGAGGGAAATAATCGGCAGTATCCGCGACAGGTTGGTTTTGTTAATGAGCCTCGAACATTTGGTTTAAAATTAGAAGTCAAACTATAATTGCAAATGAAACAATCACTTAAATATATTTTTTTGATTCTGTTTTGTGTTGTAAATTATTCAGCACAATCTCAGGTAACTGATACGGAAATAAAAGCCGCCTTTGTTGAACGGTTTACCAGGTTTATTGAATGGCCACAACTTTCTGATGAAATGGCTAATTCTGATTTTAAAGTTACGGTTATTGGGAATAATAATTTTGCAAAATCACTAAAAAACTTGTTCAGTGAAATAAAAATTAAAAACCGCACAATTCATGTTAATAGTATTCCTGAGGAAAATGAAATTCTTAATTCTCAATTGGTAATTATTTGCAATTCGAATAAGCGTGAACTCCAGGATATACTTCAATATATCGATTCGCATCCTATTCTGGTAATAAGTAACTCCAACGGATTTGCAAAAGCCGGAACTCACATAAATATGATCGAGGAAGGAAATTATATTCGCTATGAGATAAATCAAAAGGCATTAGAAAAAACAGGTTTGAAAGTTAGTAGTTTATTAATGGCATCTGCTAAAATAATAACAAGCGATGAATAGATTTAATGACTTTTCAATAAGGAGTAAAATAGTGGCAATTATACTTTTTGTAACTTTTTTTGCTATCGTTATCGGTTTATTCGTAATCGGAACCAGGGATTATAATCAACAACGTTCAACTCTTGTGTCAAATTTGCTTATCAACACAAAATTAGTAAGCGATAATTGTGTGGTTCCACTGAGTTTTGGCGATACACAAAGGGCGCAGGAAATACTTTCATCCCTTAAAAATGTATCTGCTATTGATCAGGGAATTCTGTTAGATGAACAGGGGAATGTTTTTGCAGAATTTCCTGTTGGCACAAAATTGAATGAAGACATTATAAAATTAGATACAGTAGTTTGGACTTCGTCAAAAAATTTAATTCAAATTATACAACCCATTTATTTTAATAATGACATTTATGGAACTTTAGTTATAAATGCAAATACAAATGAATTAAAAACTCATTTATATAGTTTTATTAAGTTTTCACTTCTTATTATAATACTTCTGGTAGTTCTTGCATTCATTTTAGCCAGCAGAATGCAAAGATATATTTCGCTACCTATAATAAAATTAAAAAACCACTTTGATAAAATAGCAGAAAACCAAGATTTCTCTGCAAGTATATCTAGACAAAGTAATGATGAAATAGGAAGGCTTTACGATGGATTTAATAGTTTGATTAAGCAAATTAAAACACGTAGCAAAGAAAGAGATACTGCTGAAGCAAATTTAAAGGATTCACAAAATAAACTCAATTTAGCATTACTAGGAGGTGAAATTGGGGTTTGGGAATGGGATTTAGCAACAGACCTTACCATTTGGGATAAGAGGATGGAGAATATGTTTGGATTAGAAGTAGGTGAATTTAAACAAACTTATGCAGCTTTTAAGGAATGCCTTCATCCTGACGATATTGCCATTACTGAAAATGAAATTAAAAATGCATTAGCAGAAAAATCGTTATATGATACAATTTATAGAGTTATATGGAAAAACAATGAAATTAAATATATAAAGGCTAAAGCTGTAATATCAAAAAGCAAAAGTGGTAAACAGGTGAAAATGACAGGTGTGTGTTTTGATATTACTGAGATTAAAAAAGCTGAAGAAGAACTAAAAGAACATAAAAATAAGTTAGAAGATTTAGTTAATGAACGTACCAAAGAACTTGAACTCAAATATTCGGAGCTAGAAAAAATGAATAAAATTTTTGTTGGTCGCGAGTTACGAATGGTTGAACTGAAGAAAAACATTCACACATTAGAAGATATTATTGAAATGAAGAAATAGGGATATGAGAACGAAAGCTACAGAACTAATCGATTTTAAAAAGGTGAACATCTTATTGGAAGGTTTCAATAATGCAACAGGTTTTGTAACTGCAATACTAGACTTAGATGGAAATGTTTTATCAAAATCGGGCTGGAGACAAATTTGCACCGAATTTCACAGGGTGCATCCCGAAACTGCAAAAAAGTGTAAAATAAGCGATACAGAATTAGCGGGAAAATTAGCCGCAGGCGAAAAATACCATTCCTATAAATGTTTAAATGGATTGGTAGATGTTGCCGTTCCTATTATTATTGATGGTGTACATGTTGCCAATTTATTTTCCGGTCAGTTTTTTTTCGAAAAACCTGATAAAGATTTTTTTATTAAACAAGCTGAAAAATATAAATTCGATACCAAAACATATCTGGACGCTCTGGATAAAGTACCGGTTATTTCAGAAGAAAAAGTTAAGACAACAATGGACTTTTTGCTAAATATGATTAGCGAAATGTCACAACAACGAATTGAACAAATAGAATCGAATAAAACGTTAAAAGATAGTGAAGAACGCTGGAAGTTTGCCATTGAAGAAAATGGCGATGGCCTATTTGATTGGAATGTAGAAACAAACGAAGTTTTTTATTCGAAACAATGGAAAGCAATGCTTGGTTTCGAAGACGATGAAATTGAAAACAAGTTTGATGAATGGAACAAACGCTTGCATCCCGATGACAAAACCAATGCTTATTTGAATGTTCAGAATCACTTAGATGGTAAAATAGAAAACTATAAGTATGAACATCGATTATTGTGTAAGGATGGGAGTTACAAATGGATATTAGCAAAGGGGAAAGTTATTTCGAGAAATGAAAATAATAAACCATTACGACTATTAGGAACGCACAGAGATATTACCGAAAGTAAACAATCTGAAAACAAACTTCGATTGCTTAGTCAGGTTATCGACCATTCTTTAAACGCTTTTGACATTGTTAACCATAAAGGTGAATTTATATATGTGAATCAAACTTATGTAGATATGTGGGGATACAATAGTATTTCGGAAGTTATTGAAACATCACCGGTCAGCCATTGTACAGATCCTAACCTGCCTAATCATATTATTAATGAATTGAAGACTCATGGGAAATACATATCCGAATTTAAGGCGAGAAGAAAAGACGGTAGTATTTTTGATGTCTTGATGCACGCTCGACTCGACCACGACGAAGACGGCAATGAAATATACCCAACAACTTCTCTTGATATTACCGACCGTAAGCAGGCAGAAGAGGACCTAAAAAAACAAAAGGAAATGTTTGAGTTGGTTATCAATTCAGTTCCTACTCGAATTTTTTGGAAAGATTTAAATTCAGTCTACTTGGGTTGCAACCAGGCTTTTGCAGAAGCTGTAGGTTATGAAAAGAGAGAAGCTGTAATCGGGAAAAATGATTCTGATTTGATATGGGCTGAGGAAGCTCAAGAGTATATTGATGACGACAAACAGGTGATGAGTTCAGGAGTTTCTAAAATAGCTTATGATGAGGATTATACTACCCCAGATGGTGACAAAGTTTGGTGGAGTTCAAGCAAAATGCCATTAATAGATAACAACGGTAAAATATTTGGAGTTTTAGCTACTTCTGAAGATGTTACCGAGCGCAAGCGGGGAGACCAGATGTTTAAAAATTTCTTTGAGCAACCCATGAGTTTGAATTTAATTGCCACGTTCGAGGGAATTATCGTCCACACCAATTCCGCGTGGCTGACCATTCTGGGCTACACCCCCGAAGAACTCAAAGGAACCTCATTCTTTGGTTTCGTACACCCCGACGACATTGAAATCACCAACTCCGACATGGAAAAAATTAAAAAAGGGAAGACTACATTAGATTTTAAAAACCGTTACCGGCATAAAAACGGCTCTTACCGGACCCTCGCTTGGACATCCATTCCCTCCATTGAGGATCAACAGGGCTACGCCGTTGCAATCGACGTCACTGAGCAAGATCAGGCAAAACTATTGATTCAGGAAAAAACGGAGGAGATTGAAACACAAAACAAAGAATACCAGAAAATAAATAATGAATTGCTTGAGAAAGAAGAACTATTGCGTAAAATAGCTGAGAATTATCCTAATTCATATGTCTCAATCATTGAAAAGGATTTTACTATTGGATTTACATCGGGCCAGGAATTTATCAAACAAAAGATGAATCCGGAAGAATTTATAGGATTAAGCCTTGAACAGGTATTTGGCGATAATTCACCAATTATTCGCGATCATTATGAAAAAACATTTATGGGGGAAGAGCGTTCCTTTGAGCTTTTTATTGACGAACAATACCAATACTATCGGACTGTTCCTTTATACTTAGAAGATGGAACTATCCAACGTATTCTTACGGTTGTAGAAAATATTACTGCACGTAAGCAGGTAGAACTGGAATTGGCTCAACTTACCAACACCTTAGAAGCAGCTCAAAATATGGCAAAAGTTGGCTATTGGCGTTATAATATTAAGTCGCAAATGCCCACATGGTCCGATCAGATGTTTAAGGTTTGTGGTTATAAAAAGGAAAATGGTGTTCCCAACTACCTCGAACAAAAAGAAACCTGGCATCCAGACGACTGGGATATGTTTGATGCTGCTGTTCAAAAATGCCAAACAGGTACGTCATACAATATTGTTGTCAGAATATGGTTTCCCGAAGATAAAACATATCATTATGTCAATACTCAAGGATTTCCGGTTTACGATGAAGATAACGACATCAAAGAACTATTTGGAACATCTCAGGACATTACAGAACTAAAAATGGCTGAAATTGAAATAAAAAAACATCGCGACAATTTGGAAAAACTAGTTACAGAAAGAACCAAAGAACTGGAAGAAAAATATGCTGAATTGGAACGTATAAATAAATTATTTGTGGGTCGCGAATTGCGAATGGTTGAATTGAAGCAAAAAATTAAAAAATTGGAAAATAAATAAGAACTTTTCATGAGCATTTTTAAAATTGTTACACCGTTTATTTATTGGTCATTAATACTAATCTGGTTTTATATTTTTGTTTTTTATCTGAGAAAGTTTTTATCTCAAAAAGACTCAGATAAATTTCTAAAACTATTGCTGATTATTTTGGCAATCGATGCTTTTCGTACTCTTTTCGAAAGTTTTTATTTTGGGGCATGGTTTACTTCATTGTCCGAAATACTACCTCTTTCGGTTTATAATTATCTTTCCCAACCCCAAATTGTATTTTTCCCTAAACTTTTTAATCTTATTGTTTCGGTGTTAATACTCGTTCTTATCATACGAAAGTGGTTACCCGAAGAGGCAGAACGTATCGACAGATTTAACAAGCTAATATTGAGCCCACTCCGAAAAGTCGGAGAGGCAATTTATAAAATATTTTGTTG
>CAYZBC010000120.1:0-13957 GCA_964476535.1 uncultured Maribellus sp.
GCCCGCTCACAATTATCTTAAGAGCAAAAGAAAATATTCCAATATCCAAGGCGTGCATCTTTAAAACAGATAAATTCAATACAATAAGTTTCAGAATACCCGACCATCCAATACCTCAATTTTTAGTAAAGGAATTAGGAGTGCCTATTGCTACAACGAGTGCGAATATTTCAGGGTATAACGAGCAGTCACTATCCCTGGATAAACTTAGTAAAATGTTTGAAAACGAGATTGACATTATCATTGATGACAATGAAACAAAACCTAAGAGAATTGAATCAACAATAGTTAATGCTGCAAGTTCTCCGCTCACGATTATAAGAGAGGGCGCTATCGGAGATAAAGTCAGAAAATATCTAATCTGATTTATAGAACATCACTTAATTTTTGCATCTTTCAGTATATCTAATGCGCTTTTTGGATAGTCATATATTCCCACTTCATCTATTATCCCGTTAAACCCGTATGTATACCCACCGCAGTATGAGCTTACGTAGATGGTCTTTTGGCCTTTTGTAAGGATTAGACCTGACTCACTAGCGTTAACCTCTTCCCCGTCAATATAAACCTTAAAAACAGAGCCGTCATATGTGCCTGCTACATGATACCAGACATTGTTATTAATAGGATTCTTTGCAGGGTTTGAACATGCGCCCCAAATTTTTCCATTTCCACCTTCTCCTGATCTTAATTGAATACGATTCCATGAAAGCATAAACCTAAATCCTTTTCCTCTGTCACTAACAGTATTTGAGACAATTTCACAGGTATCAGGTCGTTTACGCTTATCATTGAACCTGACCCACGCCTCTACTGTAAGCCCTCTTGAAAAGTCATATTTATCCATGTTGTTAATAACTACACTGCCATTCTTATTCCTTGTTTTTTTATCACCACTAAGTTCAAGAGCCTTTCCTGTTTTTCCTTCTACCCATTTCGTATATTTGCCCCCTTTCATAATCTTGCCATTGTTACCATTTTCACTTGAATCCTTCACTACCAGACCCTCTCCTTCATCAAACCTCAAGTAGCAAATTGGGTCTCCCCCTTCCTCCGAAAAACAAGGAATGCTGATTAAGGTGCTTAATAATATTATTATTACTACAAACCATTTATTTCTCATTTTTCATACATCTCTATTTCTGTTATCTTTGAATTTGACCCATTTGTTGCGGTAATCCAGATTCTTATTCTGTCTGTATTTACCTGTTTGAATGTGTGTATAATCATCTCAGCATTTTTTTCTGAAACTTTATCTACTTCTTTCCATTCTTTTTGTACAAATGCCTGGATGCTGTAGTCTTTCAGACTTCTTTCCAAAGGATAGACTATCACCCTTCCAATATTATGCTTCTCAGGTAATTTTATTTCAATCCAATCCGGGAACTTGTTCGGCGTCTTATCGCACCAACTTAATACTTTATAATGGTCTGCTTTATCTATTATCCCATCTACAACATGCCAGAGATAATTATCTCTAAAGTTTGGAGAAGCACTGACTATCACTCCGTCTCCTTTAAACATCTGGAATGCGAGATTTCCGGGTTTTTTTCTTGCCTGGTTTGCCTCATCTATCTTCTTACATATTTCTTTTACGCTTAACAAGCCTGTTTTTTGCCTAGAAGTTGTATATACATGGACCTCAAATGTGTCAAATCTATCGGTAAAGAAATCCCCGTTTATGTCCAGACTTCTATCTTCGGATATAACATTCAATTGCTTGGCATATTTTTTTATACCCGGAATAATTATTTTTACCTCTCTTGGCTTCATATCGGCATTTGAGACAAACAGGTACAGTTCTCCGTCTACATTCTTTAGAGACGTTCTTACCTTATCTGAACTGGCTTTTACGCTCAAATTGGATTCTGGTGCAACAACCGCCTTTTCAAGATATGCAAGCTCCTGTGTTAAATACGGAATACCCATATAAAGTTCCGGATAATGCAAATACATGCGATTGTATTGAAGAATAGTTTTTGCCCCGCATATTATGGCCAGAAGATTCTGGTCTCGAAATTCAACATATGTTGGGATACGACCATCAGCAGAACCAAAATCCCCATAATTAAATCCCTGATGCATAAATCCTACCTGTTTCTTATAATTTGTGTGTTTTAGATAACCTTTCATATGAGCCGGTATTTCAACAAAATCATTTATTCTTTTTTTTCTGGAAATATGTGGATACGGATGCGAGATGTTAAAATCTGCAGCATTGGAATAGGTACTGCCTCCATGGATACTATTATTGGATATTACAACTGGATGGTATGGGTCTTCTTCTCTTAATATCCTGTAAAGACCCTCCAGACTTTTCTGAGGATAAGGTAAACACTCCGGCTCATCTGCCATCCAATATGCAAAAAGTCCTGGATTGTCCTTAAGTTTTGCTACCTTCTCTCTTGTATACTTCTTTATATAGTCATCAAAGGCAACTCTATGTTTAGTTGTACCAGACCAGTAGAAACATATAATGGTCTTTAAAGGAGCTGGCAGTATTTGCGAAGTCATGAATACATTTGCATATTTTGATTTGCATGTTCCCCATGCTCCAACCGGGAAGAATGGTTTTCCATCAATATACCAGTTTAAGTCTCTATCAAGCCATACCTCTCCCTTCTTATATGGAAGCTTCTGAAGGGGATGTTTTGTCTGGGCTAATGTTTTTCCGGTCTTATCTTTTAATATCGCAACTATATCCAGTTTTCCATATGGAAGTCTTTTACAATCAAGCTCAGCTTTTACCATAGTTTTTAGATTTGAAATACTTGTCTTTATGACAGCTTTTAAATCACCTTTTTTTCTTATCTCTACATCAAGTATGCTATTTCTTAGCTTCTCTTTATTTAAATTATTTTCAACTTCTAATACAACCTTTTCCAGATTCTGTGTCTCAAATATCGTATCTCTGTAAAACGGCTCTATTACATTTATTGCTATTGGCACATATTCAATAGGTATCTTTATCCTTGTTAATGAGAGCATTCTCTTCGTGTTTGCATCATTAATAGATATATAACAATCGTATTCTCCCTGGTTCTCCAGTTCAAAGGTTCCTATTGGATATATCTTCTCCTTGCCTGAGGACATATCTACTACGTTTGATTTAATCTTAGGGTTCTTCTGCGAGTCAATAAGCCAGCACTCAAGTTTAATCTTCTGTCTTTTACCTGTATCATTCTTTACCGCAATATCAATTTTGGCATTAAGCTTCTTATCCTTTATTTCTGTTGATATAATTGGACTGCCAACCCTGTAACAATATTTACTGAAATCCACATCAAGACCTTTTAACACTGCATAATTTCCCGGAACATGAAATCCCCCTGGTGTTTTCACAATGGTTGAGAGTTCTGGCGGATTACTTTTTCCCCTGCACAGATTAATTCCCCAACTGGATTTTACATTAGAATCTATCCCAAGAGTATAGAATGGGATTGCTACTTCCGAAGACCAGTAATTTTTGCCTATATATGTTTTTGATTTCCATTCCCCATTCCAGTCTTCATGAGCAACAAAACCTGTTTGTGCCCGCTTGGCATCATATGTAAGACCAGTCGCACTTACTGCAAAATGAAAATATTCACTCCTGCTAAGTGTAGGATCAAGCATTATTTCTATACAATCCCTAAACACTTTCTTTGTCTTTGTATCTATACTGTTCACATTTGGCTCGAGGCATTTCATGCCTATGTAGATGTTTTTGTCATCATAAAGCACATACCCAATTGTCTGAAACTTTGCAGGTTTGGTTGTCCCTAATAATATAAAATTTGTTATTGGCTCTGCCTTGTGCCAGCAGGAATCAGTTAGCTTACCATCAATAGTTGGCGTAGAAGCTGTTCGTTCTGCCTTAATAATAGTCTTTGCAGAGGAGAAAACCGGCAAGGCAAAAATAAATAGAGCTAAATAAACTATAAATTTCTTTAATATGTTCATCTCACGTATCCCTGTCCCCAGCATAAAAGTGTTAAAAGAGTAGTTCTCTCTGGAAAATATTATCTAAACCTAAAATACAATGCGGGTCAAGTGTTTTCTTAACCCTTACCATTTCTGAGACTCCTTCCCTGCCGTACATTACTTCCAAATATTTATGTTTTATCTTTCCTATGCCGTGTTCTGCGGACGCTGTTCCTCCCATTTTTACTGCTTTACGTATAGCTCCACTAACTACGATTTTTTCTTCCTCATTCTTGGGAAACAGGTTTCAAATTGCAAAAAAGACCTAAAAAAATTTCTTGACAACTTTTGTATACTTGCGTATATTGTCCGTAGAACTACGGAGAAAGTATGCAAGAGATATTAAAAAATAACATTATTACACCAAGCTATATTCAATTAAAGGATATTCTTGTTATTAAAATAAGAGATATGGAGGATGGATTTCGTATTCCCAGCATAAGAGAATTAATAAAAATCTACAAAGTCAGTCAAACCACTGTTGAGAAAGCTCTGTTTGAACTTGAAAAAGAAAATCTTATCCAAAAAGTGCCAGGTCGAGGGATATTTGCTAATAAAAGCAGATCAAGAGAACATCTTAAACATCTGATAAGTGCTGTGGTAAGCGATACATCCGATAAGTTTGAATCATCTCTTTTAAAAGGGATAGGAGACGAAGCCGCCAAAAACGGATATAATCTATTAGTCATAAACTATGGTTCTAAAACAGAACTAAATGTATTTGACAGGCTAAAAAAACACTTTTCTGATGGAGTTATAATCCGTAATAGCACTAAAAATGTAAATAATCCGTCATACATTGAAGAATTAGGCAAGTTTACATCCATACAAAAGAATTGTATATCAGCTGAGATATACGTCCCTGATATTCCAGTAAGTTTCGTTGGTTCAGCAAATTACGAAGTTGGATATGATTGTGCAAAGGATTTTGTTAAAAAAGGATACAAAAATATCGTTTTTATCTGGCACTCACATAGCATAATTGAACTTGAAAGATTAAATGGATTTAAGCAGTGCCTGCAAGAGAACAATATTGAAATAGATCAGAAGAATGTGAGAACAGTGGATATTAATAACATTCTAAGAGCTAAGGATAAAATAAGTTTTGCAATAAATAAAAATCCTGTTGCTGTGTTTAATGCATGCTCAAAATATGCATTTGGAATTCTATCAGAATTGAAAAAAGCTAATTTGCAATTAAACAAAGATGTGTATTTTGCAAGCATCGTAGAACAAGATTATAAGAAAACAATTAAAGATTCTATTATTGCTTACATAAAGCCATCTTATCAAATGGGTATAGAATGTGCTAAACTTTTGATCAACAGATTGGAAGGGGGTGTAAATGAATTTGTATCTATCAGATTAAAATTTCGGAGAGAAAGTTTAATCTAAATAATAAAAACTAAGAGGAGGTAACAAAAAATGTTAAAAAAAATAAGAGAAATTTGGGGAAGTAGGAGATGTTTTACGCTTATCGAGTTGCTTGTTGTAATTGCGATTATAGCTCTGCTTGCATCTATGCTTTTACCCGCACTTAGTAAAGCGAGAGAAATGGCAAGAAGGGTCAAATGTATATCTAACTTAAAACAGATAGGATTGGCTCTTATTATGTACACTAATGATTATAATGACTATTTCTCTTCTGGTTCTGCCGAAGATCCCTCAAACCCAGGACAAACGATTTACTGGTGTGGCTTATTGGGAAGATTAGGTTATCTCCCTTGGGATTCAGGACTAAGACAGACTCAAGCGGGTTCCAACTATCTTGGAATAAACAGAGTTTTTCGTTGTCCTTCTGTTATAGAAAGGAATCAATGGAGTGATTATGGAATAAACATCAGCGTTCCATTAGCAAAAAGAAGCCTGTTCCACGCACAGGGTCGAACAGTAATGATAGCCGATTCTGGCAATGGCACCGCACCCGAAACTTCAATTGGTGAGAAGTATACTGGTGGTTGGTGTGTCTCTGGTTATGACTATAGGATAGCCTGGCCAAGACATAATGAAGGAGCTAATATTCTCTTTATGGATGGACATGTGAAATGGAATACTCTAGATGCAAGGAGCACTTTTTTATGGGATAAAAATTAGAAAGCAATAAATGGATATTATTGCCAAAGAATTATTCCTTCCTAACGACGGACGGGGCAGACCTGTTTTTTCCGGTTTTGTTAGCTATATTAGCCAACAAGAGCCCATTATTATGCTTTGTTATGCATATTATGACAATTCCGATTCTTACGATGATTTCAACTATATTATTAGTCGCGATAACGGTCGGACTTGGTCAAGGCCTGTGCTGTTTTTAAGAAGCCAACAAACATCGAACGGGCGTCTTCGTTATGCTGAGCCAACAGCTTTTTTTGACTCTCAGAATAACAAGCTCCTTACGATGATAAAGAAGGGGTATTACCCCAACGATAGTGCCCATGACGCTAAAGATGTCACATGGAGTCTTGAAATGAACATTTATGATCCTCTTAAAGACCGTTGGGAACGTGAGGAATTAAGTTCGTTTGGCTTTCGAGAAGGTTTGGGTATTAGTTTTTGTTTTCCCATCATAACTTCACAGAGAAGACTTCTTTTTCCTGCAATCAAGCCCCAAGTAAATGAGAAAGGTGAGCAGGTGCATTATCCTGGTTCTTGGACAAGAGCAAGTCAATCCCTTGTTATTATTGGAGAATATGGATTTGGTGGAAATTTGTCATGGCGCCCGGGAGAACCTGTTACTGGTGATCTTCATAAAACGTCCCGTGGTTTAACAGAGCCAACAATATGCGAGTTAAGAGATGGACGTATCGCAATGATTTGTCGAGGCAGTAATTTTGCTTTTCCAGATCGCCCGGGGTATAAGTGGCTAACTTTTAGTGATGATGGAGGGGAATCATGGAATAAGCCTGATCCTCTATTCTTTACAGATGGGAAGCCTCTTCTGTCAGGCTCTAATGGTTCCGCTTTGTTTCGTTCGATTAAGAATGAAAAACTTTATTGGATTGGAAATCCTTCATTTGGTCAAAAACCAAAAGAGAATTGGCCTCGATACCCACTGGCGATTTTTGAAGTTCAAGAGGAACCTTTAGCGATCAATTCTGAAACTATGGTTATTATTGATAATAGAAGCGAAAACGATAGTTCAAAGCTTCAACTTTCCAATTTTCGATATTATCAGGATCGTGAAAATGGTGAGATAGTACTTTTCCTTCCTCGTTTAGATTTTAAGTCAGGCAAGACTATTGGCCATGGATATTATCGTTATAGAATTTCAGTTTAAAAGAGAAGGAAGTGGTGTGTCTAGGACAAAATTATTGGTTTTTCAGGGTAGTTTTAGCGCTGTGCTATCCTGAAATAATAGGTGAGCAGTGAAATTTATAAAAAAGGAGATATCTGATGTTTAATCTATCCCAATACAAATTTGGCAAAATTCTTGCCATTGCCGTAATGTTTTTCGTTTGCCTAGCCTCTGAAGTCAGAATCATAAGGGCGGATGCCGATGTCAAATACATTAGTGAAAAAGATGCAAGGAAGAATAATCTGGTTAATAATGGTGGATTTGAAAAAGTTGATCCCAGTACTAAAATTCCGTGCGATTGGCATACAAACAAGAAATGGGCTCCAGGCGGGGAGAAGGAAGTATTTGTTGTTGATAGCAGCACAGCGGCGTCCGGACAGAATTCGTGGAGAGTAAAGGGGGTTGAAAGAATACAGTATGCCTCTAGTAAACTGGTGCCTGCAAACCCAGGACAGGAATATACTTTTACATGTGCGGTTAAACAGGTGGGTGTCGGCGAGGGTATGTTAGGTGGATATATCGAAATATCTTGGAAGACAACCGACGGCAAGAAACAAAACGAGCGAGTGTTGTATCTTAAAAGTTCTTTTGATTGGCAGAATTTTACAGTGGGTTTTAAATCGCCTGAAAACGCCCAGAGGGTTAGTATATATTTAATCACAAACAATACCGACGGAGTACTGTGGTTTGATGACATTGTACTTGCTGAAGGTATAGTGCGCAAAGCTGACAAACAGTTGTTGTCAGATGTTAAATATATTAGCGAAGGGGATGCAAGGAAGAATAATCTGGTTAATAATGGTGGATTTGAAAAAGTTGATCCCAGTACTAAAATTCCGTGCGATTGGCATACAAACAAGAAATGGGCTCCAGGCGGGGAGAAGGAAGTATTTGTTGTTGATAGCAGCACAGCGGCGTCCGGACAGAATTCGTGGAGAGTAAAGGGGGTTGAAAGAATACAGTATGCCTCTAGTAAACTGGTGCCTGCAAACCCAGGACAGGAATATACTTTTACATGTGCGGTTAAACAGGTGGGTGTCGGCGAGGGTATGTTAGGTGGATATATCGAAATATCTTGGAAGACAACCGACGGCAAGAAACAAAACGAGCGAGTGTTGTATCTTAAAAGTTCTTTTGATTGGCAGAATTTTACAGTGGGTTTTAAATCGCCTGAAAACGCCCAGAGGGTTAGTATATATTTAATCACAAACAATACCGACGGAGTACTGTGGTTTGATGATATTGTACTTGCTGAAGGTATTGTACGCAAAGCTGATGAACAGTTGTCGTTGGAAGACGTTCTTCGTCAGTATGCGTTTTACGAAGATATGCGTCTGGACTTCAAGCGTTTTATGGAATTTCGCTCCAGGCACGTCTCTACCGGATTAAATAATAAAGTAAAGCAACTGCAGGGTGAAATTGTGGCAATGCAAGACAAGTATGCAGAAAAAATATTGGCTAAGGGTCTTAAAAAAAACGAATTATCTCGGCGCGTAGAAGAAACTTTGGGAGTATCACAGAAAGATTCTGACGGGAATTACAAACCGCTAATTGACAAGTTTTACCAGAAATGTCTTCAAATAAAGGGTAACATAAAAACCTGTAAAAATGAAGTTGACGGATACATAAAAAATCACACAGCCCAGAAGGCTGCTTCTAAAATTAAAAAGTTTTTTGGCGAAAAAGCAGAATATGGGCTGGGTGTTGCTACAAGTATGCGAAAGGTGCTGAAATATGAACCATATCTGGGGAAAATTGCCCATGAAGCGTTTATCTCTTTGGCCAAAAATGAACATGAAGGTTTACAGGTTATTGTCCTTCCGCTTGAGAAAAGCCTCAAACAGGTTGAAGTTCATGTTTCCGATTTATCTAATAAAAAGGGCAAAATCCTTTCTTCAGATCATGTAAAGGTCTACCCTGTTGGATATGTCAAAACCAATAAGCCTGAATACCCTGTGGACTATATAGGTTGGTGGCCGGATCCTCTGTTAGGTAAGTCGGCAGTTGATGTTAAAGTGGGCACAAATCAACCTTTTTGGATTGACATATATGTTCCTTTTGACGCAACCGCCGGTATATACAAAGGTGAAATAACAGTAAAACCGGATAACAGCCAAGAGCTAAAAATCCCATTATCTGTAACTGTATGGGATTTTGAAATACCTCTTAAAGGCGAATTCAAGGTGTTTGGCAGGTTCAGGCCTGACAAGTTATTGGAGTATTACAAATGGGAAAGTATTCCAGAGGATATAGAACTTGCATGGTACCTGTTTCAGGTTGAACATCGCTATAGTCCGATGGACATGTTTAGCAAAAAAATAACTCCCACTCCAGACAGAGGAATACTCGAGAAATGCCTTAAGGCCGGTCTTAATTCAGTTAATGTTATGGAAGTGAGCAGATGGTTACCAAAGGGTAAGGGTACTCACTCATGGACAGATCCGTCACAGGATTGCCTTGATAATATCAGAGAGGCTCTGGAGAAAGGCCAAGCATTACTCAAAAAACATAATGCTCTTGACACTGGTTTGGTCTTTGGCTTTGACGAAGTCTCTGATATTAGGCTATGTCCTCTTATCAATAAGACATTCGGGTTTGTTAAATCCGTTACTCCTGAGTTTAAGACGGCGACTACTGCTGCTTCTCTACCGATTAAAAATATTGCCGCGAATGTGGATATTTGGATCCCAAGGTTGGGGCTTACTAAAAGAGAGTTTAAAGCAAAGCGGGACAAGCGACCGGACGCTGAAATCTATTATTATTTATTTGGCGAACCCAAGCATCCTTTTCCAAATCCCATTTTGATTGATACTCCTGCATTGAATGGGCGAATATCGTTCTGGATGATGTATAATAGAAATGTCAGGGGTTTTTTGAATTGGTTTATTAATGGCTGGGCGACAAACTACAGACCCGCCGGGGACAAGCGTTGGCCTGACATACCATGGAAGCCATATTATGGGGAACGATATTCGAGAAGGAACGGCGAAGGATATTTCATATATCCGGGGCCGGATGGTTTGCCGTTGAGTTCGATAAGATTTGAGAATATTCGAGACGGTATAGAAGATTGGGAAATGATGAACATTCTCAATAAATTGATTCAGGAAATAGCTAAGAACGATCCTCTGCGATCCAGAGGAGAAAAAGCTCTAGCTGCAGTTCGAGAAATCGTGCCGACGAATTATAGTTATACGAACAATCCCGATGAGCTCTTGAAACGGAGAGAGAAAATCGCGCGTGCGATAGAATGTATCAAATCAACAGTTGACAAGTAATAGGAGTTACAGGTATGCAAAAACGAATACTATCGAATTCTTTCAATGCTGAAAGAAAACGGCTCGCCCATCGCCAGCGCCGGATCATTTACGATAATGATGGCGGTGATGTTGCCTATGCCGGTGAGTCTACGCCTGAGGTGATTCTCTCATATCGCACGGCACATTTGATTGATACTCAAGTTGACTCACAGTTTTACTGCGCCGGTAGCGCTACCGGCCGATGCTTTTATGACTGCAGGGTTCCAGATGCAACTTTAGCGACATCTACTTATCTTGATCGCCCTCGTAATGTTTTAGCAGACCTTATTCAGCAGGGAACGGATTCAATTCAAATTACAGCTGATTTTTGTCGAAAGAACGGGCTTGAGTTCTTTTCAAGTGTTCGAATGAACGACAATCACGAAACAAATCATTATTTGCACGGGGCAATTTCCGATTTTAAGCTGAAAAATCCCCAGTGGTTATTTGGCTCATTAAAAAAAGATCCTTCCGCCGCGACACGCAATCCAGATGAATGTCCGGAGCCTGAAAGAAAAAAAATACTCAAATACCAGGCGCTTCTAAGACATTTCCGTGGGTATCTTTCACCATCTTTGCGAGACTATATTGTGGATTCCGAGCCAGTGACAACATACGCCTGGTCGCAAATGGATTTTGGTGTTCCAGAGGTCAGGGATTTTGCATTTCGGATATTTGAGGATATTTGTAGTCGATATGATATCGATGGTATCAGCATGGATTTCCTTAGACATCCGCCCTTTTTCAAAAGTGTAGCGTGGGATCATCCGGTTAATCGTGCAGAAACTGAAGCTATGACTGATTTGGTGCACCGAATACGAATAATGACTGAAAAAGTTGGCGTGCGCCGAGGGCGTCCCCTCTTATTAAGTGCTAGAGTACTGGATTCAAGAGAGCTTAATGAATTTCACGGTCTGGACATCACACAGTGGCTTGAGGATGATTTGATTGACCTACTTATTTTTGGATGGGTTCAGGCGGCTCCAATTGAAGAGATGATTGAATTGGGGCACAAATACGATAAGCCTGTTTATGTTCATTTAAATTGTGGAGCGAGATTTGGAAAGTTGGGAGACCGCGCCCGTGCGATGCATGCCTGGAACGCAGGTGCAGACGGAATTTACATGTTCAACTACTTTCCGGAATTCCAGAACATAGAAAATTGTACATGGGATATTTTCAAGGAGCTTGGGGACCCTCGAGAGCTTCAAAAATTGGATAAAATATATTCGACAGTGCCTTTCGCAAGAACTATGGAATTTTTCGATAGATTCATGTCCAGCTCAAGACATCTAATTAATATCCCTCTGGTAGAACCCGAAAACCCCAAAGAAATACAAGCGGGTCATACATTACGCATACCTTATTTCCCTGTTGGCGATAATCTTTTCTGGGGAGAGACTGAGGGAGTAGCAACTAAGTTGGAACTGCGTGTTCTGGTTGAGAATATCAAAAAAGCAAATGATCTGAAGGTTCAAATCAATGGAAAACAGACTGATGAGGGCAAACTGGAAAATAGTACACTGACACTTTGCCCTACTGTGGATTTAATTAAACAAGGTAATAATAAAATTGAAATAACGCTGCGGGCAGGAGATGTAAAGACTGCTAAAGTTTGTGATATCCAGCTTCATATTAAGTACTTGCCTAAAAAGACCCCCTGTTGAACATGGAACGCATTAAAATTTAAGGAGAAAACATGAATATAAAATTGCTTGATATTGATAAACAAATATGGGATGAGGAGTTGGAAGATTTTGTGCCCAAAACTATCTTTGATGCACATACTCATCTTTACAAATGGTCCCATGCTATCAATCCACCGCCAGAGTCAAAAAGATGGCAGAAAGCATTTCCTGATGTTGATTGGAATTTTCTCAATAGCGTAGACAAGATTCTTTTCCCTGGCAGGAAAGTTCATCGTCTGACTGCGGGTAAACCTCATGTTTATTTTAATTTTGAAGCAGCTAATCATTATACAGCTTCTGAGGTCAGCAAGGATCCAAAGTCTGGTGCATTGATGCTAGTACGTCCAAGTATGTCTGCAGAACAAATAGAGAACGCTATAAAAAAATATGGCTTTATTGGATTTAAACCATACCGTTTACATTCGACAACAGGAGATGTTGTAGAATGTAGAATCACAGATTTCCTGCCGGAAAAACAGCTCGTTATTGCAAACCGCCATGGACTTATGATTATGCTTCATATCTCCAAAAGCGCTGCAATTGGTGATGAAGAAAATTTGTCGGATCTGGAACGATTAACAAGTCTATATCCAAATGTGAAGTGGAATCTCTGCCACTGTGCCCGCTCTTACTATGATAGACCTTTAATAAAAGCTGCTGAAAGATTAAAGAAAATTCCTAATCTATGGTATGACATCTCTTCTGTTTGTGACGCTGATGCAATGGACATACTTCTTTCTATTGCTGGTCCTGATAGAGTAATGTATGGAAGTGATGATATACCTGTTGGTGTTACGAGAGGCAAATATATTACCTTTGGTTATGCCTGGGCAGAACTTAATGAGCATAATCACCAGTTCAATCTTTCCCATTGCAACCCAGAGATGACCTTTGTACGTTATGAGATGCTACGAGCATTTCAGCGTGCTGTACGACGGCAGGGATACGGTAAGAAAGAAATAGAAAAACTATTTTATGGGAATGCTGCTAATTTACTTTCTTTGTTACGTGATAAAACTACAAATAAAACATGAAAGAGTGCAAGTTTATGAGGATAAAAACCTAAGGAGAAAATATGAGGCCAAGTAAAGTTCTAAAAAAACTTCAGAATAATAAACCAGTTTTAGTGGGCAGCCCGACACCATATCCATCAGCAAAAATCTGTGAGCTGATAGGTAAAGTCGGATATGATTGTGTTTGGATTGATCATGAACATCAGGATTTCAGTGATAGCGATATTTGGAATATGTGCCTGGCTTGTCGCGCTACAGATATTGACGCTATGGTGAGAATTAGAAAAGCGGGATATTTTAATTATTTTCGTGCCATTGAATCCGGGGCAAATGGGATTATGGTTCCACACTGTATGAGTAAAGAAGAAGCAGAATGGGCAGTGCGAAATACAAAGTTTGCACCAGAAGGACTCAGAGGCATGGATGGAATAGAAGCGCATGCTGACCATTCATTACAACCAATGAAAGAATATATGACACAATCCAACAAAGAAACCTTTATTGTTGTTCAAATAGAGGATAAAGAGACGGTAGAAAAAATTGATGATATAGCTGCTGTAAAGGGTGTAGACATATTATTTGTAGGACCTGGAGACCTTTCCCAGAGTCTTGGTAGACCTCTGGATTTTGATAACCCTGAGCTTCAACAGGTAATAGACAAGGTTGCTGATGCAGCAAAAACACATGGCAAACACTGGGGAA
>CAYZBC010000121.1:0-8167 GCA_964476535.1 uncultured Maribellus sp.
AAGCTAAAAAATATCAGCTTGATAATAAAATTGAACTGGAATACCGGTAGTTTAAAATCTTTGGTCATGTATGTGATATTCGTTATGTAAATAATATAAATCCAATAGTATGAAGAAGTTATATATTAAAACTTTTATTTTGAGTTTATTAATTGGTTTTAACCCACTAATGGGTAAATCAGTTTTTTCAAACGGGAATCCTGGTATTAAAACCGGGAATGAAAAGGCACTAACGGTCAATGATAAAATGGATGGCAGTAGTGTAAAAATTATTGTTCCTTCAACTTTGAAAAATGATCAAGGAATCAATATGGCTATTGATGATTTGAGTAAATCTTTGAATACAGATAATGTTGTCTTTGTTGATAATGGAAAAGTTCCGCGAAAAGGTGATCTTATAATACTGGGAGGGGCAGCTGCAGATGTGGCAGCATCGCCATGGAAGGCTCCGGATAACGAATCATATCGAATTATGCCCTCAGGTGATCAGCATCGCAGAGTGGTGGTAATACAGGCTGAAAGCAATCGCGGATTGATGTATGGTGCGCTTAAACTGGCAGAACAGATTAAGCTTGGAAAAAATCCCTACAATGTTAATATGGAAAATTCACCGGCTTTTCCCCTTCGTATGTATTCAGAAGAAGGACAAATACTTGATTTGCCTGATCTTAATTATTACAGTGATACCCCCCCCTATGTAAATGAAGACCGGCTTAAGAGTGAAATAGATGAAGCTAAAATACTGGTTGATAATGTTGTTAAACTTGGATATAACGCAATTACCTTTTTGCATGTCAACTTTGAAGATTATATAGATTACAAATACCTTGATAAAGTAATATACCCGGAGAATAGTATTCACAGAACACGTTCTGCCGTTTTCTGCAAATACATGAATGAATTGTGCGACTATGCACATAACAGGCATATCGATATCTATTTACAGCTTTATGAATTTCAGTATCCGCCTGAGTTTGAGGGTCGTTACACTATAGATCTCTATAACCCGGATATAGAAAAGATCATTTCTGCCAAAAGTAAAGAACTATACGAACGTGTTGCTCTGGATGGATTGGTAATCACACCCAATGAGTCACATCCGCGGTGTGGTTACCGTTCTGTACATTTATGGGAAAAATATGGTCAGCCAGGAGCAGGGAAAATGCTTACGCTTTATCACAATGCATGTGCAGCAAGCGGAAAGAGAGCAATATTCAGGTTATGGCGCATAGCCACATCTGCCGAAGGAGCTATGGAGACAGCCCGTAATATTCCCAAAGGTGCCATGTTTTCCGTAAAAAACACAGGCGGTGATTTTTGGTTGAATCAACCGCTTACCAATATTGTTACGGATGATTTGGGCAGGGAATATCCGGTAATGATTGTATTTGATCCTTTTCGCCAGTATGACGGGTGGTCACGTGCATTTTGTTACATGAAGAAATATGGTGAGAGGGTGCGTTTATGCCATGAGCATAGCATCTCTGCTATAAATGCCTGGGGAGCATGGTCTCCGGGGTGCATATGGCCAACCAATGTACCGGGCTATTTGAGGGGTGCTCAGGAGGATGTTGACTGGGCAGGTTACTGGAACCAGTTCAGGATATTCACACGGGGATTCACAGCCGGTCAGTCTAATGTGTATCTGCTGGGGCGTTTAATGTGGGACCCGAATGCTGATCCCTTCGAAGTAGCACAGGATTTTGCACGTATCCATATAGGTGAGCAGAATGCAAATTCAGGAGCCCAGGCGTTAATGTGTACTCAGGATGCCTGGTATGAGTTATACTCCATACCCAATTCCAATTCCGGTTATTTAAGCTGGGCTTCGATATTTGGTCCAAGGAACACTGAAAATACATATAACAGTACTACGCTGCAGGAAATCCTCGATGGCAACAAACGAGCTCTGGAACAAGTGGACAGGATGAATGCATATTTCGACAAGACAGACAGGAATGCAGCTCCGGACAAAATAGTTTATGATAGTTTCAAAAGGGCTGTTGATCTGACCTCAGTTACATTAAAGTCGTTTTACCTGTTTCGGGAATGTTGGTGGCGAAATCGTGCGGCAAAAGACTTGCAGGGAGAAGCTAAAGATGAAAATGCTGTACAACTGACAAAAGCCCTTTCAAAACTTAAAAGCCTGATCGATAATGACTGGGCTGATTTCCCGGAAGAGGCTGCATACTGGAGGATTACGTATAAATTTGGAGGAGAACCCTATGTACTGAAAAGGGATATATTCCCTTATTGGTGGGAAAGTAATACTACTATGGACAAAATGGTATCCGAGATGATGAATAGTAAATAAAACGGCAAGCAGATATTATACTATGTAAATAAATGGATATAAGTATTTATAAAGGATAACTTATAATGCAACGCGTAATATAAAATTATTAATAGCACAAAAAAACAGCAATTATGAAGCACAGGTCAGAAATACATATAATACTTATATCAGGCATAATCATATTGGTTGCATATATATTCTTTGGTTGTAATAATATTAGTAAATAATCCTCGGGGCAAGCCCACGAGGCATTGAAGAAAATATTTTTGGATCCCGAGGCAAGCCTCGAGGTATTAAACCTTAATGAGAATAAAGAGAGTGTTGACATAAGTACTGTATCAGGACTTAAGATGATTCCCATTGAAGCCGGAAATTTTGTGATGGGCTGTGATACCGGAGATTATGATGAAGTTCCGGTACATAAAGTAAACATTAAGAAACCGTTTTATATATCTGCAGAGCCTGTCACATTCAGACAATATGAGGAATTACATCCGGGATTTCGCGATTCCCTTATGAAAGTAATGCGGTTAAACTACGATAAAGAAGTGAAAAGCATACCTGAATATGATAGTATATATAAAGATACTGATCCTGTTGTGGGTATTACATGGCACGATGCAGTTGAATTTTGTGACTGGCTTAATAAAAAGGAAGGCCGTCCTTTAACAAATCATTTGATTTACAGACTTCCTACTGAAGCAGAATGGGAATATGCTGCACAATTTGACAGTACAGTTTTGGGATTGAAAAAAATATTGGGCATCGAGCAGTGGACCATGGACTGGTATGGGCCATATATTGATAAAGACCAATCTAATCCTGCCGGCTATAGTGATGGAACAAGCAAAGTAACCAGGGGTGGTTCAGAATGGACATTTAAAGAATCAATGAGGCCTTCAAACAGAATGAGCTTTCTCCCTGAAGACAGATTTGCAAAACTTAGTTTCAGAGTTGTACTTGGGGAACCATCTTTTTCATATATTAAAGAACAACCCATCCCTAACTGTGAAAAAAATGTATCACAAACTAAATATAACTGGAAAGAGCATAATAGTACGGCAGACAAAGTAATTTTTATTCCACCGATTCCTTTCGTGAAAATACCAGAGGGCTCCATGGGGCCGCTTTTTTCAGAACATAATCATTTCCCATCCATTACCTGGTGCCCAAATGGCGATCTTCTTGCTACATGGTATACCGATTTAGGCGAATCGAGCACACAATTAAATATTGCTGCTTCGCGTATGCGTTGCGATAATGATGAATGGGACCCCCCATCATTATTTTGGAGCCTGGCTGATCGTAATGATCATTCTTCCGCTATATGGACTGACACTACGACCGGTCAACTATACCATTTTCAGGGTATTGGCAGTTTTCCTCATCAGGTTAATCAGGCTCTGGCTATGCGAACCAGTAATGATAATGGTGCAACCTGGACGTATCCGGAAATAATCAATACTGTTCGTTCAATGTGGAACCCTCATGTAGTAATGAGAACCCGTGAGGGAACATTAATTGTAACCAGTGATCTTAATTGGATACGGCCAATTATCGGGAGAATTATTCTTAGTCATGATAACGGGAAGACATGGCATGCACCAAAAGGACATATTATTGGACAACATCCAGGTATAGTGCAACTTAAAGATGGCAGTATTATGGCTGTTGGCAGAGATAACTGGTTCCCAAACTCTCTTTGTCCTGGTTTCGGACTTCCAATAAGTGAGAGTAAAGACTGGGGTGAAACCTGGTCATATAGGCGCGAGCCTTCTTTGAGTGGTGGAATAGACGGGAGTCAGCGCCCCGTCCTTATCCGGCTTAGGGAAGGCCCTATCCTGTATATTGGTTTTACAAACCAGAAATATGCCAAACCACCTCAAGGCATAATGATCACTGATGAAAATGGTAATCAACATATGGTATATGGTATGTTCTCTGCTCTTTCATTCGATGAAGGAAAAACATGGGAATACCACAAATTAATTACTCCGGGGCCGGAGAAGAAGGAATATAACGGGGGTGGGAACACAAGGATATTCACAACAGATGCTACTCATGCGGAGCCTTTGGGATATCTCCAGGCAACTCAATCTCCTGATGGCATAATACATCTGATATCAAGCAGACTGCACTACAGATTTAATCTGGCATGGCTGAAAACACCAACTGTGACAGAATAGTAACCTACATTATTATATTTCGGATGAAGAAATCATTTCAAATAATTGGCAGTAAACCGGTCTTATTTTTATTGGGAATATGCAATGATCTCGTGATAAGTCCTTTATGTCAAGTCAGCAAAAATAAAATGGCTGCTGTTAAAGAATATTTTGAAGAATCAAATTATAAAAATTTAATTTAAGATGCATGTCTAAACTATCTTTAATAGACTTTTTTGTAATAATTACATATTTAGTTGGGGTTTTAGCAATAGGATTTTATTTCAGTAAGCGTCAAAAATCCACTAAGGATTATTTTATTGCCAATAAAAGGATCCCCGGATGGGCAATGGGGTTTGCCCTTGTTGCTACAATAGTTAGTAATATTACCTTTCTTGCTAACGCAGGAGCTGCATATGCATCCGGATGGGAGCTTTTTACAAATTCATTTATGGTATTTTTGGTAATATGGCCCATAGTGTTTATAGCAATACCCTTTTACCGGAATGTTATAGGGATAAGTCTATACGAATACCTGGAAAAAAGATTTGGATATGGAGTAAGAGCATATGGTTCAATTGCATTTATTCTTTATTACATAACCAGACTTGGAGTAATATTTTTTGTATTGTCCCTGGCTGTAAGTACTATGACGGGCTGGAATATTTACTTTATTATCCTTATGCTGGGATTATTAACGTTAATTTATACATTTATGGGGGGTATTGAAGCTGTTACATGGACAGAGGTGGGACAAGGTATTTTGCTTATTGGGGGGGGACTAGTTTGTTTGGGAATAATTTTTTCAGATGTTCCTGAAGGACCTGATTTCATCCTAAGCAAAGCATGGGAAGAAGGCAAATTTAGTTTGGGTGAGATGAGCTTTAACCTTAAAGATAACACAATTGCTGTGATGATTTTATATGGACTTTACCAACATGGCCATAATTTCGGAACAGACCAGATTATGGTTCAACGCTACCTTACTGCAAGAACAACCAGAGAATCCATGCGCGGAGCACTTATCAGCGGCATTGCCTGTGTACCTGTCTGGGGCATGTTTTTTTTAATAGGTACTGCATTGTGGGTCTATTATAATTTTACATTAAATGATCTACCCCCGGAAATTGTTGGAAATCCTGACCAGGTATTTCCATACTTTATAATGACTAAATTACCCAAAGGGGTTACGGGATTAATCCTGGTCGCTTTGTTTTCAAGTGCTATGTCTACCATATCAGGAGGATTAAATAGCATATCCACAGTGTTCACTACAGACCTTTTTTCAAGGATATATAAGGAAGCTGAAAGTCGTACCCGATTGCTTGTTGCAAGGCTTGTAGTAATTGTTACAGGCATACTTTCCTTAATTTTGGCAATATGGTTTGTCACCAGAACAGGTCAGGCTTTGGATCATTATTTTATGGCTCTTTCAATATTCGGCGGAGGTATTTTGGGCTTGTTTTTATTGGCAGCATTAGTTAAAAAAGCAAATCTTCATGGAGTTACTATAGCAATAATAGTTAATATAATTGTGACAGCCTGGGCTTCTTTGACCAGCAATAATGTTATTGATTTAGGTGCTTTTAATTATACCCTTCATCCATTTTTGATAGGATTAGTCAGCCATATTACAATTTTTGTAGTAGGATATTTAGCAAGCTTATTTTTTATTGCCAAAAAAGAAAAAGAAATTAGTAATTATTGAATATATGATTATTACTAATTTTCATATTAAAAGGAATTTGAAATGACAAAGCGATTAATGGAGTTCTGTTTTAAACTTTTAAATAAATAATGCCACTAAAATGAAAAAGATAATTAATAAACCAGAGGAATTTGTCGATGAAATGCTTATGGGAATTATTGCTGCGCATCCAAAACAACTTAAATATGTAGCAAATGATATCAGATGTATTGTAAGAACTGATAATATCAGACAGGGTAAGATTGGACTTGTAACAGGAGGAGGATCAGGACATCTTCCATTATTTTTGGGATATGTCGGGCATGGAATATTGGACGGTTGCGCTGTAGGAAGTGTATTTCAGTCACCTAATTCTCAACAAATAGTGGAGATAGCAAAATCTGTTAACGGAGGTTCAGGTGTGATATTCATTTACGGAAATTATTCAGGAGATATAATGAATTTTGAGATGGCTTCCGAAATATTGGAGATGGAAAAAATCAAAACAGCCCATATTATTGGAAATGACGATGTTGCATCAGCTCCCAAAGGAGAAGAGAACAAGCGAAGAGGAGTGGCTGGAATTTTTTATATTTATAAAATAGCGGGAGCCTATGCTGAAGAAATGGCCTCTTTTGATGAAATAATACGGATTGGTCATAAAGTATGTGGCAATTTGAGGACAATGGGAGTCGCCCTCTCTTCCTGTATTATTCCGGAAATAGGTAAGCCTACCTTTGATATTGAAGAGGATGAAATGGAAATTGGCATGGGCATACATGGTGAACCTGGTGTTTGGTCAGGTCCCCTGAAGACTGCAGATAAAATTGTTGAGGAGATCATTTCAAAAATTCTGGATGATCTTCCGTTTAAATCGGGAGATAAAGTATCTATCCTGATGAATGGTCTGGGCGCAACGCCCAAAGAAGAATTATATTTAATGTACCGGAAAGTTGATGAAATTTTAAAAACAGAAGGCATAAGCGTTTATAATACTTATGTTGGTGAGTTTGCAACCTCTATGGAGATGGCAGGGGCATCTATTTCATTGCTTAAGCTTGATGATGAACTTATTCGCTTATTGTCAAAACCGGCAAGTTCACCTTTTTTTGAACAAGTACAGATATTTACAGATTGATTTTAGAGTCTTTAAGTGAATATCTCTTTATAATAATTTATTTTATTTTTTAAATAAATAACAATGAATGCTTTAGTAATAGATGATCTTAAATCGGTTTTTTCTTTGCTTTCTGAAGTGATGAATATAAATAAGGATTTTTTAACTAAACTCGATGCTGCAGTTGGAGATGGCGATTTAGGTATTACTATGAGCAGGGGCTTTATTGCTATTGATCAGGCAATACAAGTTTTTGATGCTGCCGATATGGGTCAACTGTTCTTAAAAGCCGGAATTACTATTTCGCAGACCGCACCTTCTACTATGGGAACTCTTATCGGTTCAGGTTTTATTAAATCCGCTAAGGCTTTAAATAATAAATCAGAATTAAATCTTGCCGGTTTTTCTGAATTTTTATCACAGTTTTTGGATGGTATGATGTTAAGAGGAAAAGCAAAACCAGGGGGAAAGACAATAATTGACTCAATTTATCCTGCCGTACAGGCATTACAAATTGCATCCAAAGAAAACAGGACCTTAAAGGATGGCTTACAGTTAGCCTATGAAGCTTCTCTTAATGGACTTGAGGCTACAAAAAAAATGGTTCCTGAATATGGCAAGCAGATTGCTCATCGAGTAAAATCTATTGGATTGCAAGATCCCGGGGCAACTGTAGGAATGCTCTTCATACAAACATTTATGAAATACATTAAAAATGAAAATAGTTTATAAATTATATGTGGTATGAATGCTATGAAACGTCTTATTATTGAAACTTACTTATCAAACAACATATCGAAGTATCATTTATTGTTGAGATGTTTTGATATGTTATAAAAGAATATTTTTTAGTTTGAGAGTTAGGTTAGGTTAGGTTAGGTTAGGTTAGGTTAGGTTAGGTT
>CAYZBC010000121.1:8267-13888 GCA_964476535.1 uncultured Maribellus sp.
GTTAGGTTAGGTTAGGTTAGGTTAGGTTAGGTTAGGTTAGGTTTTGAGGTATGTGAAATGCTGATCATCAGATTGGCATTTCACTAATTTTACATTTTTAACTTATTATTTCTTCATGATAGATAATTTGCCACTGACTCTATTTAAAAAGAAGATTCCCAAACAGCCATATATTAAGAATTTCTTACCTTTGGTTGACAACAATAATCCCAGGAGTGGAATTTCTGTTGGTCGTATTATGTTTCACGATCAGATGAAAGAATTTAGACTGCACTACAGGTTTAATCTTGAATGGCTTAAAATACCTACAATAACTACCAATTGAATCATAGGTTTATTAAATTACTGTGTATCACTAAATTAATACATAAAATGAAAAGAAGAACGATTCTTTGTACCGGAATTAAAATATTGGTTTTCACAGGATTTATTATTTCCGGCTGTTCAAAACAGGGAAATATCACATTAGTTAACAAAGGAAAAACTGAATATTTGATTTATTTCGATCCAACTGCCCCTGAATCTGTAAAACGGGCAGCTGAAGACCTAAAAGTATATTTCGGGAAAGTAACAGGGGCATCTCCTGAAATTCTTGTTTCTGACAAGATTCCTGAAAACCATTTTATCAGCCTGGGAAAAACCAGTGCGGCAAAGGCTTCAGGATTTGATCCTGATGCTATTCCCAATGATGGGTTCCGGATAGTGACTGCTGACAGTAAAATTTTCATTTTTGGCCCCGACACACCAGATGGTGAAGTAAACAAAATGGGGGGTAAAAGTAACGGCACTTCAAATGGCGTTTACACCTTTATTGAAAATTACCTGGGAGTTAAATGGCTTATGCCGGGGGAACTGGGTGAGTATTATGAAACAAAAAAAACTGTCTCAATACCGGACATTGATAGCACTGAGATTTCACCGTTTAACTATCGTGCACAACCTTTTACTACATCAGATCCTGACTGGGATCGCAGGATGAAGCTGGCAAAAGTGGCTAATATAAAGCATAGTCATGGCTGGGACATTATTCCAAATTCCCTGTATAAAAAACATCCCGATTTTTTTGCTGAAGTAGATGGAATACATGTTCCTCCCTACAGAAGAGCTAAACTGGAAACAACTAATCCTGCCCTTGTACAGGCTTATGCCGATTCAATAATATCAGCTTTTCGCAGGAACCCAAATTTATATTCCTTTTCTCTGTCTCCCAATGATGAAGGCGGGAACAGGTGGAGCAACAGTAAAGCAAGTCTTGCCCTTACAGAAAAAGATCCTTTTGGAAACGTTTCGCGTACTCCTCTTATCCTTAAGTTTTATAACGATGTCGCTAAAATTGTTGGAAAAGAATTTCCGGACCGTAAACTCGGTGGGTATATTTACTCATGTTATCTCTTTCCTCCATCAACCGGTATACCTGAAATTGAACCTAATCTGGCTCTGGTGATTGCTACATCAATAAGCTATGGATTCCAGCTTTATAGACCAGAAACGCAAAAAACCTGGGATAATTTGATGGAAATCTGGGGCGAAAATATTAAAAGAGATAACTACCTTTATTACTACTATGACCTTCCGGTATCAATAGTACAGCCAAATGGCATTTTATACCCTCCTGCACCTGAAATCATGAATTTTATTTTTAGCCGGTTAACCAAATATGGCATTATGGGGGCTTATATATATGGAAATCCTTTATGGCCGGCCAGTAGTGCTAGTAATTATATCATTGCAAGGTTACTATGGAACCCGGATCAGGATGCAGGTCTTCTTTTAAAAGATTATTATTCTGCTGCTTACGGTAAAAAAGCCGCTCTATACATTGAAAAGTTTTACTCTGTTCTGGATACAGCATTCAGGAGTTTCATGATTAGTCACCCTAAAAATAATTACAATCTTACCGATGCACATTTAAAAGAGATATATGCGCCAAATTATCAGATAATGGAGCAATTTTACCTGAAAGCACATAAAGTCAGAAAAGATACCAACCAGCAGAAGCGCCTTGAGTTATTCGGACAGGTACTTTCGCTTACGCAATACTATTTACGCGACTGCGGATTACTTGCATCAGATTACAAATCACTACTTACACTGTCAGATGACGAAGTAGATGAGCTGTTGACAAATCAGGACAAAAATATGCGTATTACAACACAACCAGGCGGAGGAGTAGAAAATTTTAACGGTATTGAACAAATGCCGGCTTTGCCTGATGCAAAATTGCAACAAGAGATAGCTTTACCTGTTTATGCAACGCAAATGCGAATGTTATTATATGCCAGCGATTCTGGTGAAGTAAACATTCATGTAAAATTAATGGATGATTTTGATGGCATTGCCGAGTTCCTTCAGTATTCAATAACCACTACCGATGGGAAATTCATAAAAACCAGTGCATTAAGCAGAGGGAAAAACATTACATTCAAAGCAAGAGAAGGAGGGAGTTACTTAATGAATATCTCAAGTCGACTGGCATCAGTAAAACTGGAAGTGACAGGAGCCGCAACAGCTTACAGAGCAAATTTCTTTTCTCAGGGCATGGGATTTACTGCAACAGAAAAGTATATGGATGAACCAGTTACACTGTATTTCTATGTGCCGGAAAATGTAAATAATTTTAATCTGACTTTATTACTTGAAGGCGCAGTAGCTGATTTATATACGCCAAATGGATTAGCTGCAGGTCAATTGAATTGCAAAACGAATGAATTAGTCTCAAAGGAATTTAATGCAAAAAAATCAGGAGCCGGTTTCTGGAAAGCAGTCATTCATCCGTTTGAAAAAGACCATAAATTCAGCGGGTATCCAGTTATAAAATTTAAGCTGGACGAAAAATTGCCTCAGTGGATTATCCCTGATCCGGGCAAACCATTGAAAATTTATTAATCACGGCTAATTATGACAGTTTTTTTTATGGTATGAATTATGAAAAATGGAATACTATATCTTTTGTTCACAAAATTTATAAAAATAAATTATGAGATCCATCTTACTTGCGGCTATAATATTAAAGATTATCGAACAGGATATCTGTTTGCCATGCTCATTTTACATCAGTTGATCCCCGTAGGCAGACCTGTAAATATTTAGTTTATAATCATATATTATTACTTAAAATAACATGAATAGTAAGGAAAGAGTGCATAAAGTTTTAAGGCACAAGGAGCCTGACAGGGTACCATACGATCTTGGTGCAACCACAGTTACTTCAATAACAAATAATGCATATAAATCAGCGATGAAATACAAAGATCTATCTGCTGATTATCAGAAAATGGAAATTGATCCTGTTCAACAAATAGTTACTCCAATCGAAGCGAACCTTGTAAAACTTAAAGTGGATACAAGGCGCATTGGAGCCCTCCGCATTCCAGACTATCCTGTAAGAAAACGCCTGAATGGAAGGATTGAGACTGTAACTGATTTTTATGGGTGCGACTGGCTGTGGAATCCGGAAAAGGATTTTTATTTTAACCAGATGAACTATCCACTTGAAGAATACGACACATTATCGGAGTGTGTTAATAAATTATACCATCCCGACTGGGATGATTTCGTGGCGATCCTGCGACGTGACCTATCCAATCAGATTAAAGCAGCAGATGGATATTGTTGTGTTGCCGACCGTCACACTGCAGGATTAACTGAAAATTCATTACGCGTAAGAGGACATGAAAAGTGGTATATGGATAGCATCGTTGATCCTGAAGGTGTGGAATCTCTCATTGAAATTTTTATGCAGGATAAAATCTTATACTGGGATGCCGTTATCGACTGGGCTATCGAAAACAAATGGCAGGATCAGATTGATGTTATTTCAGAATGTGATGACCTGGGGTCTCAAACTTCAACCATACTTCATCCGGATACTCTCCGGACTATGGTGATTCCGTACTTTAAAAAGCTATATGCACATTTGAAAAAACGTCTTCCCGATGTAAAAATATTTATGCACAGCTGTGGTGCTATACGGGAAATTATTCCCGATTTTATTGATGCCGGAGTGGATATTCTTAATCCGGTTCAATATACTGCCAGTGAAATGGATCTGGCCGGATTGAAGAAAGATTTTGGAAAGGATATTACTTTCTGGGGAGGAGGAATTGATACACAGCAGACTCTTAATAACGGCACACCTCAGGAAGTCAGGGATAAAGTGAAAGAGATAATTGATATTATGGCTCCCGGCGGTGGATTTGTATTTACTCCTGTGCACAATATTCAGGATGATGTTTCGCCGGAGAATTTCTGGGCTATGTGGGAGACTCTTCAGGAATATGGGAAATATTAATTAATTAATTTAAAATATGATGATTACAATTATGCTTAAAAAAAAGATCTTGCTTTGTCTGGCATTTATGTTGCCGGCTTATATCTTTGTTTTCTCCCAGGAGAAGCCCGTAATTAAGATTGTGAAACCGGTTGAGATCAATGATATTCTCTCTAATCCCGGAATAGGATTCACAACTCACGGTCGTTTCAATGATGATGAACTCTCAGATGAAAAGGGATATTATCCTTATTCACGTATTGCTTATTTTCGGTTTTACTGGCGTGTTCTTGAACCTGAACAGGGACAATATAACTGGTCATTGCTTGATAATGTACTGAAAAAGGCTGCAGAAAGAAATCAGACTGTAATAGTAAGATTCCCTCCTTCAAAAACTGGCAGAGCAGATATTCCTGATTATTACAGAAAAATGGTCGGCCCGGAGACAAATCTCAGATCAAAATGGAGAACTGATCCCAACGATCCGAGATATGCCAAATATTATGGAGATATGATCAGGGCATTCGGTAAACATTACGACGGGCATCCCTGGCTTGAAGCTGTTGATATTTCACTTGTCGGATCTGATGGTGAAGGGGCAGGCGGTCACCTGCTCTCAGATGATGCACGAATTACTCTGATAAATGCATATCTTGATGGCTTCAAAAAAACCCACCTGATATTTATGCCTCTTAACGGTGATGACCCGGATCCCGGATTACTATGTAAAAACACCAATATTGCTGCTTACTGGCCCGATGGAAGTAATAATGGCACCGGCTCTCAGATGCGTAACGTCGGATGGCGGGGAGATTGTCTGGGTGACATGGGTTTCTGGCCTGATTTGCATCAGGATCACATGACTGATTGGTATCCGCGCGATATCGTTAAAAGCGGCATGAGCCAGGCATGGAAAAAGGCACCCGTTTCCATGGAAATATGCGGATTGTTCCAAAGATGGCTCGAAAAAGAAAAATATTCTTATGACACTGTTAAATATATTTTCGACCAGGCTGTAAAATGGCATGTATCATCTTTTAACGGTAAAAGTACGCCCGTTCCTGATGTATGGGTGCCCCTTGTCAAAGAATGGCTCAACAAAATGGGATACCGGTTTGTGTTACGCAGATTTACTTATCCTGTTACTGTTAAGGCAAACGGACAACTACCCGTTAACACATGGTGGGAAAACAAGGGAAATGCTCCCATATACAGGGATTATAAATTTGCTGTAAGGCTCACAAATCCTCAGAGAACAGTGATATTCAGCACCAATGCGTATTTACCCGACTGGCTGCCGGGGGATAATGTATATAGTGAAACCTTTTATATTCCTTATGATATGCCTGAA
>CAYZBC010000122.1:0-13734 GCA_964476535.1 uncultured Maribellus sp.
CTTAAAGCTGGCTGGAATGAGGGCTATTTATTAAAAGTCTTAAATATAAAAGTATAAGTTTGCCCTGCGGGCTGAACAAAGATATTCTTTTAGGATGTAACTAATTCTTAGGTACGAAAGCGGATAATCATAATTTATCAGTTTTCAGGATGGAATCGCTCAAAGCCATGCTATCTGTAAATAATTAAGGATAGCATCAACCCTTTCTGTGGCCCGCAACGGATGCCATCACTTTCTCTGTCTTTTTTTTGATTTTAGTATTACAGCAGGTTAAATATTAAAGAAAAAGATTTCTCGTAATTTATATTGTAAATTCAGTTTCCCCCTTTTTCAAATCGAAACAAAGTATTGTTCCTGTTTTGTCAGAAAAAAAAGTTCCTGATTTTAATTCCGTTTGTTTTTGAATTCTATTGAGAGGAGCACCATTTTTCATTGTCAGATTTTTTACCGTGGAATCAATTTTCAATGTAAAATCAGGAGCAGCGAAAGGAGCTTTCAATTTAATTGTGTTTTCATTTATGGAAATTGACGTGAGTTCTTTTGCTGCCCAATAACGAGAAATCTCTGACAATTTCATCCAAATTAAATGGTCGTACTTTTGGTGAATACGATTTACAACTTCCTTGAATATATTAAATCCTACCTTCTCTCCATTGTAATAAATCCCCGGCCAGTGGCAAACCATAATTGCCGGTTCACCGCTGTCGATAACATCAACCATTCGTCCGGCTTGTAGATCTTCAGTAATAAATTTATCGACATTTCCCGGAACTAATCCATCCCATCCGCCAAACCAATCTCCGGTGCAACCATTAATAGACACTACGCATTTCGGATCGCTTCCGTTTAATCCTGAAGCATGCAATACTTCAGGAGCTACACTTTTCCCCTTTTCGGTATAAAGATTACGAAAGTAATGCGGAATTTCGGCACCAAAAACATCGCGTACCGATTGTAATGTAGCCAAAGCCAGATTATTCTGGTTGCGTGCACCGAAATTCCCTGGAGTAGTTATTCCTTCGCAAAATAACCCAGCATCTTTTAAAATGTTTAACGCGTAAGCCTGATAAGCTGCCAATTCATCTGCGCTTTTGTTTTGACTCCATTCCCAATTCTCCATAAAATCTGGCGTTGCCTGTTCAAATGGTTTGCCGGTTTTTATATCAATTACCCGGGTGTGGCTAATCATTTCTGGATGAATATCCCAGTTAGGTGTAATTACATCGCGAACGAGCTTGAGACTGTTTTTTAGCTCTTTTTCAGTCCAGCCCGGAATAAAACGGTTTACCCAACCGGTGCAAGCCGGATAGGGGACAATGCTGTATTTACCCTTCACCCCGTTTTTGGCACTCCATTCGCCAAACTCACGTACAAAACTATCTGGGATTTCGCGGGGCAGTTTTCGCCAATCCTGTTTGTAATTATCCGGGAAAACCTCGGCAAACTGTGGAATTCCGAAATGGGCCAAGTTTACTAATGTTGTAGAATCGTCGATTATTAAACTTACAGGAACCCGGTTTCGTGGATTTAATACTTCAATATTTGTGTTTTTTTCAACCGAAAAATTCAATTGTGGAGAAATAGCTAATCCGACACTTCCGGTTGCGGTGGTTTTGATAAAAGATCGACGATTGTAATTCATGGTAAACTAGTTAAATTTTTGTGCAAGATAATAAATTTTGACAATTTATTTGTTGCACAATAAGTTGCAAAAAAATACCAATTAACTCACTTTCTTTGTTCCTGTAAGAAACAGAATATAGTTTTTATGGATTTTGTTATCCAGAGATAAAATTTAACTTTGCTTGCTTTAAAAAGAAATTACACATGAAATTATTTGAAGGACATTCTTTTCATATTCCTGTACTCGGAGTAGGATATTCAATAGATACCCCAATTAATGTTGCACCATACGGAATATCGTCGGTTATATCGGTTGTAGATGATACTACAATTGAAAACATGCGAGAATTTTATAGCAAGAAGTTCGATATTCCTTTTAAAACTATTTCTAAAAAAGTAGATGATTTTAGGGCCAAGCGGATTGCTTCGTATTTAAATCTTGTGGATGAAATTGTAAAGCGGAAAGTTGCAGAATTAAAAAGTGTAGCCTTGAATGCAGGCGGAGAGTTAGAGAAATATATAAATATGTTACCCGATGTTTCTTCCATAAAATCGAAACTTAATTTGGCGCACAAGAGTCATCACGCCGCGGAAGAGCTTACAAAATGGATTAACGAGAAACTACATGTTGGTTCCATTGATGTGAATATTATGACCAAGTTGGATAAAGTTAATTCTAAAGATGGTGTTGAGTTACCAATTGAGCATAATGATGCACACGCTGCATTGCGAGGATTTGCAAATAGTAATTTAAGTTCTTCATTGGTGCTTTCAGCAGGAATGAGTCCGCGACTGTATAGTTATATTGAAAATTTTAAAGATTTTTTTCCTGATGTAAACGGTTGGCTAAAGAAGAAAATTATATTAAAAGTAAGCGATTATAGATCGGCTTTTATACAGGGTAAAATGTTAGCTGCAAAAGGTTTATGGGTTTCAGAATACCGTATTGAATCGGGAGTTAATTGTGGTGGTCATTGTTTTCCAACAAATGGAATTTTATTTGGTCCCATCCTTGAAGAATTCAAAACAAACAAAAAGAGACTGTTAGATACTTGCATGGATATTTATAAATCTGCTCTTGAAAAGAAAGAAATTGTGCAGCCAGCAGAAACACCTGAAATAAAAATAACTGCCCAGGGTGGAGTGGGGAACTCTGAAGAACATAATTTTTTGTTGGATTATTATGAAATGGATAGTGTTGGTTGGGCAACACCTTTTATGTTGGTTCCCGAGGTAATTAGTATCGATACCGAAACAATGAATCTTTTGGCCAAAGGAAAAGAAGACGATTATTATTACAGCGGTTTATCTCCGTTGGGAGTTCCTTTTAATAGTATAAAAGGAGCCTCAATGAGTGTGCGACGGTTGGAGTTGGCAAAAAACGGAACGGCTGGAACACCCTGTACTAAGGGATTTCTAAAATATAATACGGAATTTACGGAAAAGCCTATTTGTACATCTTCGCGGCAATATCAAACGAAAAAATTGCAGGAACTTACTGATTTGAATCTTTCGCCGTATGAACATCAGAAAGCTTATAATAATATTATTGAAAAAGAGTGTCTTTGTATTGGCTTAAGTGTTTCAACTTTAAAATCGAAAAATATTGCGATTAAACCAACTGATGAGGTTACAACTTGTCCGGGGCCAAATTTGGCTTATTTTTCTAAAATATCGAGTTTAAAAGAAATGGTTGACCATATTTATGGTCGCATTAATTTACTTGATAACCGACCTCGGCCTCACATGTTTTTGAAAGAATTGAATATGTATCTCGACATTTTTAAAGAGAGGATTGAGAATTTTCTTAAAGATTCGGATGATGCAAAAGAGAAAAGGCAATTGATTGGTTTTCAGAAAAATCTTTTCAATGGAATAAATTATTACAAAGAAATTTTTGCTGAAAAGAAAAAAGATGTGATTGATGAGTTGGAAAAAATGCTCAATAAATACCCCATTCTTAATACTGAATTGTAGACTGTCTATTTCATAAAAAAAGCGGAGTAGAATCACGATTAATCGCGTCTCTACTCCGTTTTTTTAAACTCCGTTCGCGAGGCAATTTTTATTTTATGTTTTTTACAAGGGTTTCACTTTTTGCTTTTATCTTCCTCTTATTCAGAACGTATAAAATGCTTGTATTTTTTATTTCAAAATTATTTGATTTGTTTTTTCACCATGCGATTGAAATAGCGAATGAAAAACTGACCACTATCTACTTTCTTTTTAGAAACCCCCTGCTAGCTGTTTTTATGGGAAAAACTCCGTGACTAACAAACCGTACATCTTCAATGGAATAGAATGCTTTGGGATTGTAGGTTTTTATTTGTTCAACTACTTTATACAAGTCGGTTCGTTTAATAATAGAATATATGATGCTTACTTCTTCGCTTCCACCCATGGCATCGTGGTGCGTAATTCCATATCCCAGGGCTTTTAATCTTTCAATCAACAAATCGGCACTTTTTCGTGTAATAATCTGAATTTTAACAATGCCCATGGCCAGTTTTTCTTCTATTCTTAATCCAATGTAGTTGCCCGTGGCAAAACCTGCAGCATAAGCTAAATAACAAATCCAATTGTCGAGGTTTGCAAAGATTCTGGAAATTGCCAAAAGCCACACTAATATTTCAAAAAAGCCCAGAAAAGGTGCCCAGAATTTTTGCCCCTTCGAAATCATTATAATCCGAATGGTTCCAATTGTTACATCAATTATTCTGGCAAGAAAAATAAGAAAAGGCAAAAGGAAATAAGTGAAGGTTGCACTTTCGTAAAAGGTATTTAGAATAATCATTTTTCTATCAAAAATACTAAAATTCAGATGTAAAGTGGAATTGGATGTCTTTAAACTCATTCTGTGCCATTTGTAAAATAAAAGCAGAGTCGGCCATAAATACGTCGCGGCCTAATTTGTCTTTTGCCATTTTCTGGTGTTTGCGTTTTTTGAATTCTGTTAAGATAGACTGGTCTTGGGTTTCAATCCAACACGCTTTGTGCATCGAAAGTGGTTCGAACCGACATTTTGCATTGTATTCATGTTCCAAACGATATTGAATAACTTCAAACTGAAGTTGACCAACCGTTCCAATAATTTTGCGGCCGTTAAACTGACTTGTAAAAAGCTGCGCCACTCCTTCATCCATTAATTGGTCGATTCCTTTATTCAGTTGTTTCGATTTCATGGGGTCAGCGTTTTCAACAAACCTGAACATTTCGGGGGAGAAACTTGGCAGACCCTTAAAATTTATTATTTCACCGTCTGTAATTGTATCGCCAATTATAAAATTACCCGAATCAGGAAACCCGATTATATCTCCGGGAAAAGCCTCATCAACAATCTCTTTTTGAGATGCCATAAATGCGGTGGGACTTGAAACCCTAAAAGTTTTACCCAATCGTATATTTTTATACATTTTGTTTCGCTCGAACCTGCCCGAGCATATTTTTACAAAAGCAATTCGGCTGCGGTGGTTGGGGTCGATGTTGGCGTGAATTTTAAAGATAAATCCGGAAAAACCTATTTCCTCTGGTTTTACTTCGCGTTCTTCTGTGAAACTTGGTTTTGGTGGAGGTGCAATTTTAACGAAAGCATCCAGCAATTCTTGAACTCCAAAATTATACAATGCGCTACCAAAAAATACAGGAGCCAAATCGCCTGCTAAATAATCAGTCGAATCAAATTCAGGATAAACTCCCTCAACCAGATCTAGTTCATCGCGTAATATTTGTGCATCTTTGCCAATGTAATCTTCCAATTCAACACTTGAAATATCTTCGAATTTTATACGTTCTTCAATTCCCTGAATATCGGGTGTAAAAAGTTTCAGACTTTTATTGAAAATATTGTAAACTCCTTTAAAATCGGGGCCGTTATTGATGGGCCAACTCAATGGTCGAACTTTAATTTTTAATTGATCTTCGATTTCATCTAATAGGGAAAATGGATCTTGTGTCGGCCGGTCCATTTTGTTGATAAAAACGATTACCGGTGTTTTGCGCATCCGGCAAACGTTCATCAGTTTTTCGGTTTGCGGCTCCACACCTTTTGCAGCATCTATCACAATAATTACACTGTCAACCGCAGTCAATGTTCGAAATGTATCTTCCTGGAAATCCTGGTGACCGGGTGTGTCGAGAATGTTTATTTTGTAACCATCATACTCAAATCCCATTACCGACGTAGCTACCGAAATACCACGCTGGCGCTCTATTTCCATAAAATCGGAAGTTGCACCCTTTTTTATTTTATTGCTTTTTACAGCACCGGCTATATGAATTGCACCACCAAAAAGCAGCAACTTTTCAGTAAGTGTTGTTTTACCGGCATCCGGGTGACTTACAATTCCAAATGTGCGCCTTCGTTTTATTTCTTCCAGAAATGTCATTTGCTAACCTTTGATTTGAGGGCGCAAAAGTAAGGAAAGAAGTTTGAAGTTTAATGTGAAAGACGATTCAATTAATAATTATAATTTTAGATTTGAAAAATGAATGAAATTAAAATTGATTTATGAGCATCATCTTAAAAATTTCGTAAATAAATAATGATGTTCAACAATAGGTTGAAAAAAATAAAGTATTTAATCAATCAAAAGGAATATAGAAGGGAATAAACAATTTTCGACTTCAGCATGGAAATTGGTGCTGTTGTAAATATCTATCTTAAAACTATTTCTGGAAGAATATAAATTGATTCAAGGAATTTTATCAAATAAAACATATTTATGTTTTATTGACTTTGCAGCTTCTTTTTAAATGTGTAATGTGCAGTTTGCAACTTGTTTTTTTTGCGTTTCCAATCTTAATTTTCAGTTAACAAATCCCCAATATGATTAAAGAAAAATTTCTCTAATGTAATTTTATCTATTTTTGAAGTGTTAAATTATTTTATATCAAAATAAGAGAGAATGGATACTTCAGGGGAAAATAGAAAAAATAAACGAGTACCGGAACCAACATTGCGAAGGTTGCCTGTGTACCTACATTACCTTGAAAAAGTTAAGGAAGATGGAATAATAAATATCTCTGCTCCAACCATTGGTAAAAATTTGAAATGCGATCCGACACAGGTAGTTAAAGATTTAGCTGTTACTGGCATAAAAGGTAAACCAAGGGTCGGATATAACACGTACGAGTTGATTCATACACTTGAAGATTATTTGGGTTTTAATCGAACAAATGAGGCTTTTATAGTGGGTGCAGGTAATTTGGGATCTGCATTAATGGCGTACCAAGAGCATCAGTTGCTGGGGATTAAACTTATTGCAGCTTTCGATACGGATGAAAAAAAGGTTGGTACACACATTGGAAGTATTCATGTACTTGAATATAAAAAGCTGTTTCAATTGGCCAACCGGTTAAACGTTAAAATTGGAGTACTTACAACTCCTAATGATGTGGCACAGGATATTGCCGAAGATTTGGTGAACTGCGGAGTGAAAGCCATTTGGAATTTTACTTCAACTATACTGAATTTACCGGAAGATATTATTGTTCAAAATACTTCGATGAGTGCTTATGCAGCAGTGCTGATTAAGCGATTAAATGATTCAGAAACAAACCTTTAAATTATATTGACATGAAAAAATTATTCAAAATTATTCAATGCGGAATCACTCGAATAAAGAAAAAAATCTTTAATAGTGAAAAAACTGACATTACTCATGAATGTAAAGACCTTCTTAAAATCAATGAAAATGATAATTCAGATGAGGAATTGGTTCACTCGGAAGAATACCTTGAAAATTATAATGTAACCACTCGTTGGCAAACAATTTAGTTCCTTCAATTTAAACAGCATATAAATTTAAAAGGGGTTCACATATTTTTATGCGAACCCCTTCTTTGGTATTTAGTAAGCAATTAAAAATTTAAAATTCAACACCGGAATTCCAGCTCCACAAAAATTAATGTGTTCGTATTGGAAATGAAATTTGTACAAAGTAGTTTGCGAATATATAGAATGCTGTCTCTTTAAAATAATGGAATGCCTTTCTATTAGATACTTTCGATATTAAACCATTGTGTAACTCAGTGCCTTCGGTGGTTATATTTTTTCTGAATTAAAAGTGGTTAAAACCGCTTCATCCTACAAAGACAAATTCACAATAGTAATTCCAGCTCCGCCAAAATCGACATGTTCGTCTTTAAAGTTGCGTACCATGGGTTCCGACCGTAAATATTCGCGAATCGTTTCTTTTAAAATTCCGGCACCTTTTCCGTGAAGGATTCGCAGTTGACCCGATTCAAACATTATTGCTTCATCAATAAATGACTGAATATTTGAGATGGCTTCTTCTACACGTTGTCCGCGAATATCGATTTCGGATTTAAATGTAAGTCGTTTTTCGGAGAAATTAGCGTTTAACATTGAAGATCCGCTTTTTTTGGTCTGGCCCAATTTTTTCGCTTCGTTGTTGCTCAATCGCTCCACTTGTTTACTTGGCAGCGTTGTAATAAGTTGACCAAACGCAACTACCGCATTTTTGCTTGTTATTTGAATGAGGTCGCCAATTGTATTTTTTCCTTTAATTCGTACTTTATCACCCGGCTGGAGTTCAATTTGTTCTACTGGTTTTTCCTTTAAAACTTCTTTTTTTGATTCCACCGGCCGGTTTTGGTTTCTGCGTTTTTCACGCTCTTGCAGCTGTTTTATTTTTTTGTTGATGTGCTCGTCAGACTGCGTGGTTTTTCTGATAACGTCTTTTTTAAGTACTACAATTTTTTCTCTGGCTTCTTTTGTTTTTTCTTTTTCAGCCTGTACTTTTTTAATCTCACTAATTGTATTTTCTATTCGTTTATTCACGCCCGAGAGCAGGTTATCTGCGTCTTCTTTAGCTTTTGCCAGAACTTCTTTTCGAAGCTTTTTAGTCTCTTTTAATTCAGCTTCATAATTCTCCGCCATTTCGTCCAGGCTTTTTTCCACCTTTCTAATTTTTTGTCGCTTGACTTCCCAATAACGTTTGTCGCGGTTTATCTGCCGCAGGTTTCTGTCGAAGTCGATGTGGTCTTTCCCAACTTTCTCGGTGGCTTTTTCTAGTATTTCTTCGGGGAGCCCTATTTTACGGGCAATCTCAAAAGCAAACGAACTTCCCGGTTTTCCAATCTCCAGTTGAAAAAGCGGGTTCATATTTTGCGAGTCGTACAACATGGCACCATTTGCAATTCCTTCAGCCGACGATGCAAAATGTTTCAGATTGGTGTAGTGCGTTGTAATTACTCCGAATGTTCCGAGTTCATTTATTTTATCTAAAATAGATTCAGCAATTGCGCCTCCCAACATTGGTTCGGTTCCGGTACCAAATTCATCGATGAGTATCAATGTCTTTTCGTTGCTGTTTTTAACGAAATATTTCATGTTCATTAAATGCGAACTATAAGTACTCAAATCGTTTTCCATTGACTGTTCGTCGCCAATGTCGATAAAAAGCTGGCTGAAAATACCTGCCTTGCTGGCTTCGCTTAAGGGAATGAGCAAACCGCACTGTAACATGTATTGTATCAATCCCACTGTTTTTAAACAAACCGATTTACCACCTGCATTCGGACCGGAAATAAGAAGAATATGTTTTTCGTGATTTAACCAGATATTCAAAGGAACTATTTTTCTGTTTTCCTTTTTTAATGTCTTAATTAAAAGTGGATGTATTGCATTTTGCCAATAGATAGTAGGTTCATCAATCATTTCCGGTTTAATGGCATCAAATTCTACTGCCATTAATGCTTTTGTACGTATATAATCGATTTCACCCAGAAAATCGTAAGAGTAGAAAAGGTCTTCCAAATAGGGACGAATATCGTTTGAAAAGTCAGTTAGTATTTTTACTATTTCACGCCGTTCGGCATATTCCAATTCACGAATTTCGTTGTTCATCTCAACAATTTCGTTGGGTTCGATATACGATGTTTTTCCGGTTGATGATTCATCGTAAATAATCCCTTTTAATTTGCGTTTGTTTCCGGCAGCGATCGGAATTACTGCGCGTCCGTCGCGAATGGAAACTGTTGCATCATCTTCAACCAAACCATCTTTTTGTGCTTGTTTTAAAATGGCATGCAATCTTTTAGACATGTTCGATTGCCGCGACATGATGTCTTTTCTGATTTGCGCCAACTGGGACGTTGCATTGTCGCGAATTTTTCCAAATTTATTGATTATGGTTTCAATGCGGTCGTAGATATATGGAAACACCTGAACATTTGTAGTTTTCTTTTTCAGCAATGGAAAAATTTCATCTTCCCGTTTCATAAAAAAGTTGACGATGGCCCGCACCGATTCCAGCGAACGTTTTAAATCGAACAGTTCTGACGCCTCAAGAAATCGCCCTTCGATTTTAATTTTTTGAAGTGCGCCGCGTAAATCGTAAAAATGGGTGGCGGGGAAATTGTCGAATTCGCGAATAATCCTGCAAAATTCAGAAACTTCGCCCAGTTGATTGGAAATGTTCTCAAAATTGTTTTGAAAGTGCATCTCTTCAATCCATTCGTTTCCCATTGTGCTCAAACATTTGTTGTGCAGCATTTCGCGAATGCGGTCGAAACCTATTTTCGTTTCAAAATTTTCGGGATAAATATTTTGCATTGGTATTGTTCAATTTCAGGGCAAAAATAGTAAAGAAGTTTGAAATTGAAGGATGGAACGAAAAAAGTATTGAGATGTTAGTATTCTGCATGAAGATAAAATTTATAAATTTAAGTATGGTCGCCTTAATCTCTCCAAAAAAATGAAAAAGACATAATTCTAATTTCTTCCTTGCTTTTTTTACATAACATTATTACTTTTAAAGCATTTAAGCCAAATTGAATTGAACATTCATCCAGAATGGTATTTTTAGTTTAACTTTTGGGAAATTCCTGTTTTACATTGTATTTGGAGTTTGGTTTGGAATTGGTAATAAAGGAACAACATATACAAGCAAATAAGCTTTGTGTTTTAAAAGAAATTATAGGAGCAACCCGAAAATCCTAATTTTAAAAAGAGTAAGGACATTTAGAATTAAATAATATGGAAGAACAAAAACCTGTACAACCAAAGGTTACAATGATTTTGATTAGCTTTTTTCTTGGTGGGCTTGGTATTCATCGTTTAATGATGGGTTATTCAAATTGGTGGTTAATGCTCATAACCTTAGGTGGTTGTGGAATATGGGCGTTAATTGATTTTATAAGAATAATTACCGGAAGTATGAAAATGGCAGATGGCAGAGATTTGTCATAAAATGTTTATTGATTAACCGACAAGGGAATTTTTTCTTTGTCGGTTAATTGTTGTTGTATGGCAAACAGATTAATTTAACAAGCATTTCAATTAAAAACAAAATCTATAAAATGAAAAACGAAAACGAAAAGTATTGTCAGGAATGTGGCGAGGTTATTAATATAAAAGCAGAGATTTGTCCCAAATGTGGTGTTCGGCAAACTTCAAGTTCTGTAGTAACGGAGCAGCAAAAAGAGCAGCAAAACAAATGGTTGGTAACGCTTCTGTTGTGTTGGTTTTTAGGTATATTTGGTGTACACCGGTTTTATACAGGACATACAACAATTGGAATTATACAATTACTAACACTTGGAGGATGTGGAATTTGGGTATTGGTTGATTTTATAATCATTATTATGGGTAATTTTAAAGATGCGCAAGGTAACCCAATCAAAAATTAGTTTATGGCGGTTGCTTTTTAAATACGTCCAGAGTCATTTAATTATGGCAATTGTTGGAATGTATTTTCTTATCTCCATATTGATAAAAATATATTTTGCCATAGACATTCAAATTCCGTGCGTATGGAAAACTTTTTTTCATGTTGAATGTCCGGGGTGCGGATTAACACGGTCTTTTACCCAAATAATCTGTCTCGATTTTGTTGGAGCCTTTAAAACAAATCCGCTGATATTTATTGTTATGCCAGCCGGTATTTTTTACATTATTACTGACATAATAAAGTTCAAACGAAGGTTACAGAATACACACTCGCTGAAAGAACGAAGATAAATACTAGTTGATACAGTGGAAAAGAATATTCATTCAAACAAAAAACAGGCAGAACCACGCAAAAGATAAATAAGAAAATTGTAAGCAATATTTAACTTTTAACCTTGAATTTTAAACTAATTTTACCCCTTTGGAACTTTCTCTCCGGGAAATCGTTTTGCATATTCTTTCCAGAACAATTTTACTTCGCTTTTCATTTCTTTTGACAGTGCCAGAATTCCAAAAAGATTAGGTATGGTCATTAAAGCGATTGTAATTCCCGAAAGTGTCCAAACGATTGTTGTGTCGGCAAAAGATGCAAAGAAAAATCCAATTACGTAAACCAGACGATACCAAACAACGCCTTTTACTCCAAATAAATAGGTAACTGCCCGGCCACCGTAATACGACCAACTAATAGCAGTCGAAAAGGCAAACATTAATAGACCGATTGAAACAATATATTTTCCGTAATCGCCAAACCAACTTTTTGTAAAAGCAACGGTAGTAAGTGGGGCACTGTGTAACAGCGATTTTCCTGTTAAAGTTAGCCCTTCTTGTTTAACTAGTTTCCCGTTGTTGAATTCTATTGCTCCGTTATAGCTCTGATTATTTACCCAAACTTTCACTTCTTCGGCAACCGAACGGGCATGGATTACCGTTGGTTGGTTTTGAATAATACCGTTTTCAACCTGTAACGTTCCGGTTAGTTGTTCCAAATCTTCATTTCCGGCCAGATAGTTATATAAAGTGTTTTTGTCTTCTTTATTGGTTTCTGAATATGTTTCTGCTAAAACAACTAAATCCGTTTCCTGGAACTGATTGTCAAATTTTTCGTTCCAAACTCCGGAGGAAAGTAAAACCAATCCAGTTAACGAACAAATAATAATGGTGTCGATAAATGGTTCCAATAAAGCAACTAAACCTTCCGAAACCGGTTCGTGAGCACGTGCAGCAGCATGTGCGATTGGTGCAGATCCCTGACCTGCTTCGTTGGAAAATAATCCGCGGTTAACGCCCCTGTTAAAAGCAAAGGCAATACTTCCTCCCAAAAATCCGCCAACGGCAGCAGACCCTGTAAATACTTGCCCAACAATTGCCATAATTGAAGGGATTATATTTTCGTAATTATATAAAATTACAGCCAATGCCCCAACAAAATAAACTGCAGCCATTACTGGTACCAGCAATGAAGTAACTTTTGCAATACGTTTTATCCCACCAACAATTACTAATGCGAGCAAAAGGGCGAGTACCCCTCCTGTAAGCATGTGATTAATGCCAAAAGTTTCGAAAAGAGAGTTGGAAATACTATTTATTTGAGGCAAATTACCTGTTCCAAACGATGAAAGAATGGTAGCAATTGCAAAAATTACTGCTAGCCATTTCATGTTTAACCGGTTTTTCATGTAATACATTGGTCCGCCCGAAATGGATCCATCAGCCGCTTTCTCACGGTATTTGTGCGAAAGAGTAACTTCCACAAATTTGGTTGTCATACCAACGGCAGCGGTTACCAACATCCAAAACAGTGCTGCTGGTCCTCCGAGGTGGATTGCCAGTGCTACACCCGCAATGTTCCCTGTACCAACTGTTCCTGAAAGTGCAGTTGTTAGCGCCTGAAAATGAGAAGTATCGCCAACATCTCCTTCGTTATCGAATTTACCACGAACAATACGTATTGAATGTTTTAGATAGCGGAACTGTGGGAATTTCAGGTAAATAGTAAAAAATATTCCTGTTCCTAAAAGTAAAAATACGAACCATTGCGAGCCACCAATATAACTGTCAATTAAAGAGAGAATGTCATTAAGTTTGTTCATTACAGGCAGTTTTTTTTAATATTTGCTAAAAGTAACAATCTCTGTGAAATAGTTATAAAGGTTGAATTGTTAAATTGGAAAAGAATTTGAATGAGTTATAGTTTTGTTTTTCAGTTGCCGAATTGTTCTTGTTGATTTTATTTTTGAATCTGGCAGTATCTTTTCAATTTCTTTGAAAACGATGAGAACAATTTCAACCTGTTTTCTTATTTGCTATTTATTGTAGAAGTTAATTTATTACTTTTGGCATTCGAAACTTTAAAATGAAACCATGTTACCAAAATTTTTATTAGCCGACAATTCGTTGGAAACTCCGGATACAAT
>CAYZBC010000123.1:0-11842 GCA_964476535.1 uncultured Maribellus sp.
ATTCTTATCAAGCAAATAAAGGAATAATCTGTCAAGCTATTCTAGGGAATTACAATCAGCTATTTTAGGAAAGGTCAACTTTCAAATAAAATATGCTCCCTGTTGCAATGGCATTGCTCCCTGTTACTATTTATCCCGCCCTGTAGTAAATTTTAAAGAACCTTGTAAAGGAGTAAGGCGTCCTGTTGGAGTGGCAAGCCGCCCTGTTAAGTCTTTTTTACTTGCTGTACAACAGGGAAGGGTAAAATCTTAACAGGACAGCTAATTTGTTAACAGGAATGGGCAATCCACCTACAGTCCGCCTCATTTCTCAGAAGGGAGCTGTTATGCAGTTGCTTCGTCGGAATCTTCATCTTTTTTCTTGTTGTGTTTTTTCCAATATTGGCTGGAATACCCTTTCAATCGATTGGGTTCCTTTTTAAACTCAAATCTCTCTGGTGCGGATTTGCAATCAGTACTCCAGCCATGCTGGTAAAACATTGGTTGTCTGGCAAGAAATATGAGCAATATAAGAAACTGTGTAAGTTGAAAATACGGGGAGTTGCAAGCTCGGTATTTTTGTTTAATTGCTAAATTCTTTTACTTCCAATATTCGCTGGCGCCGATTTAAAGCTCCAACTAAAATCGAGATAATTACGTGCAAACCGTTACCTTTAGCGCCGGCAAAAACTTATTGCAAAAATGGTGCTTCTTAAGTCCTTTGCCGATTCAAGTAGGAATGTATAAAGTTATAAGTTTCTCTCTCCTTGAAAGCCGCTAAAGCTACCTGGGTTTTAAACGCTCCCGTAAATACCCGCCTACTTTTTTTCATTACTGGTAAATTTAATATTTTTTCAACCTTGACCAGTGATCCGATTTTCGGGGAGTATTATACTAAATCCCATTTTGTTGCAGTGGGATAAAATTTAATAAGTGATGTGCGTGAGTTTGGGGTATATTCTGAAGACCATGGCAAAATGGTGTTTTGGCTTCTCAAGGTGAAATGGCAGCTGTTGCCTTATATGCTTCGCTCCTGAATGAAAATATCAATACGCTTATAGTTAAAGATTCTCCGGAAAGTCAAAACAAAGCTAGCCAACCCGATGGAAGAGGAGAGGCAATTAAGATGCTAAACTGCTTGCGTATAACAGATTTGGCACAGGAGGCCGGGTCTCTGTTACTTACTAAATTTGTGGGGATAGGAGAATTGCCCGAAACATATAAATGGACGAAATCAGTTTATGAGAAAATTAAACTGGGTTACTACCAGATTATTAATGATATTTCAGAATGGATGCAAAAGTAGGTTTACATGATAACGAAGAACACTGACTTTATAAACGAACAATTATTAGTGATTTAAGCACAATACGTTGCGATTGATTAATTATTTCCTTTTTTTTTACTTAAATTAATGCTTCTTTTCCTTATATTTGTATGATTAAGTAAATCCAAATATAGAAAAACTATGTTTGTAAAAATTAGAATACTATTTGTTTTCATCTTGCTAATTATTTTAAGTCCACTTTGCAATCTTAAAGCTCAATTAGCTGAAGGAGAGGCGGACTTCAATTCAGCAAATTGGAACAAAATCAAGCCATTTTTTTCACCACCAAAAGAATATGCAGAAAAATATGGGGAATTTCGTTCTCCTCTGCTCTTTTACAACGGCGATTCAGTAAAGTTTAAAAAAGACTGGACAAAAAGGAGAGAAGAAATTCGTACCCGCTGGCACAAAATGATGGGGAGTTGGCCTGCTCTAATTACAAATCAAGAGCTTGAATTTTTGGAGACAAACCGAAAAGAAAATTTTACACAACACCGGGTGAGATTCAATTGGCTGCCTGAAAAAAAAACAGAAGGATACCTCTTGGTACCTGATAAAAAAGGAACAAAACCAGCAGTAGTAATTGTTTATTACGAGCCAGAATCGGCAGTAGGAATGGGGAAACCTTACCGGGACTTTGCTTACCAGCTCACAAAACGTGGATATGTAACTTTGTCAATCGGAACATCAGAGGCTACTAAAAAGCAGGTATATTCGCTTTATTATCCTGACATCAAAAATGCGCAGGTTCAGCCTCTCTCAATGCTGGCGTATGCAGCAGCAAATGCATGGAATGTCTTGTCAAAAGTAACGAATGTCGATTCAACCCGAATTGGGATTATGGGACATTCGTTTGGCGGGAAATGGGCGATGTTCGCCTCATGTCTGTACGAAAAATTTGCATGTTCCGTATGGTCCGATCCCGGAATTGTATTTGATGAATCGCGCCCCAATGTTAATTATTGGGAGCCATGGTACCTTGGCTATCAACCACAACGCTGGAGAAAACGAAGCATAATAGCAGAAGATAATCCAGCGCAGGGTTTGTATCCCAAATTAATTGCAAACGGCTTCGACTTAACCGACTTACATGCACTGATGGCTCCTCGTCCGTTTCTCGTTTCAGGGGGCTCTGAAGATCAGCCTGAGCGTTGGCTAGCTCTAAATCATTCAATTGCAGTGAACAATTTGCTAGATTTCCCGAACCGGGTCGCAATGACTAACCGGGCAGAACATAGTCCAGATGAAGAGTCGAATGAACAGGCATATTTATTTTTCGATTACTTTTTACAACCCAGTATAAATTTTTAAAAAAAGCATATCATGAATTATTATTCGTTTTTATCAGGAAAGTGTAACAAATTAAAACCTTTAACCGGAATTCATCAATATCTTTCATATTTTCTAAGAATCAGTTTTTTAATTATATCAGGGTTATTCACCTTTCAGGCATACTCTACTGGTTTTGTTACTGATTTACGCGTTAACGGATATAGCCTAATCCCTACCCCTCAAAGCACAGTACTTACTGGCAGGGATGCTATATTTAATAATAGTTGGTCTATTGAATCCCAATTAGGTGCAGATAACAATGCAATTAAGAGCTTACTCTCCCAAGGAGAAAAACTTCATGGATTAGAATTCACCGAAAATGGTTCATGTAAAATTATCCTTGAAATAAAAAAAGGGATAATAGATAATAATATTAACCAAGCTATAGCAGATCAAGGATACCGCCTTGAAATAAAATCTGGGATAGTTAAGATAACCGGGAATGCCAAGGCTGGATTGTTTTATGGAGTACAGAGTTTTTTACAACTGTTACGCCGTGATATTACTGGTATGTTTTTATTACCCGAAGGTATTATTACCGACTGGCCAGATTTAGAGCTACGTTTTATCCATTGGGACACTAAACATCACCAAGACCGTCTGGAGACCTTGAAAAGGTATTTAGACCAGGCTGCTTTACTTAAAGTTAATGCAATTGGTTTCGAAATGGAAGATAAATACGAATATCCAAGTCATCCTATTATAGGAGCTCCTGGTGCGTTTACTAAAGCTGAAATGCACGAACTTACCGCTTATGCCCTTGATAGAAATATTCAATTGGTGCCAATTGTTCAGGCACCTTCGCATATGACATTTGTTTTAAAATACGATGAATTTGCACACCTTAAGGCTGATGGCAGTAACTACCATATTTGTATGTGCGACGAAGAAGCCATTCAACTGATTTTTGATTTGTATCAGGATATGATAGACGCAACTCCAGGAGTGGATTATTTTTTCGTTTCAACCGACGAGGTTTATTATGCTGGTATTTGTGATAAATGTGAAGATGAGTACAACATTGTAAACCGAAGTCAGGCGTGGGTTGATTACGTAAACCGTGTGCATGCCTGGATGGTTAAACGCAATCGTAAAATGTTAGCTTGGGTCGAATATCCTTTGTTAACCGAAGACATTGCCAAATTACCTGGTGGTTTGATAGATGCAATTATGGGCACTGCGCGTTCGAAAGAATGGATTGCTAACGAAAATAAGGCTGGAATCAAGCAACTTGCTTATAGCTCTATGCAAGGAGGTGAGTTGCTTTTTCCAAATTATTTTCCTACTAACTACCGAAACAGAAATATTGAAGGTCGCCTTGCTGATGCATCAGACAATGTAATTGATGTAGAAGCATTAGGAGCTAATCCAATTGGTACTTTTGCAGCTGCATGGGATGATGCAGGCTTGCACAACGAAACATTTTGGCTGGGCTGGGCTACTGTAACACAATATGGCTGGACAAAAAACAAACCAACACTTCAACAAAACACTGCCGACTTTATGGATGTATTTTACGGAAAAGAAAGCGCATTTATGGTAGATGTTTATCGAATGTTAGAAAATGGAGCACGATTTTATGAAGACATTTGGGAACAACGGATATCAACGGAACGTAATTCCGGATATGGTAATTCGCATGGTAAAGGTATTGGAACCGAACGGCATGATCTTCTATTATACATGCCACAATTACCATCGGCCTCCGATTTAAGCCGCAAGTCAGATTTTAAAGAAAAGTACGGACGTCAAATAAGTGGTGCAGCCCAAATTATCAAAGAAAACGACCAACTTATTGACCAATTGATGTACGGAATTAGCCATGTTGAGTACAACCGGTATAACCTGGAAGTATTTCTTTCTATCGCTTACCTCGAGCGGTTTGCAATAAATACCATTACTAACCTGGCTAAAATTGACAAGTATCTCGAAAGTGTTGCTAAATCCAAAAATGACCCTTCTTCTAGAGTCAAACAATTGGTTGAAGCACATAAAATAGTTACCACAATTATAAATGAGCAGAATAGCTCGTGGACTAAGCTTACTTATATCTGGGAAAAGGCTCGATTCGAGAAATGCCAAAGTGTGAATGGGAGAGATTTTAAACACATTAGAGACGATGTGAAAGACCACTTTGCGGACACCAGGCTTGGGCTTGAATACATGATTGCCCCGTTTGAAAGGATGCAAATTCCGGAATGGCAAAACAATTTGGCAAAAGTTATCGAGGAGTATGCAAAAGCAAACAATGTTCAGGTAACAGGAATTGAAGTAAAAAGATTGGAAGATTGATTTGGTAGTGCCTAAAATTAAACCATTACTGCACAGGAAAAAATTAAGGGCTAAAGCTCAAGTGAAATTGATAAGGTATCTATTGCCCCGAGATTAAGGTCGGGGTAACAAATAGGATTATAATAACTGGGCTTCAGCCCAAATCACATGATATTGTATGCTATTCAAAGTATTTATTCATAATGTGGTTTAATACCCCGACCCTTGGGTCGGTAACTAATATGTTTGCTTTGCAAACTCCTTTTGATACCCTTGGGCTTGCCTCGGGGTCATTCATTTTGAAGAATACAGGGAATTTGTAATCGATTACAAATAATAATTGAAATAGTTGTGTCGTGTTACAAATTTTAAGCAAATTCCACTGTGGTTGTTCGGATTTTTATACGGAGATAATCTTAAATGAATAATTATTGCATTGCAATAAATGAATCCTTGTTCAATAACGTAACTGTTCATTACTTGCATTCAAACCGTTAATAAATCAAGCACAGTTTTGACTTGGTTTTTAGGAAGATTTTAGTTTCTTGTTAGTTCAATTATTTTTCTGATTTTAACAAAAAACCAAATATTTATGGCTGCTGCATTTGGAAAAACATGGTGGGGGAAACAATGGTTAAATTCGTTGAGCAACATTGATTACAGCAACCGTTTGCCCCGTGGAGCGACCTATGCACGCAAAGGCGCGGTGGAGAAAATTACAATAAACGACAATCATATTTCGGCAAAAGTAGCGGGCTCTCGCTCTCGCCCCTATAAAGTCGATATTATTTTACCACCCTTTTTCGACCCCGAGCTAAGTAGTTTTATAAAGGAAATTACCAAACGCCCGGTTATCATCTCCAAATTATTGAACCGGGAGTTAGACCCAGCCATTCTTACTCTTGCCGAACGTTTTGGCTTAAAAGTATTTCCAGCACAATGGACCGACCTAAAAATGCAATGTTCGTGTCCCGACTGGGCAGTGCCTTGTAAACATTTGGCTTCTGTTATTTACAAAACTTCAGCAGAAATCGACAACAACCCATTTCTTGCCTTTTCGTTGCACAGGGTCGATTTGTTAGCAGAGCTTAATAAACTGGGAATTGTCATCAAAAAGAAAAACATAGAAATTCCCAAGTTAAAAAATCTCTTTTTCGAGAAAGTAAAAGAAACCAAACCTTACAATCCTGAAGACGCTTACCAAAAGCTTTCTTATGCAGGGCTCACACCTATTCATGTACCACTAACGGCTTTGCTCACACCTTTCCCTGCTTTTTACACCTCGTCGGCTGCCGATTTTCGCGAAAAATACCGCAGCCATTTAAACCGAATTGTAAAAAACACCCAAAAAGCTGCCAGTGGCAAAATCAGTTTGGCTAACTTTTTTTCAGCCGCTTACTCCGAAGAAAACCAAATCAATTACCATTCGCAAAATACAATCAGTCTCGACGATTCGTTACGTGCAAAAGTTTCGGTAAATGATAAATCCTATTCAATTAGCGAATTTTTGCAGCAGTTGGCACAAATTCAAAGTTCAAAAACTTACGATTACCAACCTTCTACGGCGTCGTTGCGCACGGTACTGCATTTGGCGGTACAGTTGGTAGCAAACGGTGCAATTGTGCCACAGGTTGTGCAATTGCCGGGCAAAGATTTTACCATTCGCTGGCTACCCGCCCTTTTAAGCAAAGAAGTTAAAAGGTTGGTTGACGAGTTGGAAAACATGCTTCCGCCCGATGTTTTTATTTGGCAGGAAACCAACCGGCAACGAAAGGTTACAAAAGATAGGGCAACTAATTTATTGTCGCTGTTTATTTCTGAAATTGTGAATTTGGTGAGCTACCGTGTTGACCGGGATATTTTTGAAACCCTGTTTTTTAAATCGGCCAGCTACCCGTTTACTCAGCCTGGCGAGGAAGCTTTGGCAGGCGAAATAATGACCTGGCTCCAGAAATTTTACCTCTCGCAAGAAAAATTCAAACCAGTACTTATTGTTGAAGAGTACAAAGACGAAGAATTTAAAGTTTCGGTTGGTATCCAGAATGCAGAAAAAGTATTGGATGTTGCTGTTCCTTTGAAAGATGTACTCACTCAAAAAGAATTCGATAACGAACGTTTTGAGATACTGCAATCGGTTTCACAATTAAGCAGTTTTATTGAGGGACTTGACGATTTTATCAACACATCGGGTGAGCATGAAATCATAATGGGAAATAACACTTTTTCCCCTTTTTTGATGCAGATTATTCCAGCAATCCAACTCCTGGACATTTCTGTTCTTTTGCCAAAATCATTACAGGAAATCCTTCGTCCGCGTACCAGTGTAAAAATTAAAAATAAAAGCACGGGCAAATCATTCCTTCGACTTGACAAATTGCTCGATTTTGAGTGGCAGGTTGCCATTGGCGACACAGTAATGGGAGAAGAGGAATTCAGAAATCTTTTACAAAAATCGGAGGGTTTGATAAAATTCAAAACCGAATACATTTATGTTGAAAAAGAAGACCTCGTAAAATTGTACAAACACTTTACTCAATCAAAAGAAATGTCGGCTTTCCAAATGCTTCGGGCCGCTCTTTCGGGCGATTATTATGGGGCTAAAGTAGCAATAAGTGATGAGGTAAAAAAGTTGATTGAAGAACTAACCAACTACAAAGAAATCGAACTTCCGAAGGGCGTTAATGCAGAGTTACGGCCTTATCAGAAACGTGGTTTTTCGTGGATTTACCGAAATGCCCAAATTGGTTTTGGTTCGGTACTGGCTGACGATATGGGGCTGGGGAAAACTTTGCAGGTAATTGCTACCATCCAGAAATTTAAAGAAGAAGGGATGCTCGAAAAAGAGAAAATATTGGTTGTTTCGCCAACCGGATTAATTACCAACTGGGAGGCAGAAGTACAAAAATTTGCACCTTCGCTGAAAACGGCAATCTATCATGGCACGCAACGAAACCTTGAAAAACAAATCGATTACGACATTCTTTTAACATCGTATGGAATTGCGCGTAGCGATGCCGATAAACTTAAAAAAAGAAAATGGCACTCGGTGGTTATTGACGAAGCGCAGAACATTAAAAACCAAAATACGGCACAAACAAAAGCCATAAAATCGATAAAATCGGGCAATTTTATTGCCATGAGCGGAACCCCGGTAGAAAACCGACTGAGCGAATTGTGGAGTATAATGGATTACAGCAACCGGGGATTCCTGGGCAGTGCAAAAGAGTTTGCCGAAACTTATGGTAATCCAATTGAACAACTCAACGACCGTGAAATTGCCGACAAACTGAAACAGGTAACATCGCCTTTCCTGATGCGGCGATTAAAATCTGATAAAAGTATTATTTCCGACCTCCCTGAGAAAATAGAAATCGACAGTTTTGCCAGCCTCACCAAAGAACAGGCAAGTTTGTACGAAAAAACGCTTGAAAAAGCAATGAACGAAATCGAGGGGGTTCAACAATCTAACCAGAAATCGCTTTTTGTACGTCAAGGATTGGTTTTGCAAATGATAATGGCACTAAAACAAATTTGCAACCACCCCACCCAATTCCTGAAAAATGGGAAAATGGATGCTTCGTTAAGTGGTAAACTCGAATTGCTTTTCGATAAGTTGGACACAATTATTGAAAGCAATGAAAAAGTATTGCTATTTACCCAATTTACTGAAATGGCAAAACTGCTGAAATATTTTATTAGCGAAAGGTACAAAGAAACCCCACTGTTTTATCATGGGGGTAGCAGCATCAAACAACGAAAGGAAATGGTGGAGCGTTTTCAAACCAATCATGCAGACAAAGTATTTATCCTTTCGTTAAAAGCCGCCGGAACCGGGTTGAACCTCACTGCTGCCAGCCACGTTATCCATTACGATTTATGGTGGAATCCTGCCGTAGAAACACAAGCTACCGACCGCGCGTACCGGATTGGACAAAAGAATGATGTGATGGTACACCGATTTATTACAAAAAATACCTTCGAAGAGAAAATCAACGAAATGATTCAACGGAAAAAAGCCTTAGCAGAAATGACCGTTGCCACTGGTGAAAACTGGATTGGTAACATGAGCAACAAGGAGCTGCGCAATCTTTTCGATATGAAATAAATATCTGCAAACTCAAATGCACCAATTTCGTTTGTTTGCATGAACGGGCAGAAAATGTGCTTATAAATAACAAATTGACTCATAAAGTTTTTGTAAAACTTTTTATAAGTAGATTTATATCTTGAAAATTTAAACCAATTAAAAATGAAATTTAAAAGCCTAATACTTCTTTTTGGAATCCTCCTTTTTGGAAATATTTTATCCGCCCAACAAACCGAAACAATTTTCCTCTCCGGCACTGATGCCGCCAACACCGTTGAGTGGGATTTCTTTTGCACCGACGGAAGGAATAGTGGCGAATGGACAAAAATTCCAGTGCCTTCCAACTGGGAATTGCAGGGTTTTGGTACCTACAATTATGGCCACGACTGGAGAAATAAAGAGATAAAATTAGGACTCGAACACGGTTTGTATAAACACGAATTTGAGGTTCCAAAATCATGGAAAGGTAAAACCATCAACATTGTTTTCGATGGATCGATGACCGACACCAATGTAAAAATCAATGGTAAATCTGCCGGAGTTATTCATCAGGGAGCTTTTTACCGCTTTAAATACGACATTTCAAAATTGCTGAAATACGGCAAAACCAATCTACTGGAAGTTGATGTTGACAAACATTCGTCAAACCAATCGGTTGTTCGTGCCGAACGGCAGGCTGATTTCTGGATTTTTGGGGGAATTTTCCGCCCGGTTTTTCTTGAAGTGCTTCCAGAGATTCACATGAACCGAATTGCAATTGATGCCTTAGCTGATGGTTCTTTCTCTTCATTAGTTGTTCTGAATGAATCAAAAGCCGATTATTCTGTTTTGATTGATTTGTATGATTTAGCAGGAAATAAAATTGGTAAAACAGTCCAGTCAGACATTAAAAAAGGGACAACTGAAAAAATGGTTTCCGGGAAATTTGACGAGGTAAAATCGTGGAATCCGGAATGGCCAAATTTGTACGATATGAAAATTACCTTGAAAAAGGGAGAAATTGTTTTACATGAAGTTTCCGAGCGAATTGGTTTCCGAACGGTTGAACTTCGTGAACACGATGGTTTTTACATCAACAACGAAAAGGTTGTTTTTAAGGGTGTTTGTCGCCATTCATTTGATCCAGAAACAGGTCGGTGTTTAAGCGAAGAAAATCAATTGGAGGATATCCGATTGATGAAAGAGATGAATATGAATGCTGTCCGGTGTTCGCATTATGTACCCGACAAACGTTTTCTTGATTTATGCGATTCGCTGGGAATTTTTGTTTTGGATGAAGTTGCCGGCTGGCAACAGGGTTACGATACTATAGTTGGTCCAAAGCTGGTAAAAGAAACCATCCTGAAAGATGAAAATCATCCAAGTGTAGTAATCTGGGATTTGGGAAATGAAGGTGGATGGGATTTTGCCAACGAAAAAGGATTTCATGAGTTCGATATCCAAAAACGTCCGGTAATTTATCCATGGCTTTTACGTAACGGCGCAGAAACCCATCATTATCCTGATTATAATAACGGAATCGGAAGAAACCACAATGGCAACGATCCGTTTATGGCAACTGAATTTATGCACGGTTTGTACGATGGTGGATTAGGTGCCGGACTCGATGATTTCTGGCGAACTTATGAAGAGTCGCCTTTGCTGGCCGGAGCATTTTTATGGGTTTTTACCGATGAGGCTGTTTTGCGAACCGACAAAGAAGGATCTGTTTTTGATGGAAGTGGCAACAATGCTCCGGATGGTATAATGGGTCCGCATCGCGAAAAAGAGGGTAGTTTTTATACGGTTAAAGAAATTTGGTCGCCGGTTCAGGTTGAGCCCGTTACAGTAAACAGGCAGTGGAATGGGAAACTGTTTCTGAAAAATAAATTCATTTATACCAATCTGAAAGAGTGTGGTTTTAGCTGGAAAACTTTGAAAACTCCGATTGGAAGTACAAAGGAAGAAATAACAGGTAGTGGAATTATTGCAAGTCCTGCAGCGAAATCAGGTGAAACAGTAGAAGTCACTATTGATTTTCGTGATGCTTTAATAGAAGCAGATTTTTTTCAATTGAAAGCCATCGACCGGGAGGGTTATGAATTGTATACCTGGAGCTGGCCGGTAATTCAACCTGAAGAGAAAGCAGCTGAATTCGTTAAACTACTCTCTTCAAAACAAACAGAAATTAAAACAATTGAATCTGCAGATGTAGTTACTGTTTCTGCAAATGGAATAGAAGTTTCCTTCAACAAAAAAAATGGCACCATTCAAAATGTAAAAAATAAAAAAGGAGCAATTTCATTTTCGGGTGGCCCAATTCCGGTTGGAGTAGAAACAGAAGTTGAAGAAACCAGTTGGGAAATAAATGTTGATGGTAATTTTGAATTTAAAATTTCAAACAATGGATATCCGCGCGAAGTAACCTGGATTGTAAATAAAAATGGACTTTTATATCTCGAAGCCAGTCAACTTCAGCGGGGATTAAAAGATATTGATTTTGTGGGAATTACATTTAATTATCCTGAAGATAAATGTAGATCGGTAAGTTGGATGGGGCGCGGACCATATCGTGTTTGGAAAAACCGTTTGAAAGGAAGTAACATTGGAGTGTGGGAAAAAGAGTACAACAACACCATTACGGGAGAGAGTTTTAATGAATTAATTTATCCTGAATTTAAAGGCTACCACGGTAATTTGTATTGGGCAAAACTGGAAACTTCGGAGTCGCCAATTACGATTATTTCGGAAACACCGAATCTCTATTTTCAATTGTTTACTCCTGCAAAACCAAAGCAGGTCAGGGGTGGAGTTTATCCCCCATTTCCTGATGGAGATCTCTCCTTTTTGTATGAAATTCCGGCAAT
>CAYZBC010000123.1:11942-13729 GCA_964476535.1 uncultured Maribellus sp.
GCCGCATAAAGAGGAATTGATGACTTGAAATAATTTTAAAATAATCCATAAAATGAAAAAATCAATATTTGTTTTAATCGTAATTTTTGTCTGTTTTTTGTTTAAAGTTGAAGCACAAAACGACACAGATTCTCAATCTGGCAAATTGGTTGTTGCTTCTTGTCAATTTCCGATTTCAGAAAATATTTCAGAAAATTATGAATGGATAAAAAACCAGATAATTGAAGCGAAATTAAAAAAAGCAGAAGTTGTCCATTTCCCGGAATGTGCACTTTCGGGTTATCCGGGAGTTGATATGCAATCGCTTGAAGAATTTGATTGGAACAAGTTGAACGAGGCAACTGATTCTGTTTTGAGTTTGGCCAAACAATTAAAAATATGGGTTTTGTTGGGTTCAATTCACCGTTTAAGCGAAGGTGTAAAACCACACAACAGTTTATATGTGATTAATTCTGAAGGAGAAATAGTAGATCGTTACGACAAACGATTTTGTACGGGTGGCGATTTGAAACACTTTTCGCCTGGCGATCATTTTGTGAATTTTGAACTGAATGATGTAAATTGCGGATTGCTTATTTGTTACGATATTCGTTTCCCTGAATTGTATCGTGAATATAAAAAGTTAAAGACAGACATAATTTTTCAATCGTTATACAATGCCCGGCAAAAAAAGGGAAGTATTCACCCGATAATTATGCCGATTACTGCTCAGGCGAGAGCGGCAACTAACTCCTTTTATATGTCATTAACCAATTCTTCGACAACCGAAAGTTGGCCTTGCCACTTTATAACTCCCGACGGGCTTGTTCAAAATAAATTAACAACTAATGTTCCCGCAGTATTAATTTCAAAAGTTGATTTAGCAGAGAAATTTTACGATGCCAGCGGGCGATTTCGTAAAAATGCAATAAACGGAATTCTTAACAGCGGTGAAACTGTTCAGGATCCTTATTCAAAAAACAGAACAGGCATTAACAAATAAAAGAACTAATACCAACAACCATGAAACTACAAAAATTAGCCAGTTTAGGTGCCGCCCTCCTTCTCGTTGCCCTAACTTTTTCATGCACCGAAAAAGCCCCGGAACAAAAACCAAACATTATTTGGATTATGATGGAAGATTGGGGTTACCAACTTTCGTGCTACGGTGAACCCGGAATTCAAACGCCCAATATAGATAAGTTTGCTGAAGAAGGAATCCGATTCACCGAATCGTATTGTACGGCACCGGTTTGTTCACCGTCACGCTCGGCAATGATGACAGGTTTTCACCAAAATTATATTGGAGGAAATCAGCATCGCACAAAACCGCCTGGATTTGAAAAACAACCACTTCCTTATGGAATTAAACCGATTACACATTTGCTGGAAGAGGCAGGCTATTTCACTTGTTTTATGGCCAACCGAAAAACAGATTTAAACTATACATTAGATCATCCCGTTTTTCAGGGAAAAGACTGGAGCGAACGTGCACAAGGTCAACCTTTTTATGCACAGCTTACTTATGCCGGAACACATAGAAAATGGAACCGTGATCCTGAAAATCCAATTCGTATCGACGCAGTAGAATTGCCTCCATATTATCCGCAATCTGATTTGGCAAAACGCGATTGGGCAAATGGTTTGGAAAGTGCACAATTGGTTGACAAAGAAATTGGTGAAGTTTTGCAGCGATTGGAAGACGAAGGAATTGCCGGTAATACTTTGGTTTTTATTATTGGCGACAACGGTCGTTGCATGCCTCGTGGAAAACAGTTTTTGTATGATGGAGGAATTCAGGTTCCTAT
>CAYZBC010000124.1:0-13685 GCA_964476535.1 uncultured Maribellus sp.
ATGGAAAAAATATTGTTTAATTCAGATGTTGCATTTATGTCTTGAATTCAGCATTAAGTAAACAATAAAATATAATCTCTGCATTCAAAAGCGGCTATTTTTATACATTCAGCTCAGGGTTAAAAATTGTTAATTTCACCGAATACTGAAACAATCAAAAATATAGCACGTACTTTCCTGTACTGCTTTGTATTTTTTCTGAGCTTAAAAAGTTGATTGCAATTTATTAAATACAAAGTAAAGATAGAATAGTTAGTTGGTTATTTTTCAGGAACAAAGCGGTGGGTGTCCCACCGCTTTTTCTTTTCCGGTAATTTAGATGGTAATAACAGTATTAGTCAGAACAGATCTTAAGATCCCGTTTCAAAGAAAATTATTTCAGTTTTCCCCAATCCATATTTGGTTCAGATCCCATTTCCAGCACTAAACTTCCACCTTTCAGTAACTCTTTAACAGGAAACCAAAATGTATTTAACAATTTGCCGTTGAGTGTTGCCTTTTGCACATAAATATTTCTCTTTGAAACATTTTTAGCTTCAATTGTAAACGTCTTTCCCCTTCCAAATCGTTCACCTAAATTAAGTACAACTTTCTTAAATATTGGACTTCCAATTTCATAAATCGGGTCAACTCGGCATCCACCATCGGTTTGAAATAATCCCAGGGAGGCCATTATAAACCATGCACTCATTTGTCCCTGATCTTCATCGCCCAAATAGGCATTTGCCAAACCATAACCGTAGTATCGGTCTATAATCGCCCGGCTCCATTTTTGGCTTAACCAGGGTTTTTCCACCCAATTAAATAAAAATGCAAAGTGCATCGACTGCTGATTTCCCTGCATTACCGGATAATCCCAATATTGATCATTCGGCCCATTGAAACGCCATTTGTCACTTTCAGAAAACCCCCAGTCGAGGCGCTCAATAAAACGATCTTTCCCAATTTCATTTGCCAAAGCCGGTACATCTTGCGGCACAAAAAAGGTGAGTTGCCATGCATTTCCTTCCACATAATGATGATTAGCCCCTGATTTATAAGGATCGAAATCAGGCAGCCAGTTTCCTTTGGAATCCTTCATTCGTGCGTAGCCGGTTTCTTTGTCGATAATATTTTTCCAATAATAACCACGTTCAAAAAATAATCTATAATCAGATTCTTTTCCCAACGATTTGGCAAACTGAGAAACTGTCCAATCATCAAACGAATACTCCAGAGTGTTTGAAAAACGACCTTTATCGTAGGGTATATATTTGTATTTCAGATACGGCACCAAATCCCGGTTTCCGGCAAATCCACCTCCCACTTCACGGGCTGGAGTGATTTGCATTTTTTTCACAGCTTCAAAAGCTTTTTCCACATTATAATCACGAATTCCCATTTGGTACGCCCCAACGATCAATGGAATTTCATGTTCGGCAACCATAACCGGAATATATTCCATTCCGGCAGGACCTTTCGCCAGCCACCCTCCCGCATCGTACATTGCTAATTGCGATTTTACCCATCGGTTCGACCATTCGGGTGTAATCAAATTCCAGAACTGGTTAAGGTTCCAGAATGTATTCCAAAAGGCATCGCAGCCCAATGCCGGAGAATCCGGATCTTCCAATTGACGGATATTTTCATCGGCATCAACCCATTTCCCGTCAACATCGCTAAAGGTATTTCGGCTGCACAATGCACGATACATATTTGTATAAAACCGCATTTTTTCGCGCCTATCGTTACTGGTAATTTTCACGCGATCAAAAATATCATTCCATGTATCAAGATTATTTTTTCTGACTGCCTCGAAATCCCAACCAAAAGGCTTGGTTATTTCAACTTCCAAATTTTTTGAAGCATTTTCGATACTCACGTATGATATTCCAGTTCGAACCTGTATGGTTTGATTTTTTTTCGTGTCAAATTCAATAAAAGCCCCGGCATCAGCAGTTTGTCCTTTTTTTAGGATTACCACATTTTCCTGAATCCCATCTTCGGTCCAAACCCCAAAATTTTTAATGGGTTGATCGAACTCAACCACAAAATGAACAATGTATTCCTGCGAGATTCCTCCCGACCATGTATTTGGGGAAAGTTGTTTACTGAAACCTTCAACTCGGTTATCACTAACTTTTTTAATCAAAACCTTTTCCAATTTGTAAGAATACTCTGCCGGGTTTTGCAGATCAAGTAAAATTCGTGATCCTTCTTTATCTTTTGGGAAAGTGTAACGTTGAAATCCACAACGGGTAGTTGCCGTAAGTTCGGCAATAATATTGTAATCGGTTAATTCGGCCTTGTAATAACCAATTGGCGCTTCTTCTGTTTCTTTATTTAATCTTGAACGATAACCTTCGTCAGGATTTTTCTCATCACCAACTTTCCTGATCAATTTACCATTGGTTGGCATAATACTAAGTCCTGCCATTGTCCATTCGTGAATGTGACTAAAGCCGCCAATGGTTTCAAAAATGGGATCGTAGCCAGCTTGCCATCCTTCATTCTGATTGTCGGGACTTAATTTAACCATACTAAAAGGCATCCATGGACCGGGTGCAATCATCCAGCGCGAATGGGCAGATCCAATTTTTGTATCAGCATAATCGGCAGCCGTAATTTGCTGCTCCGAATTCCGTTCAATTTTACCCGATTGGATTTTTTCACCGTCGATCTGTATTTCGTATTTACTTTTTAATGTCGATGAAACAGCAGGCATCGGTACTTCAGAAACGTATCTCCCTTTTTCAACTTTTTCGGTGAAAATTTTATCACCGTCAACAAAAACAGCAAGTTCCGGATTTCCTTTCAGATGTTGCACATCAACAAGCAAAGGCTGAAATTTCCCTTTTTCTGTTTCAATTTCATAATCGGCAACTTGTACATCCCGGAGAAATACTTTGTCATTTTTTGTCATTTTTGCATTCGTCGGTCCTTCCAGCCTAATTTGGTCAAACAGCAGCCACGAACCCTGGATAGTAGTCAGGTTAATTTCATTACCTCCCATTTTTAACAGCCCTTTGGGAATTGGGATTTCAATTAAATGCTCCACCCCTTCTGTTGATTCCCCCTCCAATGTATTGTTTCCCGAACCGGTAGGCAATTTATATTTCCACGATTTTTTATTGACCGTAACTTTGAGAACAGGCTGGTCTTCCGAATTTATATCCTGAAGATCGACAACTAATTTCCAGTTACCATTTCGGGGTAAATTTTCAATTCCAAATAAGATATTTAGCATTTGCGAACGCCAGCCCGAAGTTCCCCCTGTTCCTCCCCATTCATTTGCCGGGCCAGGCAAAACATAAGGCCAATCGGTTTTTTCATTGGAAGTGCCAACTAAAAAGAATTTGTCTTCCCATCCAAAATCTTTTACCAAAAATTTCTTGTAATCATTTGGAGAGAGGGCAAATTCAGCGTAACTGTTATTGGCTTCTCCAATTTGCCAAATTGTTTTATTTTCAACGGAACATGATTGCCAAAATAAAGCGACAATTATTAACAAAATTTGAAATCTGTATTTCATGATAAATAATTTATTGATTGTTTTTTGCCCATTCGATAAAAATTTATATTGATTTTAAAAGCACCCCTGCTGAACCTTAAAATTCTTCTGAACCAGCCGGAATTCCTTTAATTTTGTACTATACATAAAAATCGTTGTCTTTTGCACTGCACGATTTCAAAAAAATAGATAGAATTAGGATGATTGTTTTTTTCATAGGAATTTATTTCTTTCATTCTTATATTTTGGACTCTGTTGAAACAGATTGCTTCACCCTCGTGCCTCGGTTTCGCAATGAAGGACAAATCAGCATCGTCGTCATTGCGAGGAAGTAGGACGAAGCAATCTCAATCATTTACACAATATTTTCTTTTTATTAATTCATTCCTTTTTGTTACGGATTGCTTCGCCTCGTGCCTCGGTTTCGCAATGACGGCGAGTTGACACCTCATTGCAAGAAGGAACGACAAAGTAATCTATTCAAAATTCTCAGACAAATCCTCCCAATCAGGATTAATGGATTCTACCAATTCAATTTTCTTTTTTCTTGAGCCGCTCTTTATCTGCTTTTCGCGGGCAATTGCTTCTTCAATCAGTGAGAACACTTCAAAATAAACCAATTTGGAAACATTGTACTTTTTTGTAAAGCTTGTAGCGTAAATTTTATTCTTATGCTCATACAATCGTTTTCTTAAATCGGATGTTACGCCAGTATAAAGTACCGTATTGTTTTTGTTCGTTAAAATGTAGATTGCACCGCCTCGTTCCATGGATTCTCTTTTTGGTTACAGATTGCTTTACCCTCGTTCCTCGGGTTCGCAATGACGGATAATTGGAGCGTCATTGCGAGGAAGTATGACGAAGCAATCTCATTCATTTACACAATCTCTTCTTTTTGTTAATTCATTCCTTTTTGTTACGGATTGCTTCGCCTCGTGCCTCGGCTCGCAATGACGGCGAATGGACACGTCATTGCAAAAAGAAACAACGAACCAATCCGTTATTTCACAAACGCCTTCACCACCCATGCTTCTCCCTCCGATTCATTTAAAACTTTGTACGACCCGGCAGCAGCTGGAATCACAAAAGTTTCGGCATAATTAAATCGTTGTTTTGTTCCATTTTTTGTTTCTATCATAATGCTCGCGCCCTTAACCACACTCATTACATGGCATTTATTGTTTGTTTGAATTTCAATTTCAGTATTTAAATGAATTCGGTGCACGTCGTACAAATGTTTTTCATGCGTTTGAAGATGATATAATTTCCAGTCATTTCCTTCATCTATCAAAACAGGATATGCTATTAATTTCTCTTTCACATAATCACCTTTGCGATCGAAAGAGAGGTTTTTCATGCCGCGCTGAATATTTATGGGGCGTGGTAAGCCATCAAAATCAAGCCGCAACCAGTCGTACATTTTAAAGGTAAAAATGTAGGGAGTTGAACTGATCTCAAGTACCAGATTATTTTTTCCTGAGCCGTGAATTGTACCCGGTGGAATCAAAAACAGATCGTGTTTTGAAGCCGTGTGTTTTTGCACGAACTTTGTGATATCCAATTCCATTTTCTGCTCAAAACTTTCTGTTAGAGCTTTTTCAAATTCTTCAGGTTGAATATTTTCCTGAAAACCAAGATAGACATCGGCATCCTCTTTTGTTTCGAGAATGTAATAAGTTTCTTCCTGCGTAAAATCTTCGTTGAAATGTTTCTTCGTATAATTTTTATGTGGATGACATTGTATGGAAAGATTGCCGCCGTCAAAGGTATCGAGGAAATCGAAGCGGATGGGAAATTCTGTGCCAAACGTTTTGAATGCTTCACCCAACACATTATCTCCTTCCTGAAACATCAAACAATCGAAAGAGATTTCCAGAACATTATTTGAACTTTCAAATAGCAACCCGTTTTCGGGCACAATCAATTCAAACGACCAGGCATAATTTGGAACATCTTTATTTAACCCATCAATTTTACCAAAACTCCAGTTTCCTCCCCACGCACCGGGTTCAAACCAAGGGCGAACGCGAAATACATTTTGGCTGATTTCTTTTAATCCCTGTCGTAAATCGGCGCCTTTCATCCAGGTAATTTCATCCCGTCGCTGTTCATCAACGACAATATCAATATTGGGCAAAATGGTTTGCTTGTGTTTGTTCAAAACCACCCAATCGACAAAATAGAAGCGTTTGTACATGGGTTTGGGATCGCCAGGTTTTGATGCCCCCAAGTTACTAATTGACTTTGCCCGCGCTCGAAATTGTAATTCATTTTTCGGTAAATCGACGTAAATTAATGACCCTTTAATTTCCGTTAAACTTGCACCAATTCCATAAACAATATTGAGATCTGCTTTTTTATCGGGATCTAATTTTTTTAGTTTTTCAAGTAGGAAAAAGTCAGTTAAATTTAAAGTTGTTCGGGTGCCAAAAACAGGATCATCTCCACCCAAAAACGGAGCAATTAATTGCTCTATTTCAGCTTCCGCTTTTAAAACCTTAGAAACATCAATCCAATTTACGATTAAACCACTCTCATCAAAATGAGCCTGAAGATTTTCCTTTACATTTTCATAAAAAACGCCCAAATACCCATCAATAATTACCGTTTTTTTATTTTTAATTTCTTCAGCCAAACTTTCAAAACCATTAAATATTTTACCCTCTCCGACTGAATGGGTAGGATACAAACCATATCTGCCAACATTCTCTGCCTGCTTTTCCGCCGGCATTAAAAACTGGCTCGAATTTCTAAAATCAGTTTTATTCATATTACTTTTCACTGTCCAATTTTTCAAACATTAAAATGGCTTTGTATAACACACCAGCCGAACCACGAAAAGTACCGGATCCTTTCGGTTTATTGTCAACTGTGTACCATTCAAAAAAACCATCATTCACTTTTACTCGTTTTACCATGGGTTGCATTTGTTGGTATGCTTCTTCAATAAAACCATATTTAATCAATTGCTGAATCATTCGCCCGCCAAACCAGGTCCAGTCGCCACCATTTTGATAACCATACGGATACATTCCTTTGTTTTTATAAAACCCCTCGGGATAAGGAGGGTACATTGTTAATCCGATTGAACCTGCGCCGGAAGCTTTTACATTGGCAACCATTTTTTCAAGCGAAATTTTTATCTCGTTTTCTGAAAGTAAATCCGCTTCTATAGCAACTGCAGTTCCTCCGTGGTAATAAACTTCATTTTCGTTAAAATCATCAGGGAATGGCGATCCATTTAGATAAATATGTGGGATAAATTTCTGGTTTTCAACATCCCATAAATGCTTGCGCGTGTTATCTGCATTTTGATTTCGGATGTTTTGCCACTTCTCTTTTGTTCCAGGAAGCAGTTCCATTAAATTATCGAGGGCAATTAAGAACATGGCATTGTCGTAAATATCAATGGCATAATGCGTGTCGTCGGTGAAATAAACACCCCAGTCGTGTTCGGGCTGAACATCGCCCCAGTCGGCAGTTGTTGCCCCCCAAAGCAATCCATATTCTTCGTTGTATCGGTGGTTCATTAAAAAATCCATTGCCCACTCTAATCGCTCGGCAACGGTTTTATCGCCCACTTTTTCATTCAAAATTATTTTATCGTTTGTAACCCTAACATATTTATAAATCGCCTGAATAAGCGATGATTCCTGATCGGTTTCAACGGTGTTTTTATGTCCAGCATAACGGGGTTCCAGATCGGAATAGATGTAATCGTAACCATGCCCGGTTACTTTTTCTTTCGGAATAAAACCGTCAATTATATTTCCGTCGTCGCCCTGCATTTTGAAAAATACCAGCAGGTTTTCTTTTAAAACATCAACCTCAAAAACTTTGGCTGAAAGTTCGATAAAAGTATTGTAATCGCGAATCCAAACTTCGCCATAACCGTCGCCGGCATTGAATCCGGTTTTTACAACTTCGAGGGCTTTCGTTTTTGTAAAAGCAAAATATTCGTTTGCTTGAATTTGTTTTTGGAGTTCCTGGTTTTGATGTTTTGAATTACAACTCAATAAACCAAGCAGAACAATAATCGCTACTATTTTCTTCATAATTGATAGGTATTAATTAATTGGTCTTTATATTTGATACTCATTCGCCACTTTTGTTTTTTATATTTGTGTGCCTTCATTTTATTATTCGGCAACAACTTATTCTGTACTCATTGAAGGAGGCAGAGTTTTAATTCCCCAGTTTTTGTTGGGAACAGAATCCAAAGCAAATTTTAAAGTTCCTCCTTTCATCAATTCTGCTCTGTTCATCCAACAGTTTTCAATTGTATTTCCATTAAATTGAACATGCTGAACGTATTTATTCTTTTGCGAGTTATTTTCGGTTTCTATAATGAGTTTTTTCTCCGGATTATTTGAAAGTTGAATGGTAACTTTATCGAATTGAGGGCTGCCAAACTGGAAGGTCGGGTTTGCCGAAGCATGTCCCTGAACATCAAACAAACCCAGTGCGGTCATAACATACCACGCACCGAGTTGCCCCTGATCTTCGTCCTGCCCAAAACCATATCCGTGCAAAGATTCAGTACCATAAAATTCGTCGCAAATGGTACGTGTCCATTTTTGTGTGAGCCATGGTTTGCCCGAATAATTAAACAACCAGGGTTGGTGTAAACAAGGTTGATTTCCCTGATTGTACAAAGCTTCAACTCCTGAAAAACTATCGATTTCCTTACCTCCTCCAAAACCCAATTTTTGACTTTCATTGAAGGTTTTCTCAAGCCTTTCATTAAAAAGATCGAGACCAAGCTTTTCAATTAAAGCTGCAGGATCGTGGGGAATAAACCAGGTAAATTGATAGGCATTTCCTTCCTGAAATCCGTCCCATGGTTTCATGGGATCGAACTCTTTAATAAATTCGCCATTGGGAAGTTTGGGGCGGATAAATTTTGTATCCGCATCGAAAAGGTTTTTCCAGTAATTGGCTTGTTTCATTAGTGTTTTATAATCGTCGTTTTTGCCCAAACTTCTGGACATTTGAGCCACTGCATACGAACTAAAACAATATTCTAAAGTATGCGATGCACCAAAATTAAACACCCACCCATTGGGAATTGTGGTTTCTTCGTAAGGCACATAATTCAAATCTACAAATCGCTGCAAGTCGTATTTGCCATTTCCAAGATTCCTGCCTTTAAAATCAACCTCGTTTTTTAATGCTGCTTTATATCCGGTCTCCCAATCAAAATCACGAATACCGCAATTATACGCAGCGGCAATTAACAATCCCTGAAAATTGGTTTGAACGCCATTTGTAAAAGTGCCGGCAGCTTCGCCGTCGTGTAGCCAACCTGTTTCTTTGTAAAAATCGATGTTCGATTGCAAATACTGAGTAAAATAATCGGGGTAAACCATCGACCAAAGTTGACTCAAATTCCAAAATCCACCCCACATTCCATCGGTGTTGAAGTGTTTATATTTTGGCATTCCGTTTTCTTCAAGTGGAATTTGACCAATTCCTTCGCCATTTAATTTGTATTGCCCGTTTACGTCGCTGGCAAGTCCACGACCCAATAGCGCATGGTACAAACCAGTATAAAATTTCTTTTTATTTGTTTCGTTTTCATCTTCTACCTTCAATCGCCCAAGCATTTCATTCCATTTTTTTGTTGCTGTTTGTTTGACATCATCAAATGAAACGGATTTGGTTTCCGTGTCTAAGTTTAACCGCGCATTTTCGATGCTTGTGTACGATAGTCCCACCTGCATTTCGACAATCTCGTTTTCTGAGGTTTCAAATGTCAGATACAAACCATTTTTAACTCCTTTTGTTGAATGTGTGTTTTCTACAATTTCCGAATCTACAAAAGAGCCAACCTCAACCGGAGTTTTATTCAATCGAGCAATAAAATACATTTTTACACGGTTACCAGGATCGCAAAATTTTACATATTCAGGATTGGTTTCAACAAAACCTTCCACTTCATTATTATTTACCAACTCAGCAAAAGCTTCGGTTACGTCGCTGCTTTCTCCCTGTTTATGACCAATGTCAAAAATCAATCGCGACTGCCCGGATTCCGAAAAAGTATAGCGATGAAATCCAACCCGTTCTGTTGCGGTAATTTCTGCTTTAATATTGTAATCCTTCAATAAAACCGAATAATATCCCGGTTCAGAATGTTCATCTTTTTTGTCGAACCGTGAACGATAACCTTCGTCCGGATTTTCAAGCGTGCCAGGAACCGTTTTAAGTTCACCAACTGTTGGCATTACCACAAGCCCACCAATTTGAAATTCATGAAAATGGCCAAATCCTTCTATGGAAGTTTGTCGTCCATCATAACCACCGGGCAACCAACTTCCAACACTTTCGTAAGCATTTGTATGCGGAGCCAATTTTGCCATTCCAAAAGGCAGCGCTGCCGGAGTATAAAAAAACCAACGCCCGTGCACCGATCCAATTTGTGGATCGACATATTGAACGGCATTAAATTCAGTTTTTTGTTCCACAGATTTAGTACATGAGAACAAAACCAACATGCAAATAATTGTAACTATATTCTTCATAATATTTATTTTAAAGTAGGTTATCAAAACAAAAGTCTTCGACTTCGCTCAGACTGACGGTCACCCAGAGCGAAGTCCCTGTCTGCCGCCAGGCAGGGAAGGGTGTTTGCATTGTGTATTTTTAGAAGATTTAATGAAACAAAACAACATTGATATTTATTTAATAATTTTAGTTTCAATTAATTTCTGATAAAATAGATCGTCACACAATCGGGCACTACCAATTAATGCAGCATTTTCGTCCGTTTTGGAAATAAAAACCGCTGTTTTTATGTCTTTATTATTGAATTGAATTTCCATTTTATCTCTGAACAGCGGATAACTTTTTGAGATATTCCCACCTATTACAATACAATCGGCATTAAATTTCAGAATCCAGGGAATCAAAAATTCACCCAAATTTCTTCCAAAATTTTTAAACAAACCAGATGCAAATGAATCTGTTTTTGCCAAGTCTGCCAGCTCTTTTACACCTTGAATTTCCTGCCCTTTTACATTTTTGTATTCATTCAAAAACCAACGGGTAGAAAAATATTCATCGGCAATTGAGTTTTTGAAAGGAATGTGGTATAAAAAACCATCGTCAGGAATCCCATCAACTCCGGCAACCGGCAATCCATTTTTAATGAATGTTGTACCAAATCCGGTTCCAAGTGTCAAAGCAATAATTCGGTTAAATTTTGAAGCCGGCTCAACATTGGCTTCACCCACTGCAAAGCTGGACGCATCGTTTAAAAAACGAATTGGAAAATCGTTGGGCAAATCGAGCCTTTGAATTAATTCAGCTTTAACATCAACGCTGTGTAAATTGTGAAACTTGCCAACGTTTTCATCAAACCAGGCCACCCCGTTTTTGTAATCAAATGGTCCGGGCATTGCAAAGCCAATTCCTGCCAGATTTTTTAAATCTAATTTTGAAGCAGTTTGTAGAATGCCATTCACCCAACTTTGCAGAATCAACTCTTTCGATCCATTTCCATCAACGGAAATTCTTACTTTTGAGTTGGCTATTAATCTATTTGTGTTTAAATCAAAAAGCTGACAAGTAATGTGACTCCCACCAATATCGATTCCCATTGAAAATTTTTCCATTATCTTCTGATTTCAATTGAACAAGTAAATTTTTCGGCAATGTAAAACCCGATATTATATTCAACGGGTTTGTCGCCGTGCCCACTAACAAATCGCTCGCGAATCATTATTGGTTCGCCTTGTTTAATTCTCAGACGCCCGGCTGTAATTTTTGTGGCAAGTCTGGCTTTTATCCTTTCCCTTGAAATAGTAGCTTGAATATTGAATTGGTTTTCAAGTAATTCGTACAGTGGCATGTCGAAATTTGCTGCCGTGGAAATTCCAATTCGAGGATGAAAATAGCTTTCGAAAAATACAAAGGGTCCATTTTGATCTCCCCGCAATCTTGAAAGTTTTACCACTTTTGTTTTTTCGGGGATATTAAAAAATGTAGCTATTTTCTGGTGGCATTCAATCCATTCCGCTTCAATTAAATAGTTAATAAAGGCGATTCCATTTTCGTTCATTTCCTGTGTAAACGAACCCCAATTATCTAATTGAGTAATAAATGATTTTGAGGCTACTTTGGTTCCATAACCTTTTTTGCGAATAATTAATCCCTCGTATTCCAGTTTATTTGTTGCCTGCCTAATCGTATTCCTGCTTACACCAAGCTGTTTTGCCAAATCAACCTCTCCCGGCAGAAATTCACCTCTTTTATAGTTTGGCTGCTCAATCAACTCCCTTAACAATTCTTCAACCTGAAAGTGCAGAGGAAGTTTGCTTGAATGATCAATGTTAAATCTCATATTTGTTCAAATGTTCAGACATTTGTAAATGTAGATATTATTTTGGTTTTTCTGATTTGAAATGGTTGATTATTACTGTCTTACTTTTTCTGGTTAAAACAGACTTTTAAGAAATTACAAATCTCAAAAATCAAACCTCAAATAAATTACAAAAGTCAATTTCCAGGTCTTAAATTTTTTGATTGGGATTGGTGTTTGGGTTTTTATTATTGGGTATTATTCGTCAGAAGGCGGACAAGTTTTGTTATTTGTTTATTGCTTTTGGTTCTTTTTGAATAAATCGTAAAACGCCCGAAAGTGAAATAAGAAGACTGGGACTTAAACTCATACTCACGCCCCAATATTTTAAAATTCGATTTTTTTAGGAATGTTTTGAGAACCTATTATATAATTGTTAGCATTATGAATGCAGGGAAATTTTTTGTACGGGAGAAATTAGAGGAGTAAAAGGATTATTGTTAAATTTGAGGGAATCCGAAATTCAATTAACATGTTATGAGAGAGATTCCTCAAAAGTTAGTTATCAATAATATTAGTGAGCTTAATAGTTACATAGGTAATAAATATGAGGTAGAATTTAATAATGCTGTAATTAAATGTCCCTTTGTATTACACAAATCGACACTTAAGAAAATTACATTTAAAAATGTAGTTTTTCAATATACTGTATTGTTTCGTGATTGCACTAATCTAAATGTATTAACTTTTAATCAAGTTATATTTCGGTTTCAACTTGGAATTATTGGCTCCAAAATCAGAGAGAAATTTCATATTACCAATGCTCAATTTGATGAAGACTTGACATTCTCGAGAGTTTGTTGCGGAGAATTATATTTGGAGAAAATCAGAATGGAAAACTCATTTCATATAATAAATATGTGTTGTTTTGGCCTCACAATTTTTAGAGATATAGAAACTACGGAATTTAAGTTACTGGATGTAAAAGCAAAACAACAGGTAGACATTAGTGAACTTACAGTATCAGAAAGTGGTTATATAATAGCCAATACAAGAACAAATTTATCTTTCACAAACTCAATATTTAAGGGCAATCTTAAATTATTAGTTACGGCAAATAAAGAGATTCATCTTCATGATTTACGAGTTGGAAACGTCTTTAACTTTTTTAATTCAAGAGCAAAATACCTTTGGCTGAGTAACTTAATTATTGAAGGAGCTTCTTTCTTAAATAATAATACATTTGAAAATGCAAGTAGGGAAGCTTGCCGATTTTTTAAAAATGAATTATTAAAATTAAATAATTCCATTGATGCTTTGAAATATTATGAGATGGAAATGAACGCTTATGAAAATGAATTGAAAGATAGAAAATGGTATAACGAAAATCGAATTCTTCTTTCACTAAACAGGGTTTCAAATAAATATGGGATAAGTTGGAAACGTGGTGTCCTATTTACATTAATTGTAGGAGCATTGTTTTTTTTACCAAATATATTTCTTTTAAAAGATTCATATTGGAGTTGTGGCTGGAACAGTTGGTCAGATTTTTGGAAAGTTGCTGGAATTACAACAGAACTGTATATGAAAGCTATGTATGCTGCGCATAGTTTTGATTATTTAAAAGAGTACAATCCCAGAGGAATTACTTTTGTATTTGATATGATTGGGAGGATATTTGTGGCATACGGCTATTACCAAACGGTTAGTGCATTTAGAAAGTTTAGTAAGAAGTAATAAATCAAATAGAAACGTAGACGTATTATTTCTTTTTTCTTTTGAATTTCTTTTTTTAATTTCCCCAAAGTTTATTAGAGATAATAATCCGTAAAAGTGATTAAATTAAATACTCCCCACCTTTAGACAACGATCATTCAAAGTTAAGATAGATTT
>CAYZBC010000125.1:0-13615 GCA_964476535.1 uncultured Maribellus sp.
AAGAATGGCTAGCAACAAGCGTAAACCAAATGACGGAAAAACAGATAATGTCAATCACCCATAACAAAAAATATTTAGATAGCTTTAATGCGGCATTCTCAGGTTATATTGGTATTATTTAAAACACATAGAATAATTAAGGAGTTAAAGATTAAAAATCCCGGAGTGGACACCGGGATTTTTTTATGATTATAAATCTCATAAGTGCTCATCTAAATCAGTTAGAAATCGTTCCATACAAAACCTGCAAACAAGAAAGTTCGTTTTCTAATCACTTCTATTAAGTATTTCGTTGGCTTTTATAACAGATTCAACCGGCAATTGGCAAACGCCCTCTTGACACACATAAATTAGATTCTCCCCCGCAACAAACCTATCTTTCAAGATTGGGATCTCGCTAGCCTTTTTAGAAAATGACCAAAGAATATTGGGTTGAAAACCGGTTCGCATTTCAGAAAAAATGTGATCGGCATTCTCTCCTGAAATAGCAACCTCAAAATACGGCTCGGTTGTTTTCAACATTAAAGTCCCCCAATTGGCGTAAGCCATCGGATATTTCAAAAAATGTGGAGTTATGTGTTGCAACATTTTTTTAGCCATTGTTAAATATTCAGGACGACCTAAAATCAAATACAAGTGGTGCAAGTTATTTGCCATCACCGAATTGGAGGATGGAAGTACATTGTCTTCTTTTTGAAAATGGTTTATAACAATCGAATTTTCGTTTCTATTGGAGAAATAAAAAAGACCACTTTTCTCATCGTAAAAATTATTGAAAGTGTAATCCATCATCTTTTCTGCAAGATTCAACCAATTTTCATCACCGGACACTTCAAGCAGTGAAATAGTTGCCTGAATAAATATTGAATAATCCTCCAAAAAACCTTCAACTGAAGCTTTCCCATTTTTCCAATTATGAAAAAGTTTACCGTCGGAATGTATTACATTCTCCTTCAGAAAATTTGCATTCTTTAGTGCTAAATCCAAAAATCGGTTTTCATTAAAAGTTTTGTAGGCATCTATCAAACCTTGTAATACCAATGCATTCCACGAAGTTAACGTTTTGTCGTCTAAACCCGGGCGAATTCTTTTAGTCCGTTCAGCAAGTAGAATATTTTTCCAGTTCGAAACCTTTTGCCGAAGTTGCTCCGATGACAGATTATGTTTCTCTGCAAATTTTTCATTTGAATCTTCGCGCAGCAAAATATAGTTACCATCTTCCCAAAACCCTTTCGGGTTTACGTTATAATAGTTGGAGAACAATTCAAAGTCATCCTTTAACATATCCTTCAAAACCGATTTATTCCAGACATAAAACTTCCCTTCTTCACCTTCGCTATCTGCATCAAGCGACGAATAAAATGCACCGCTGTCATCCATTAATTCACGTTCTATAAAATCAACCGTTTCATAAACTACAGTTTTAAATTCTTCGTTGTTAAATTGTTGAAAGCCTTTTGAATAAATACTTAGCAATTGTCCGTTATCGTACAACATTTTTTCGAAGTGCGGAACTTTCCATTTTCCATCAACCGAATAACGGGCAAAACCACCACCAATCTGATCATAGATTCCGCCGCGCGCCATTTTCTCCAATGTAGTTTCCACAAACTCCAACGACTTTTCATCGCTTTTTATAAAACCGTAATAAAGCAAAAAATCAAGATTCACCGGCATTGGGAACTTAGGTGCGCCGGAGTTACCACCCTCTTTCATATCGAATCTGCTTTTCCAGCCATCTACTCCGCGCTCCAAAAGTTTTGCATTGGCCGGGATAATATTTTCTATATCGGCAGTTAACGAAGCCCGATGAATCCCTTCCTGAAGACTTTCTGCATACTCATCTGTTTTATCCGCATTTTTACGATAGAATTCTGCAACTGTCAAAATATTTTTCATCCAATTCTCTTTTGGGAAATAGGTGCCACCCCAAATCGGGCGACCATCGGGCAAAGCAATAACATTTAACGGCCAACCGCCACGCTGTTGCATGATTTGAACGGCTGTCATATAATAATGATCTACATCGGGTTGTTCCTCGCGATCAACCTTTACACAAATAAAATTTTTATTCATCAGATTAGCCACTTCCAAATCCTCAAAACTTTCATGTTCCATTACATGACACCAATGGCAAGCGGCATAACCAATACTTACCAAAATAAGTAAATTTTCCTTTTTTGCCTGTTCAACTATTTCATTGCTCCAGGGCTGCCAGTTTACCGGATTATGCGCATGCTGCAACAAATAAGGTGATGTTGAATTAATTAAGTTATTTGTATAAATGTGCTTCATTTTTTCTGAATTTTGACTGTTACAAGCTGTTGCTGCAAATAATAGCAATATAAATATTAGCTTTCTCATTAATAAAAAGAACAACTTAACTTCATTTAAGTTTCCTTATGCAAGGATTCAATTCTACTATTTCTATCAGAATTCGAATCAAATTCAGTCCATTGTTATGAACCAAAACATACATTAATAATGAACAGTGCACCGTGAAATCGAAACTTTGGGTTTTTCAAAACTTTAACTTTTTAGAATCGATGCTCCAAGAGAAAAAATGGAGCTGAGTGAGTATTCTGTTAAGAAAAAGATAAAACAGATGAATCATGAAATAGAAAAAATGACTTGAAACAAAATCGTTTGTACCTCTGTTTTTATTAAGGTTAAAATCAATAAAATCATTATTATGAATTTTCCTTTCAAATTCATTTAATCCATTTCTTTTGCTGATACAATTTCAAGAAACTATATTCAGGCAGAATGTCGGGAAACTGACAAACAAAAAAGTAGGGTATAATCGGGAATAACTGTATTATTTAAACGAAAAGAAATAATACTATTCAGAAATTATTAAATAAATTATAAAAGGGTGAAGTGTAAAAATGATGTTATCCAAAATGTTAATTATAATCTGGTAACGGACGATTAATAGTTGCTATTTTTATAAATATTATACCTTTCGCCCATAAATTTTAAAACAATTTAGCCATGTTTAAAACAGTATCTTTTATTATTGCTATATCACTAGCTTTTGTTGCAGTTTCTTGTCTCGATTCAGCAGTAGAAACAGAACAACGTACTCCAGAGATAGAAGCCGCCGAACTTTCACAAATCTTAAACAATATTATAGCAGACGGTTTCGACATCGACACAACGGATCTTGGTGTTTATTATGTCATTCACGAGGTTGGCCCAGATTCATTGCCTCGGACTCAGGCCGGAGACACTTGTTATTTGGAATATTCAGGATACCTTCTTGATGGTACAGAATTCGATAATTCTTCCGACCATTTCGTAGATGGTATTTGGGAATTTATTTACCTTGACATTCAATTGATTCCGGGTTTTGACGATGGAATTGCCTTAATGAATAAAGGAACAGAAATAGATTTAATTATTCCTTCAGAACTTGCTTATGGAGCTTACGGCAGTGGAATAATTGCCCCCTACACAACAATTATGTTTTCTGCAAAAATGCACGATTTAAAGCCAAAAGCAGATTAAGTTTTATCGGAGGTTGATATTTTCTCCACATTATCATTTTATTTATAAATCTATTAAATCGCAAATTTTTTGTTATGACGATGTAGAATGAACCAGAATAAAGATAAATTCTGATTTTTAACTCACAAAAACTGTTAGCTATTTCGAGAATTGAAATAGAATATCACCTATATTTTTATTAGTTTGTCTTTGTATTGGAATAAATTTTACCGTATTCTGGTTTATTTATTTCTTCTCATTATTCAAAAATTAGGGTAAAATCTTTTTTGCCTGTATTATATTTGAAGATTGAAAATGAAAAATAATCTTCCGAAAAATAGTTCAATGCCTGGAATTGATAAAAGCGAGTTTATTAATTTGTTTAACCAATACTATTCGCTTGTAAAAAACTTTATTTATTACAAAACAGGCAATATTGAAATAGCAGAAGATATTACTCAAGAGACATTTATTAAAGTTTGGGAGAAAAAGAATGAAATCAGAAAAGAAACAATTAAATCATTGCTTTATACGATTGCCGGAAACTTATGTAAAAACCGATTTGAACACCAACAGGTGGTTTTTGAATTTGCCAATAAATTCAGACAAAACGAACACTCGGTTTCACCTGAATTTGAATTAGAATTAAAAGAGTTCAACGAAAAATTACAAAAAGCTATTGGAGCACTTACAGAAAAAAACAGGGTAGTTTTTCTAATGAACCGGATTGATGACTTAACATACAAACAAATTGCCGAAACCCTAAAGATTAGTGTTAAAGCAGTTGAAAAAAGAATGAAAAACGCGCTCAATAATTTAAAAAAAACAATTGATTACAAAATTTAGGGAATTATGAAAAACGATTCCGAAAATATTAAAATCACACCTGAAGAATTCAGCAAAATGAATTCAGAGGAAAAAATTATGAAAATAACAGAAGGCATGGTTCCGCCTTCCGGAAAACCGGAGCATCAGGTTTTAGATTCATTACTTTCCAAAATAGAGAATGTAAATCCAACAAAAACAATTCGTTTCACAAAATACTTTCAGGCAGCCGCAGCAGTAATACTGGCAGTTATCGGAATGTACACAATGTCTTCTATTTTTTCAAAAGAAAAGATAGCTACTAAATTCGCACAACAATCTGAAATTACACTTCCCGACAGTTCGCATATAAAATTAAATGCCTTTTCGAACATAATATGGTCGAGAAAACATTTTGCTAAAACACGTTTAATTACATTAAATGGCGAAGCTTTTTTCGATGTAAAAAAAGGCAACAAGTTTACAATCGAAACAAACAATGGTACCATTGAAATTTTAGGTACACAATTAAATGTATTCTCAAGAAACGATGAATTTCGGGTAAGTTGCATCACCGGGAAAGTGCGCGTTTCATCAAATAACCAACAACAAATAATTTTACCTGGCGAAATAGCCGAATTAACTCCCTTAGGATTAATAAAAACAAACAAAAACAATATTAAACAAACTATTTCGTGGACAAAGGGCGAGTTTTATTTTGAGGATAAACCACTTGTTTCTATTTTTGCCGAATTGGAAAGACAATTTGATGTTTCAATTTCTTTTGAAAACAAAGAGGAACGCTTAATTACAGTCGGATTCTCCAATAACAATTTAAAAGAGGCGTTAGATATTGTGTGCATTCCGATGGGATTAAACTATGAAGTTCAAAAGAATAAAAAAGTCAGAATTTACGAAAAACAGAAATAAGGTCTTTCTACTTATTCTTGCTTTTTTAGTTTTGTTTCATTTTCCGATTGCTGGGTATTCCCAGCATTTTCAGTTTAAATTCGAGAATACTCCCATTTCAAAAGCGCTGGTTGAAATTGCCAGCGAAATGAATATCAGAATTGCTTTCGATGCAGGACAATTGGGAAAAGATACGATCACCAAAAACATTGCAAACGGAAATGCAAGCGACATTATTCTTTTGGTTTTAGAACAAACAAATTATACCGTAGATTTCAAATACAATACGTATCTGGTTTACAAACCAAAAGAAAATTCAACAGTTAAACAAAAATCCGAAAAAAACTATTCGGGAATAATATTCGATGCAGAAACCGGAGAAAGATTACCCTATGCTACTCTATTAATTTGGGATAAATATCAATCGTTGTCAACCACTGTGGATGGAACTTTCAGCACACGGTTAACCGATTCTATTTCTACATTTCTTCAGGTAAAATACCTGGGATATTACACCCTTGATACGATTATAAACACTGCAAATTCAGATCAATTTCTAGGATTCGGTCTTACAAAAAAAACACAGACCATTAATACGGTTAAAATTACAGGCGAAAAGTTGGCATTGATTGACATAAGTGATGAAGCAGGGCATTTCACTTTTAACCCGACTCGTTTTTCCGATCTGCCAAACTACGGCGAAACAGATGTTTTTAGGGCTTTGCAATTGCTCCCGGGAATAAGTTCAATGGAAAACTCATCACAACTCAATATTCGGGGGAGTTCAGCAGATCAAAACCTTGTTTTATTCGATGGATTTACCTTGTACAACCTTGACCATTTTTTTGGGGTTTTTTCTGCACTAAATCCCAATGTCATTAAAAACATCCAGGTATACCGCGGTGGTTTCGACTCGCGTTATGGCGAACGTGTTTCGGGAATTGTTAACATTACAGGAAAATCAGGGAATCAGCAGAAACCTCAATTTTATGGTGGAATAAACTTAATAAGTGCCAACCTCACTGCAGAAATTCCTATTTCTAAAAAACTCACAGTTGTTGCTGCCGGGCGACGAGCTTATTCAGATATTTATTCATCCTGGCTTGCTGATGCGCTTTTAACAGATAAAGTTAATCCTCGACCACGTTTTCAGGAGGAGGACAATGTAATTGAGCCCAAATTTTATTTTAGTGATTTCAATTTTAAAACGACATACACCCGCAATCAAAATGAAAATATATCATTCAGTTTATACGGGGCTATGGATTATCTGAACAGTTCTAATTCTTCGAAAAGCAACCAATTTGAAATTACTACTGAGGATATTAATAGATGGGGGAATTATGGATTGGGAATATCGTGGAAAAAACAACAAAATGCAAAATATTTCACCAACCTTCAAGCAGGGCATTCGGGCTATTTTAATGATTATAACAACAACACCAGCTTTTCAGGAGAACTGCCATCAAACAATCCTCTTCCAGGTTCTCCTAACCAAATTGTAAATGAAAAAAATAATTTGACTGATTACTTTGTCACCTTTCAAAATAAATATAATTTAAATCAAAAAAATGAATTTGAATTCGGGATATCAGCCAAATACAACGAATTTGAATATTACAAAGATGCTACCAGAGACGTTATTTATGACGATTTAAATAGTTCCGCAATTTTATACAACCTTTTTTTTCAGGATAAAATAATCCCGATAAGAAACCTTATTGTTAAACCCGGCGCGAGGTTGAATTATTATGATGAAACCGGTAAGTTTTACTTTGAACCCCGTTTATCTGCCAGCTACAGAATTAAAGACAATATTGTTTTAAAAATGGCTACCGGAAAGTATTTTCAATATTTAAACAAATTAGCCACGGAACAGAATTATGGTTACAGCCGCGATTTCTGGGTGCTTGCTGATGGTAAAAACCACCCTGTTGTATCATCAAATCATTTTATTGTTGGTGCGAGCTACGAAAGAAAACATATGTTTTTTGATGTAGAAGCTTATTATAAATCGGTTAATGGATTACAGGAATATTTATTCCATGTCAACCCGGAGGACAAACAAATAGGCATGCCAATTTTCGGACCTGGAAATAACAATTTGAGCCAGTTTATTTCAGGCACCGGAAATGCAATAGGTATCGATTTCTTAGTAAAATACGAGGATACAAATTTTACAAGTTGGTTGTCGTATTCGTTGAGTAAAGCCACACGCAATTTCGACGAAATAAATGGCGGTAATGAAATACCAGCTTTGTTCGACCAAAAGCACGAGATAAAATGGACTAATATTTATACGTATAATAAGTGGAATTTTTCAACATTAACACTTTTTACAAGCGGTCATCCATATATTGTAAACAACCAAAAAGACGACAATTTTAATACCCTAAGGACATATAGCAGGTTGCCCGATTATGTCAGAGTAGATTTATCCTTGAATTATAACTTCAACATAAAAAATGTAAATATTAAGCCGGGAATGTCGATTCTAAATGCATTTAACACAGAAAACTATCTTGACATTTACACCCGAAACTTCGATTTCCAAAACAATTCATTTAACGAAACCACACTTGTAAAAGCACAGGAATTAACGTTGAATTTCTTTGTGAATTTTAGGTTTTAGAGTGTGTCTATTTCTGAATCGTAGTCTTTTCAATGAGAAATAGGAATTAGTTACACTGAACCTTGTTTCGCATCACCCAACAATAAACTAAAAATTTTCAGCTTTCCCCGGTAGGGTTAATAACTCCACGCCTGTATTAGTTTTTGTAAAATCAAAGTCTAAACTAAACAAAAAAATATCTATGAAGAAAGTTTTAATTATTCTGACAATACTATTCTCATTTTCAACAATGAAAAGTTTTGCCCAGAATCTATTATTAACGGGGGTTGTAAAAAATGCAGAAAATGGGGAAACGCTTCCTTCTGCAAATATTGTTGTTAAAGGTACCTCAATTGGAACTGCTACCAATGTAGATGGATTTTTTACACTGTTAAACCTTCCAAATAAAAAATTTACTCTTAATATTTTTTATGTGGGATGCCATCCCGCCGAAATTGAAATCGATCTCGATAAAACTAATGGAAGAATGCTTATTGAGATGCAACCTTCCAACATCGAAATTGATGAAGTTTTTGTAACTGCAAAGTCATATAAAATGATGAAAGCCACGGAGGGAGTGAGTTCGGTGCGCGTTTCGCCAATAGACTTAAAAACCTTACCAAGCTTTGGAACAGTAGATGTTTTTCGCTCGTTACAACTATTACCCGGAATTAGCGGTACTAACGAAAGCTCATCGGGGTTGTATGTTAGAGGTGGAACACCTGACCAAAATCTGGTGCTACTCGACGGAATGACCGTTTATAATGTTGACCACTTTTTTGGATTTTTCAGCGCATTTAATGCCGACGCAATAAAAGACATTCAAATGTTTAAGGGCGGTTACCCTGCAAAATATGGCGGAAGAATTTCCAGTGTGGTTGATCTAACCGGAAAAACCGGAGACCCAAACAAATTTCATATGAATGGTGGAGTAAATCTGTTGGATGCACACACCAGTGTTGAAGTTCCTCTTGGAGGAAAAGGGTCAATTCTTTTTGCTGCCCGACGATCATATACCGATTTTATTGAAAGCAGTTTATATAACAGTATTTACGATATGCTTTCGAATAATCAGGGTGACGAAGCAGTAGCTACAACACCAACAACTGGTGGTGGATTCGGAGGTGGTAGAGGCGGAGGTGGATTTGGCAACTTTCAACAACCACAAACCACAACCACGCGACCTACATTTTATTTCTACGATTTAAATGGAAAGATAACCTACAGACCTACCGATAAAGACAATCTTTCGATTAGTTTTTACAGCGGGAAAGACAACCTTTTTGAAGACTCGGAAACAAGTAGAAGTATTGAAGGCAGAACAATTGGGGAAAACACCATTCCAGGACAGAATATTTACAATTTAAGTGATGAAGATACCGACTGGGGGAATCAGGGAATTAGTTTAAAGTGGTCGCGACAATGGAATCCTAAATTTTACTCGAATTTAATGGGGGCTTATTCGCACTATTTTAGTAATTACATGCAACGTAATTTTAACGAGACCTACAATGTCGATTCGGATACATTAATGAACAGCCTAAGCACAGGTTCGTTGGAAGACAACGATGTAAACGAAATAACCCTGCGCTTGGATAACGAGTGGCAAATTTCCAATAAACACCGCCTTGGTTTTGGGTTAAACCTATCGCACACTAACATTAAATACAACTTTTTACGCGACGATACCTTATCTATATTAAATCGCGACGAAACAGGAATTTTGACAACGCTATATGCACAGGACAATTGGAAAGTTTCGCCCAAATTAGAAATAAATGCAGGAGTAAGGGCAAACTGGTACGATGTTACAGGAAAAGCTTATGTTGAACCACGACTTTCGTTTAAATATGCTGCCACCGAGCATTTTTCGTTAAAAGGTGCAACCGGAAAATACAATCAGTTTGTAAACCGGGTTATCAACGAAAATGTTACGGAAGGCTCTCGCGATTTCTGGTTAATTGCCGACAACGATTTGGTTGATGTTCAATCGTCGTGGCACTATATTTTGGGTGGAAGTTTAGAAAACGACATGTTCTTATTCGATGTGGAAACTTACTATAAAAGCCTCGATGGACTATCTGAATTTTCTTTACGCTACCAACGAAACGACATTGAACTCAACCAACTGTTTTTCTCTGGCGACGGAACAGCAAAAGGGATTGAATTTCTACTTCAGAAAAAACAGGGTGAATTTACGGGTTGGTTAACTTACACGCTGGCACAAGTAGAACACAAATTCGAAGGGCTGAACGAAGGCAATCCATTTCCGGCTTTGCACGACCAAACGCACGAATTTAAAGCAGTTGCCAATTGGGAACCGCATCCAAAATGGAGATTTTCGAGTACTTGGGTTTATGGCTCGGGGAAACCGTACACTGCACCCGAATCGCAGTACCAAATTGATTTACTCGACGGACGACAATTCTCTTACATTAGTGTTGGAGAGAAAAATGGCGAGCGACTGCCAGCCTACCACCGAATGGACATAGCAGCACATTATCTTTTCAAAATTGGCAACGTGGATATGGACGCCGGATTTTCAGTTTTTAACCTCTACAACCGCAACAATATTTGGTATCGCGAATTCGATTTAAGCGAGTTACCTATGATTGTAAACGATGTTACCTATTTAGGGGCAACACCAAATGTGTCGTTAAACTTTTCTTTTTAGAAGACATACAAATTTTAAAAGATGAGTATTAAGATTAAAAAACTAAATTCTGTGATGAAAAATTTTAAAATATATTTTAACGGAACAAAACCATATACCATGAAAAAATATATACAACTAACAATATCAATTCTTGCCTTTGCAGCCCTTTTTTCGTGCGAAGACGATGCCATTTATACTCCCGATGAACGTTTTGTTTTACAAGCGTATTTATATGCCAGCGAGTCGCTTGTTGAAGTAAGCGTAAAAAATGCTGTTCCGCTTACTGTTGCCGATTCGGTGGGCGAACCAATTAACGATGCCGTAATTACACTTTATAAAAACAATACCGCTTATTCCTTAATTTCGGCAAGCGATACTGGAACTTATTATTACCCTGCTGATGATTTGATGATTGAAACAGGCGATGCATTTTCCATTGAAGCTACGGTTGGCGATGAAACTGCAACCGGAACAACAACGGTTCCCAGTTCGCCCGAAGGTGTTGTAATGTCGCTCGAAACGATTGAACTGCCCGAAGTTGACATGACTGGCGGAATGGGTGGAATGGGAATGATGCGAGAACTTATGGAAATAATGAATACCGTAGAACTTGAAGTGTTTTGGAACAACCCGGACAACGAGCTTTATTTTGTGGTAGTAGAGAATGCCGAAGCCGACCAGGAATCAATTTTTCCAGATGTGGAAGGTAGGTTTGGCAGGGCAGGTGGTAGGGGAGCGTTTATGAGAATTTCGCGCCCAACACGCGAAAGTTCTTATCAAATAAATTTTAGTGAGCTTACTTATTGGGGACAATATGTGGTGAAAGTTTACCGTGTAAATCAGGAATACGCCGATTTGTATGAAAATCTGGAACAAGATTCGCGCGATTTAAACGAACCACCGACCAACATTAAAAATGGCCTGGGAATTTTTAGTGCATTTCATTCGCAGAATGTTTACTTTGAAGTGAAAAAAGAATCAACTGCAACAACGGGTTGGTAGTGCAAATGGAATACTTGAGCCACAAAAACAAATCTGATAATCTGAATCGATTAACAAAAGAATTCTAAAACTTGAAAACAATAATTATCAAAAAAATCGCAAGGTACATTTCATCAATAAAAAAGGGATTTGTGTTTTGTAATTTTATTGAACCAATAAAATAAATCAATGAAAATCACTCCATTTTTACTTCTGCTTATTGTAATCCTGTTTTTTTCGTCGTGTGCCAAACTTCCAATTTACGAAAGTAAAATCTATGTTGCATCTGAAAAGGATAATCTGATAAGTCCATTAACAAGTAACTACGATAAAAAAACAAACATACAAATTGAAGTAGCCAATAACGATACAACTTTAAACATCCGTGCGATTTTCCACGACAAACAAAGTTATACGACAATAATGCGCAGTGGATTAACGGTATTTTTCGATCCGCTTGGGAAAAAGAAAAAAAATTACCAATTAAAAATTGAAAAAACGGAAGTTCAATTAACGGAATACGAATTAATGACCCGCCAAGAAAACCGCAATCTGAATAATCCACAACAAAACATGCCCGCAGCCATCGATATGAGGTACAACAAAGTTACCTGGGATAAAAACGGAGACAAATTTGTATTCTACAGAAATCTTCAGCACAAACCAATTGCTGTAAATCTAGGACCAAATAAACAAAACGAATTATTGCTTGATATCGAAATTCCATTAATAGAAATTCCACTTGATTCAGGACAAAACCTATTTTCGATAGGAATTGAATCCAGCTCCGTCGCATCCGGTAAAATGGAAGTACAAAGACCAAGTGCTGGAATGAGCGGTGGCAGTGGAAGTCGCGGCGGAGGTGGCGGAGGCCGTGGAGGCGGTGGAGGTGGGAGCCGAGGTGGCGGCGGTGGAATGAGCGGTGGAATGGGTGGAAAACCTGGAGGAGGATCACGCCCAACAGGTTCATCCGGTGAAATGGAGTCTGTAAAAATTTGGTTTCAGGTTCAATTATAGAAATTATTAATTGCAGTTGAAAATACTAAGCTTCTGAAAATTATCCATCAGCTCTGTTTATGTATTACCCTCCCTAAATATTTAGTAAAAAATCTACATTAACACCGGTTAGTCTATTTTAAGTTTTTTTTTGTATGGTATACTTACGGTTACCTGTATTAGTTTATACATTGCGGAATCTATCAAGCTAAAACTGCAAATAACAAAAACAAATTTATAGAAAACAAAATCTGAAAATGAATTGCATTTTAATAGAAAAACCACACATCCAAAGCAAGATTAAAGATTACTTGAATATGGTGCCTTATTTTAATTTGGTATCGAATTGTTCATCGGTTTTCGACGCTTACGAAATACTTCAATCACAAAAAATTGATATAATATTTGTCGACACAGAACTTCAAAAGGTTTCTGGAATAGAGTTTATTAAAAGTCTCGAAAATAAACCACTATTCATATTTATGTCATCGAATTCAAATCAGGCAATTGAAGGATTTAACCTCAATGCCATTGATTTTTTATTAAAACCATTTTCCTTCGAAAGATTTCTGAAAGCTGCCAATAAAGTTTTATATCACTTTTCTGTGCAGGAGAAAAATATTGTTAAAAACAACCCGGACAAATCAGGGAAATTAAACGATTTTGTTTTGGTGAAAACCGATTATCAAACTCAAATTATTAAACTCGATAATATCCTGTACATTGAAGGTCTAAAAGACTACATTAAAATTTACACATCGAAGAATGTAAAACCAATTATTACACTAAATTCATTAAAAAAACTCCAGCAAAACTTACCTTCTACCAAATTTTCACGAATACATAAATCGTACATTGTTGGACTTGAGCATATTAAATCTATCAATAAAACTCAGGTAATAATTAATGATAAATACATTCCTATTGGCGAGAGTTTTAAAAACCTTTTTATGACCAAAATGGATGAATTAAGAATAAATTGAATCTTTCAAAAAATTTGGTTTAGAAGGGTTCAATTTTTAATAAGAATCAAGCAACTTATTGTGTTTAGATTATTTTAGAGCAATGTCGATATTCTTGTTTGTACTGTTTCCCAAAGAAATATTTAATCAAAAGAATTCCTCGAGGTTTTACCTCGGGGTAATAGGCGGAAAAGTTTGAAAAACGGC
>CAYZBC010000126.1:0-10983 GCA_964476535.1 uncultured Maribellus sp.
ATGGTTTGGGTACAGGTTGCAGTATTTCCAACAACATCGGTCACCGTCCACACAATGGTTGTAACACCTATTTGAAATGGGTATTCATGCGGTGCAGCAGTAACAATTGGATCGGGAACAGGACTTCCAGAGGTAGTTGAACTTCCTCCATTGTCAATTATAGTTCCCGCATTGGGATATGCCAAAGTCCAGGTCCAGGTTAAAGGTTGTGAACCCTGAGTTAAGGTCGGAACTCCCGGGTCGAAAGGGTATTCGCAATTTGCATCCGCATCAAATACTTCGCTATCAGGGCAATCAATTACCGGTTGGTCGGTAATTGTAACGGTAAACGAGCAGGTAATCGGATCCCCTTCATTATCGATAATAACATTTCCACCGGCATCGGCAAGCGAATAGGTGATGGTTGTAACACCGAGGTAGAAAGTGCCGTTGGTTGGGTAAATGCCGGTTCCCGCCAATTCTTCCGGAAGTGTGTATTCAAAAGCAAACGCAGGGGGTGGAACCAGTTCCCAAATTAATATAGGATCTTCGCAATTATTGGTAACCGTTGGGTCCTGGGTTGCAATCAAAGTGGCAAAAACTTCGCCGGGGTCAACCGGTCTTTCAATATTACCGGGACAAGCTAAGGCTGCATTTGCGTCGGTAACGATAACGGTTTGGGTACAGAGATATTCATTGCCCGAAGCATCGGTAATAAGCCATTCGATAATATGAAGCCCAACTGCATAACGCTGTGTGTAGCTTTGCAGGGGCAGGGTTACCGCTACCGGAGTTCCATCAACGCTTAGGGTGGCACTAAATACCTCAACACAAAAATTATCGATTATTGGAGGCAGAAGGGTGACTTCGGCATCGCAAGAGCCTGTTTCTGCCGGTATAACAATGTCTTTTTCGGCTCCCTCGCGGCAAGTAACTGAAAAACGAGGGTCGTCGATGTTTTTGATCCAAACATCGAAAGAACAAGTGGCACTGTTTCCCGAAGCATCTACCACCGTATAGGTAACGGTAGTAATACCAATATTGAAAGTGGCATCTTTGGCGTAATTATAAGTATCGGCATCGCCGGTAAAAACAGTAGCACCGGTTAATTCGTAGGTCAAACCCGCCAGTTCGCAGTCATTAATTACCGGGTCGGGAAGCGTAGTCGGAATGAGTGTACAACCATCTCCCGATATAAAATCTTCAAATAGCACATCAATACAATCAATGGTCGGGTCTTCCACATCGTTTACGATAACGTATTGTATGCAGATAGATGTATTGCCCGATGCATCGGTTGCAGTCCAGGTAACCACCGTTGTTCCGATAGGATAAGTTCCATCGGCATTATCTGTATTGGTGCTGAAAGGCGAATTATGTTCCAGTGTCACCAGTTCTCCACAGGGATCTGAAACTTCAGGGCCGGGAACCTCCACAAAAGCATCGCAATTACCTATTGCTACATCAACTTCAATCGCTGTAACCGGGCAACCTAAAGTGAATACGGGGGGATTAACATCAAGAATAGTTACGTCAAACGAACAGGAAGAACTGTTTCCCGCAGCATCTGATGCAATGTAAGTTACCGTAGTTGTACCCACTTCAAAAGTTTCGCCCCCCACAAAGTTAAGCCCAGTTGCAGGGCTGTTATGCACATCGCCATCGGGGTCGGTATACGACCAGGTAATTAATGTTACTTCGCAATTATCATCATAAGTTGGATCCGGAATCACCACATCATCAAGATAACAGTTGTTTGGACCGGCTGTTTGAACTATTGGAATAGGACAAATGATGGTTGGTGGCTGATTGTTGTCGAGAATTGTTACTTCCTGTGTACACGTGGCAAAATTTCCGCAGGCATCCGTAGCAGTCCAGGTTATTGTTGTTGTTCCCACAGGAAATTCAGTTGGTGCATTGTTTGAAACAATAATATCAACGGTTGGAGTACAATTGTCTGATACGGTTGGAGTACCCAGTTCAACACCGGTAGCAACACATTCGGCATCATCGGCATACCCGGAAACAGCCACGGGACAAATAATTTCCGGCGCAATATTATCTTCAACCGTAATCACCTGAACATGCGAAGTTTCAGTTAAACAATTGTCGGTTACAGTCCAGGTGCGGTTTATTATAAACGAACCCTCGCAGCTTCCCGGTATAGTATCATCGCTGTGACCTACAACAAGGTATTCCTCTCCGCAATTGTCGGCCAGGTTGGTGGGTTCGTCGGTTATGGCAGGGTCTGCATCGTAATTGCAATCGGTATCGGTGTAAATGATTATATCGGCCGGGACATCAAAAGAGGGATCTTGTAAAACATCATTAGGAAAATGAATGGTAAAGATGGCCGAGCCGTTTTCCTCCTGCCCGCAAATATCGGAAGCAGAATAATTGATAATGATGGTGCCGCCGCAGGCATCTGGGGACGAAAAGGTTGATAAATCGGTTTCGGTAACGCCACAGCCTCCCATATGAGTAAACTGGGCCAGCCAGCCGGCAAAAGCAATATCGATATCCGTTTGGGTCTGGCAGGCAGCTTCAAAAGCATCAGCGGGAACCACAACTGCCAAATCGAGTGGCTCCACGGTAAATGAGGAACTATTTGTGGCAACGTTTCCACAATCATCTATCACTTCATAATCAATGGTAAGTGTTCCGCCACAGGTTGCCGGCGGGGTAAAAATGGAAAGGTCAGTTTCTGTGGGGTTACATCCGCCGCTAAAGGTAAATCCAGCCAGCCAGTTATCGAAATCGGTTTGAACTTCTTCTGGAGTGCATCCGTGCACCACTTCGGAAGCCGGAAAGGAAATAGTTAACTCCGGCGCTTCGCCAATAGTAAAGGTTGAAGAACAGGTAGCATTGCCCGGACAAACATCGTCACCGTTTTCAACAATAAAAGTAAATTCAAGTGTCCCTTCACACAGCAGATCGCCCAGTGGTGGAATTTCAGCAATATTGGTTACCACATCGCAGCCACCTGTAACTGTAAAGCCACTCACCCACGCATTATAGGCATCGGCAACCACTACCGGATCGGAACACCCCGGAAGATTTGGATCAGCCGGGCAGGAAATAACCAATTCAGCCGGTTCAATAACCGAGAAAACGGATGTGCCTTCGGCATGGTCTGTACATAAACCGGCGCCGTTGTCTGCGGTATAGGTAAATGATATCTGGCCCCCGCAATTAATGTCTCCCGGCAATGCCGGAATTTCTGCAATGTTGTCAGATAAATCGCAGCCTCCTGAGGCAGTAAACCCGGCCACCCAGTTATTATATGCGGTTTCAATTTCATCAGTAGTAGAACAGATAGAAAGGGTAACATCAGGTGAGATGGTTATTCCTACGGGCACGGGTTCTTCAACGGTAAAAGTAGCAATGCAGTCAACGGCATATTCACAGCCGGTTGCACTGTAATCAGCCCGGTAAGTAAACATGATTTGACCGCCGCAGGTCAGGTCCTGCAATTCTGAAAATTCCGGCAGTTCACCAATATTCGTGCTAACACCGGCACATCCGCCAGTGTAGCTGAAACCGGATGCCCAAAGGGTATATGCTGCTTCAATTTCAGCCATGGATGAACAGGCAGGAAGGACAGGATCTGCGGGGCAGGTAACTGCCAGGTCATCGGCGGTGAGCACTTCAAAATTGGAAGTACAACTGTATTCTTGCCCACATTCGTCAGCCACAGTGAGCGTAAATTCCAGGTTGCCGCCACAACTCATATCGATTAGCGGCGGGAAGGCAGCCATATTATCGGTAACTGCTCCACAGCCTCCGGAGTATAAAAATCCGGCTTTCCAGGCATCGTAAGCAGTCTGAATATCGGCCTGATCGCTGCAAGCCGGTAACTGAACGGGATTGGGGCAGGTGATTGTAATGGGTGAAGTTTCCGTCCATGTAATGGTTTGAACAAATGGATCGCTTTCGGCACCGCAATCGTCCACATACACCCAGGTGCGGATTTGAGTGCGTTCGCAGCCGTTTACAGTTATCCCGCTTGTTTGCGGGTAAGCGGTTTGAATGACCGGGGTGCCGCAATCGTCAATTGGAGTCGGTTCAACAAATACAGGCACGTAGGTATCTTCCTGACAACCTTCCACCAAAATTTCGGTTTCCCCGGTCAGCTCGGGAACATCGTTGAGGAGGCTGAGGTTGTAAATGATCAGTTCCCCCGGGCCACCGGTATTGTTATTTGTATTAACCCTGAAGCCGATTTCATCTCCTCCGGAAACCGAAATGGTTGCGGTGCCTGCTGCTCCGTTGGTGCTGCTAAGTAATGTTGGTGTTCCGTTTAACAGGTAATACCCGGCATCAACGTCAGGTTGCGCGGGTTTGATAAAAAACATGTGAGCAGAAGCTGCATAAGAATAGTAGTTTACGCTGCCGTAACGTGGCCATCTAAATGATTTGTTTCCCGAAGCTCCCGATACTTCCTCAATGGCAACCCGGGCAGCAGTTTGAGCATCACTGTAAAAAACGGTGTTCATTCCCACCGGTGAAAGCGGATATTGGAGGCTGCCTCCTACCGACAAAGCTGCTACCAGTAGCGAATTACTGTCTCCGTTAATGGAATTAAGCGTTATGGTTCGATAATCATTTACCACAGGTGGACCGTTTTCTGTATCCTCGGTAACATTTCCAATTGGGTCGGTTTCATCAAAGCCGGTAACACGAACTGACAGGTATCGGGTAGATGACCCCACGGTATTGGCTGTAAATGTGAAATAGTCGGGAGCATTTAAATCAGACGCAGTAGCAATTTTATAAAATGAGGCAACGGTGGCATCATCATCGTAAGTATTGGATGTTCTCTCTATCTCAACAAATCCTGTTGGCCGGTTAATGGTTCCCGGATTGGAAGTAAAATGCAGCGTAACAATTATTAAATCACCCACTTCAAGGTTGCTGGGTTTTTCTACCCTAATAGTGGAACTACTATAACGATCACCAGATTTTTGATCGCCGGTATGCCAAACGAGTCTGTTATCGGGAGCTGTAAAAATCCAGTCGAAGGTCACATCCCCGGTACCAATACAATGTTCTATTTCTGTGGTGCCTGCGTTGCCACTGCCGTTATTGCTCCCAATCAGGTCAATTGCGCAATCTATGTTAAGCGAACCATTGGAATTGGAATGACTTACCGGCCAGGTTGCCGGAGAATAACAGTTATCAAACGGACCCTCAGGCAACACATATATCGTACGGGTATCCGTTAATGGTTCACATGCACCTGAAGGATCATTGGTTGTGAGTGTCAATGTTACTTCACCCACGTAGTTTACAGGAGGGGTGTATGTTACTCCAGCAGGATTGGTTGTAAAACTGGTGCTGCTTAATGAACCAACAGAGGCAGACCATCTCGCTGAAGGTGTACCACCGGCCAGCACTCCCCCTACCGAGGCGCCTGTTAACGGATAGGCTACAGGAGAAGCAGAAGAACAGATGTAATCCGGCTCACCTGCTTCAACCACCATTGTTGAAATAATCCGTACATCCGCAATATCGCTACTTGATACACATCCGTTGCCATCAGTTAACGAAAACCGGAAATAGTAAGTTCCCACCTGACTCATTAATTCTGATGCTACCGTCCATTGATAGTTTCCCTGATAAGACCATACACCCGGAGCTGGGAACCAAGGACCATCAGGCGTTACTGCGTATTCCCACTGGGGATTATATCCGTTGTAAGAACCATTGGCCGGAGCCGGGATAATGTCCAGGTCGTTGTCATTTAATACCGAACCTCCCACACAGACCTCGTAGGTATTCTGGTCGAAATTGGAGTTCCAGCTAATATTCCGGGGAGAAATAACCGGACGGACCGTAACATCGATATTAAAGGAACCAAAGCAATTGTTGTCCTCGGCAGTTACAACATACCTCACAATTCCATTGCTACCACCCTGATTGGAATATGTCGGGTTCACAAGTGTTTCCGAAATTGTATTTCCGCACGACGAATTACAATCGGAAAACCCGGTAATGTTGGCACCTGAAATTCGGGAAGCCGTCCAGGTAAAATTGCCACCGGGTACAAGGGCATCCAGGTCAATTTCAAACAATTCATTGCTGCAAATGGTATAATTCTGATCACCAACCGACGGAACCGGATCTACTATAATAATAAACGTACAAGTACCGGTACACGAATTTCCATCTGTATAAACATAGGTGATGGTATGTGCACCCAGGCCGGCAGCAGAAGGATCGAAGGTTCCGGCTGTTACTCCCGTTCCACTGTAAGTACCTCCGACAGGCGAACCTCCGGAAAGTGCAAAAGATGTTTCATTGATACAAACCGTCTGGCCAGCAGGACAAGTAAGCTCCGGTAATTCGTTCACGGTAATTTCCTGAACCGTTGGAGATGCCGGAGTACAATTATCGGGAGTAATATAATTTGCACTAACAGTTCTGGTTCCTGCAGACCCCCATGTTATTTCCACAAAATTATCTGTAGCCGAACCACCGGCAGTAATGGTTCCACCTGCCGATACCAGCCAGGCATAACTGGTCATACCTGGTTCTGTTTCGTAACGATTTCCGATTGAAGCGCTGCAAACCGTAAAATCGCCGGTAATGGTGGGCTGTGCGTTGGGATAAACTGTAACCGGATGTATATCTGTAGTTGAAGTACAACCTGTTCCATCGGTATAAAAAACACTTACCGACTGATTGCCATCAGTATCCCATAAAATGGTAACTGTATTATCGGTGATTGTACCCCCTCCAGTAATGGTTCCTGCGGAAACCGACCACTGGTAGTCAGTCATTCCCGACTGGGTGGTGTAGGTTCTTTCTGCTCCCTGACAAACTTCACTTACCCCTGCAATGATAGGTACGGAAGCTATTCTGACATTAATATTTTTTACTTCCGGATCTATATCCGGACAACCGTAACTATTTTCATAATTCACGCTTACAGTTTGCGGGCCCGAAGCATCCCACCTTACCGTTACAAAATCATCAGTCAACCCTCCCCCGGCTGTAACAAATCCTCCGGTAGAAACCACCCAGTCGTAATTATCCATACCACTTTCAGTGGTATAAGTATATTCCCCGCTGCCTGCGCAAATACTTGAAGGTCCAGCAATATTGGGTGAAGATTTCGGATTTACCGTTATATCTGCCACAAAAGGCGACTGAGCGCTGCACCCGTCAGGGCTGGTGTAATTTACACTAATGGTTTGCGGTCCTGCTGTATTCCATTTTACAGTTGCCGTATTGTCGTTTACGGTACCCCCAGAAACAATAGCGCCACCGGCAGATATTACCCACACATAATTGGTCATTCCGGACTCGGTGGTATAAACATTACCCGATGAACCTTCACAAGCAACCAAATCTCCCGATAAAGTAATATTGGGTTCCGGCAAAACGGTAATGTTATTGGTTCTTGGTGTAGCCGCTTCGCAGCCATTGGGATTGGTATAGTTTACACTAACAGTCTGAGCTCCGTCGGTATGCCATAAAACGGTAACCGTATTGTCACCGAGGCCACCTCCTGCGGTAATGGTTCCCCCTCCGGAAACGGTCCAGGCATAGTCAGTCATGCCAGCCTGGGTGGTGTAAACACGCGGTGTGGTATTGGCACAAACGCTGGCCGGACCGGTAATGGTAACTACCGGTAAAGGATTCACGGTGACAGGGTTGGTTGTGGGTGTGGAACCTGCACAGCCGTTGGTATCAGTGTATCTTATGCTCACGTTTTTTGTTCCGTGGGTATCCCAGTTAATGGTAATGGTGTTATCGGTACCGGTTCCTCCATCGGTAATGGTCCCCCCGGAGGAAATGCTCCAAATGTAATTGGTCATTCCTGCTTCAGTTGTATAAACATTTCCGGTAGTCCCGACACACATTTCACCGGGGCCGGCGAGAGTAGGTACTGTTGGTTCCAGAATGGTAAACTCTGCGCTTCCGGTGATGGGATTTTCGCAATCGGGTTCGGTAATGTACCGGACGCTTACCAATTCATAATCAAAATCTCCGGACGTACTGGTAGGAACGGCATTATTGACGGTTGAATTTGCCGGAATGTTTGTGTTGAAATTGCCTGCCCCGTTAATGTTGTAAGTTACCCGCACAACAGCATTCAGCGGGTTGGTAAACGTTACCACCGGTGCAGTTGTCCCACGGCATACGGTTTCCCCGCCCGAAATGGTTGCAGTTGGTGTTTCGCGTACGGTAACTGTAAATGAAACAGGAGTACCTGTACAGTTCAGTATTTTAGGAGTTACGGTAAGGGTGACTGTGCCGGCAATGGGCATAAATGAGGGAATTCCAGAAACATCTGTTACATCTGTCAGACCGATGGCAGCTCCACCAATAATATCAAAAAGAACTCCGACAGGTGTTCCATCCAGCGGATAGGGAGTGGTGGGGATGCCGTTGCAAAAGATGACCCCGACCGGCGCCGTTACAGTTGGAATAGGCGCCACCGTAACTTCTACCTCAATGAATGCTCCGGTGCATCCATTGGCACTGGGAGTGATGGTTAGAGTTGCTGTTCCTTCGATGGTTGAAAACGAGGGTATTTCGGTTACCCCGGTTTGGTTAGACAGACCAATGCTTGTGCCACCGGTAATATCGAAAACAACCACGCCGGCAGGTGTTCCCGTTAACGGGATGGGTATGGTGCTGGCCACATCGCAGAAATCGAGCGGCCCGGGATTATCTACGGTGGGACTAGGATGAACAACTAAATGGCGTTCAAACTCCAGATTGCTTTCGATCGAACATCCTAGACCATCGGATGAGGGAAAAGTAACAACAACCCGATATTCTCCGCTTTCAGCAGGTGATGCAGCAGTAATGTTCAGAATGCTGGCGGTTTCTCCCGTCAGGTTGGTCCAGATTCCTAAAATGTTTACCTGCCACTGGTAGCCTGTTGGAGTGGAACCCAAAGTGGTCACTTCAAAATCAAAATCGTCTCCCTCGCAAATCTCAGAGCTTAGTTCCGAAGGAGTAAGGGCAGTAATTTCATTTACCAAAAGAGTAAGCTCATCAGATGTAACAGATGAACAGAGATCGCTGACAATCACACGGTACAAACCATTACGTGTTGAACTGATATTTGAAATCGTCAGACTCCCGGTGGTTGCCCCCGAAATATCTCCGCCATCGGTAATCGGATTCCAAATCCCGGCTGTTTCTTTTTCCCATTGGTAACCGATGGTTCCTGCACCACCTGAAATACCAACATTGAAAGTTGCCGTGTTTCCGTAACAATCGTTGATGTTGGTAGGTTGGGTATCGATGGTGAGTGCAGGCGGCTGGGTAATTCCGAGGTTATTATTCAGAATGACTACGCAAGTCTGGGCATTGTCATCCCTTATTTGCACATTGTAGGTACCCGGGGCGAGGTTAATGAAGTTGCCGCTTGCCTGCCAGATTGCACCACCGTCAATGGAATACTCATAACCTCCGGAACCTCCCTGGGGCGATGAAATGGTGATGGTACCGTCTGCTTCACCAAAACAGGTAACATCGGAATAAGCCACCTGTGCATCTAGTTCAACGGGCTGAACAAGTTCCAAACTGCCATCCAGAATCAGTTCGCACAGAATTTCAGAAGCATCGTGCATACGCACATCATAAAAGCCGGGCGGCAGCGAAGTAAATGTTCCGGATGATTGCCAGTTCAATCCCCCATCGATGGTATATTCATACGTGCCATAACCACCCGCGGGATTCGACACCGTAATGGTTCCGTCACTTGCATTGTAACAGGTAATATCAGTGTAATCAAGGTCGGCTCCAAGTTGAACCGGTTCTACTATTTCCAGATTATTGTCTAAAATAACTTCGCAGTAAGTCTGGGATGCATCCCGAATCCAAACTTTATATGTTCCAGGTTCTAGGCTATTTAGAGTTCCTGATGATTGCCAGGTAGCTCTATCGTCAAAAGAATATTGGTAACTACCAGAGCCACCTGCGGGACTTGAAATGGCAATCCATCCATCATCAGCCCCAAAGCAACTGATGTTGGAATATTCAACCACAGCCGTAAGAATATAAATTTCAAGTGCGGGATTGAGGGTAACCTCACAAGCATTTGCATCACGAATCATAACATGGTAGAAATCGGGAACCAGACCGGTAAATGAGGCGTTTGCCTGCCATGAGACGCCACCATCAATGGAATATTCGTAAGCTGGAGTACCGCCCGATGCATTGGAAATAGTGATGGAGCCGTCGCTTCCTGAAGAGCAGGTTACATCGGTATTCAATATGTCCGCTGAAAGTTCGTCGGGCTGAGCTACATCAAAAACCCCCGTGGTATCTCCGCATCCCAGCGGATTGGTGACACTCCAGATATAAGTACCGGCATCGATTCCGGTAAAAATGCCGGTGCTGTTGGAATTCCCGGCCAGCCAATAGGTGAGTGTTCCCACACCGCCTGAAACCAGGTTGATTGTAACGGTTGCTTTTTCTCCGTAACAGTCAATCGTTGTTTGTCCGATAGTGGCTTCTATCTCCATCGGAAAATCATTATCAGCAACAGTTACCGTACTTGTGCAAGTTGCTGAATTTCCATAGTCATCGGTTACGGTTAATGTGACTGTATTTGCTCCTATTTCAGTACAATCAAAAGTCGTTTTATCCAAACTTAAACTGGCTATGTTACAATTGTCCGAACTACCATTGTCAATGTCGTTTGCTGTTATAATTGCATTGCCCGAAGCATCAAGCTGAATGGTGATGTTCTGACAAACTGCCGTTGGGTTCTCAGTATCTTCTATTGTTACTAATGAAGTGCAAGTTGAAACATTTCCGTTATCATCGGTTACGGTTAATATTATACTGTTCGTACCAACATCTGTGCAATCAAAGTTGCTTTGTGAAAGAGTCATCGAGGCTATTCCACAATTATCTGTACTTCCATTGTCGATATCAATTGTAGTTATGCTCACATTTCCAGTACCATCCAATTGCAGCGTTAAATCCTGACAAATGACTGTTGGGTTTATATTGTCTTCGACTGTTACTACAGCA